>BBSL01000431.1 GCA_001319865.1 Burkholderia sp. E7m39 | reverse complement strand
TTGATCTCCTTCGGAATACCGATGTGCATATCGCCTCCTGTGTGGGACTGTCTGTGTGCCGCGAATGGATCTGATTCGTCAGACGCTCGAGGCAATTGACGAGCGCTGGTCGTGGAGGCTGTGCGAGTGCGGCGAGGTCCGCGAGAAGCTGTCGGCAGTGGCCACCCGCTGGGCGTCTGATTGCTGCACGGTTGCCGTGCGCTCGGGCGGTATCCAGCGTGGTGACGGTTTGTGTGCCGGCTCGCATGCGGAGTATCGAGCCGGGCGTCAGGACACGCCGGCTGCGTGGAGTGATTTACGCAATCATATCCATGATATGGCAGTGCTTGTTCATGTAATTGCGCCCGGTTTTGGTTGAAACGACTGAAAACAAGCGGACGGGTCGCGCTGACACATTGCTTGATCGTCCGCTTTTGCGATTGCTGCGACGCATTACGTCTGGCGTGCCGTTCAAAGCCAGGTGCCGCCCTGGCGTTCCGTCGGCTCTTGTGCGAGCGCGTCGAAATCGTGAATCCAGTCCAGATGATGCAGCAGGCTGTCGCGTGCGCGAAGACGCGCATTGCGCGCCTGCGCTTCGGGTCCGTCCGGAAGATGCAACACGTCGGCCGTCGTGATCGAGGCGTATTGCACTTTGCGCGTGCGGCCCCGCCGAAGCCGCTCGTACTGCTCCTGCGCTTCGCGCCAGCCGCCCGGGCCCGCTTTGGCCAGTTGCGCGGCCAGCACCACGGCATCTTCGATCGACTGATTGGCGCCCTGGCCGTGGTGCGGGACGAGCGCATGCGCGGCATCGCCGATGAGGGTCACGCGGCCCTTGCTCCAGCGCCCGAGCGGGGGACGATGGAACAGGCCCCAGCGCTGGCTGATCGGTACCGCTGAGATCATTTGCACGACTGCCGGATGCCAGTCCTTGAACAGGCGCAGTTGCTCGCCCTCGCTTGCAGGCGTGACCCAGTCGCGCGACGACCATGGCGACGGATGGCGCTCGACCAGCAGGAAGTTCTGATCGCCTTTGTCGCCGATGGGATAGTGAAGCAGATGGCCCTGCGGTCCGACCCAGAACTGAATGGCTTCGGGATCGGGCAGCAGATCCATGCGTGCGGCCGGTACCACGCCTCGAAAACCTGAGCAGCCTGAATACAGGGCGTCGTCGTAGCCGAGCATCCAGCGTCGCGTGATCGAGCGCGCCCCGTCCGCGCCGATCACCAGATCGGCGTCGATACGCCGCCCGTTAGCGAAACTCAAACTCACGTGATCTGGATGCTGCACGAGATCGGTCAGCCGATGACCGAGATTGATGCGATCGAGGCCGACCGCGTTCGACAGCACGGCCTGCAGATCCGCGCGGTGCACGCCCCAATAGGCACCTCCGAACTGCTGGCGATAGCTCGGTTCGCCGCGATGCCGTCCGATGACTTCGCCGTTGCGTCCGTCCCGATAG
Source organism: Burkholderia sp. E7m39 (assembly GCA_001319865.1). Lineage (GTDB taxonomy): Bacteria > Pseudomonadota > Gammaproteobacteria > Burkholderiales > Burkholderiaceae > Paraburkholderia > Paraburkholderia bengalensis. The sequence goes on along the minus strand of BBSL01000431.1, from coordinate 8,143 downwards.
ATCAGCGCTGGAATTTCGGCGCACACGGCATCGAAGGCTGCACGCAGTCCCATGTTCTCGTAAAAGCGCGTGGCATTCGCCGAGAGCGCGACTGCCGCTCCCACCTCGCGAAGTTCATCCGTCTGCTCATAGAGCTGTGCGTTGATGCCGTGTTCTCGCAGTGCAAGCGCGAGCGTGAGGCCTCCGATGCCGGCACCGATAATTGCGATCTTCAGATCCAGCTGTTTCATGAAGTGTCTCCAGTATTCAGACTGCGTGTTTGCGTCGGCAGGGCACCCGTGCTGTGCTGAAGCTGATGCATGTGCCGTGTCTGAATTCTCGGCAGCGGCGGCCCATTTCACAATAAAATGGGCTGAATCCACGACATCACTGAAATCAATGAGCGAGGAATGCCCGCGTCATGAATCTGAGCGAACTCGATCTCAATCTGCTGCTGCTTTTCCAGCGGTTGATGCAGGAGCGGCGCGTATCCACCGTGGCCGAGCAGATGAACATGAGTCAGCCTGGCGTGAGCAATGCGCTCGCCAAACTGCGTCGACGGCTGGGTGACCCGCTGTTCGTGCGCGGGCCAGGCGGCGTCGTGCCCACGCCGTTCGCGTTGAGTCTGGCAGAGCCCGTTTCTCAGGCACTCGCGATCCTGCATGCCGCGCTCAATCCCGAGACCGGTTTTGATCCACTGCACGTCACGCGCACAATCACGATCGGCATGACCGACATCGGCGAGGTCGTCTTTCTGCCCGCGCTTGTCGAGCGGCTATCGCGCGAGGCGCCTGGCATCGCGCTCAATACCGTTCGGGACACGAGCGTCAATCTGAGCAACGAGATGGCAGAGGGCAGGGTCGATCTTGCCATCGGTCTGCTGCCCCAACTCAAAGGCGGGTTCTATCAGCGGCGTCTGTTCAATCAGCGGTACGTCTGCGTTTTCAGGCGCGGCCATGCGCTTGAAGATGCGCCGCTCACGCTCGCGGCGTGGCGGGAAGCCGAGCATCTGGTGGTGGTGTCAGCGGGCACCGGACACGGTCAGGTGGACGATTGGCTGAAACGTCGAGGCGTGCAGCGCCGGGTGCGATTGACGGTGCCGCATTTCATGAGCGTCGGCTATATCCTGCAACGCACCGATCTGATCGCCACGGTGCCGGAGCGATTGGCCTTGCAGCTGGCAGCGCCGTTTTCTCTGAGCCTGCGGGCGCTGCCTTCGACATTGCCCGCCGCGCCAATCCATTTGCTGTGGCATGCACGAGTTCACCACGACGAAGGCAATCGCTGGCTGCGCGGGATGGTGATCGACCTGTTCGCAGACTCGGCGTCGCAAACGCGCAGAACGAAGGCTGCAAAGGTCGGCGTCGGGCGGTGATTCGATCAGCCTGGCAGCACCTAAACCGGGACCGGCCGCCGCGACGACGCAAGCCGTTTCGGCGCGAGACATACTTGGCAAGGCCAACCTCATTCCCTTTTCGCGTCCGGCTGTCTTGGGCGCTGCTGCGGCTCCGAACCGCTTTGCGTCGGTGCCCGCGTGCAGGCGTCCGGAGGCGTCAGATGAGGGACGTCGTTGCAGCAGCATGCGTACACGGGGAACCCGTACGCATTCGTGCGAACGATGGTCGTGGGGCCGTGCAGCGGACATATCGCATCCATCGCGCCTCCTGAAAAATGCCTGCGCCGGGAACAGTCACGTCGCCAGCGTGCCGGCGTGCTGCGTCCACGTCACGCCGAAGTGCTCCTTCAACTGCGCGACGCGCGCCCGGCTGACGGGCACGACGCTGCGCTCCGCGTCGCCCATCACGAGATTCATGCTTTCGTCGGTTTTCGACAGCTCACCACGGATTGAACTATTCCAGCCGATGCTGAAAAGTTTCCGTGCGACGCGCGTCGGCGGCCGGCAGGGCGTGTTCGAACAGTTTCATCCAGGGTTCTCCTCGATGCACCCGCATGTTGTGCGCGTCGTCTGCGCGACGTATTGGATGCATGGGCGGTGCCTCCGTTTTAAGTCTTTTCCTTTTTTCACGCAAGTTTCCCCGCCGTACGCGCAGCCAGGCTGCCGTTTGGGATCAGATTGAATTGCTGCGTTGCATTGTGAAATGCTCGCTTCGTGAGCGGTCATGTCAATCCTGGCTGTCGCAAGCGCGCGTCGTTGCGCGGCTTGAACGGACCGGGCAATACGCAAGGTGAGTTCGCATTCGTCGCTAATCGGATGCGCAATGTTCACGCCTTCGCCAATACAAACCGCCTATGTCACGCCAATTTCGCTTCTTGGTACCCGTTGAAAATTGGGCGGCCGACGCGTCAATCACCATACCATTCAGTCCCGTACCTACGCCTGCATGGGCACGGCAAATTAGCAACACTCCACAGCAAATCACTATGCTTCGCCGATTTGACCGGCTATTCTGCCCGTCACGATCTTTTGGTTCGAATCCGCGGAAGTATTGACCGGTAGGCTCACTAATTACTGTGGATCGGTGATGAAGAAAATCGTCTACTCCAGTGCCATTGGTGCACTGTTCGCCGTCGCGACTTCGACGGCTATCGCGCAAAGCTCGGTCACGTTATACGGCATCGTCGATGAAGCAATCCGCTATCAGACGAACGCCGGTCCGGGCGGCGACGACCTCGTCTCCATGACGTCGGGCCCGGAAACCCACAGCCGCTGGGGCTTGAAGGGCAGTGAAGATCTCGGTGGAGGATGGGCCGCAGTATTTCACCTCGAAAACGGCTTCGAAGCCTTCAACGGCGAACTCCACGTTCCCAACACGCTATTTAGCCGGCAGGCTTACGTCGGCCTGTCGAACGACAAGTGGGGCGCGCTGACCTTCGGCCTGCAATACGCGCCCGCTTACGATACGCTGGGCGACATCTTCGATCCGTTGACAGTGGGCAACTACTGGCAAAACAGTTGGCCATACAACGGTATCGGTCCGTACCTGGAGATCAACAACGCGGTCAAGTACAAAGGCACTTTCTATAATCTCGCGATCGACGCGGCATACGGCTTCGGCAATCAGCCAGGTGCGCTCGGCCTCGGTGCCATCTACGCGGTGGAACTGACGTACACGTTCGGCCCCGCGATGCTCAACGCTGGCTATCAACAGGTCTCCGTGCCCACTTCGGCGACGGGCTCCGCTACGGGCATGGCCGTCGGCAGCGCAGTGAACGGCGCCAAGAACACCTTTCTGCACATCAGCGGCGCGTATCAGATCACACACGACGTACGTCTGCTGGCGGGCTGGCTGCACGCGCAAGACCAGACGGGTCTGACCGACGTCAACATGCAACAGGGCGGCTCGCCGAAGCTGAAAGGCGCAAGCCCCAATCGCATCGACGACACGTACTACATCGGCGCGAACTGGAAAGCGATCCCGCCGCTGCTGTTCACGTTCGCGTATTACTACGGACACGCACGCAATGCCGAAAGACTCGACGGCTCGCTGGGTGTGGGCGTCAACCAGTCGGCCACCATACTTGCCGAGTACTCGTTCTCGAAGCAGTCAGAGGTCTATGCGATCACCGACTGGGCGCGCGGCACGGGCGCCTTCTCCGCCGACTACCCAGGCGGCGTCGATTCCGCCGGCGTGCCGACCAACACCGTTGGCCGGACCAACCAGCTTGGCGTGGCAATCGGTTTGCGCAAGATGTTCTAAAGACGCCTTACTACGCCTTACCACGCATTAAGCGCGGGTGCACTGACTGATGCGATTGCGTCGGCCGGTGCACCGCATTTCATCGAGCCGCCATCCTGCGGCGCTTACTTCTGGATCAAGCGGCCCAATGGCGCGAGCGGTCCGACGGGCGTCAGCTCGAACGTCATGAATCCGCCTTCCGTCAGTGGAAGACGATCGACCGCGACCTTGGCTTCATCGATGGACTCTGCCTGCATGAGAAAAATCACGCCGGGGCGGTCATGGCGAAACCAGAATTGCTCGATCTTTCCGTCGAGATAAAGCTGCAGCGTATCGGGCACTTCCTTCGACATGATCTGCTGCTGTTGTTCCGGCGAGGGCGGAGTGGTGATCGTGCCGACTGCGAAAACCTTCATGAGTGATCTCCTTGATCGATCTACGTTGCAAGCTGCAACGGGGACCACTCTAGCCGCAACCCTGCGAAAACAATATCGTCGTAAATGACAACTTTAGCATCGTTTACGCCACGCGCGCCGGGTACGCCCGGAAGGGTCGAATACTGCGCGCCTGGCGCGGCGAGTCGATGGTTCTTCACGTAGCCGATAAACGCATGGCGGCCTGCATGACCTCGAGGTGAAACAGATCACGGCAGCCAACTCGGTGCAATGCAAAAGCGGCGATGCGCGTCCGCGGGTACACTGCGCACAATCGGCGCTCGCGACCGAGCGCCGCGTCCATTTCACTACCGAAAGGATTTGAGCATGCCATCGTCGTCCCTCATCCGTATTGCGATACTCGACGACTATCAGAACGTCGCGCTCGACATGGCCGACTGGTCTGCATTGAAGGGCCGCGCCGACATCACGGTCTTCAACCATCACATTGCCGATACAGCGCAGATCATCGAGCGTCTGAAGCCTTTCGACGTGGTCTGTGTGATGCGCGAGCGTACGCCGCTCACGCGCGAAATCATCGAGAGTCTGCCGAATCTCAAACTGATTGCGTCGACGGGGGCCGCCAACGCGTCAATCGACACGGAGGCCGCGGCGCAACGCAACATCAAGGTCGCGCACACCAGCTACTCGTCGACGCCGACGATCGAATTCACATGGGCGATGATTCTCGGCATGGCGCGCAACATCGCGATCGAAAACCAATCGCTGCGCGAAGGCGGCTGGCAACGCACGCTCGGCACTGAGCTCGCCGGCAAGACACTCGGGTTGCTAGGTCTGGGCCACATCGGGTCAGCTGTCGGTGTGATCGGCCGCGCGTTCAGGATGAACGTGATCGCGTGGAGCCAGAATCTCACCGCCGAACGCGCGCAATCGAAAGACGTACAACTGGTCGATAAAGACACGCTCTTTTCGACCTCGGATTTCCTGTCCATCCATCTCCGTCTGAGCGAACGGACGCGCGGCCTGGTCGCCGCGGCCGAGCTTGCGCGCATGAAGCCCACTAGCCGCCTCATCAATACATCGCGCGGCCCGATCGTGAATATTGACGCCCTACGCGCCGCACTCGACAACGGGCAGATTGCAGGCGCCGCCATCGACGTGTACGACGTCGAGCCTCTCGATGCCGCTGATCCTTTGCGGTCGCAGCGCAATCTGCTGGCCACGCCGCACATCGGCTACGTGACGCACGAAATGTATCAGACGTTCTATCGCGATACCGTGCGAAACGTCGTCGAATGGCTCGATCAGACACAACAGACGGACAACGTGTAAGCCGCGCCGTGCCTTGCGGCGACGCTCGCCCGCAGCGGGCGTCGCTCACTGAAGCTGGAGCATAACTTGAAGCTCGATCCACTTTCGCTCAGGCTGTTCGTGCGCGTCGTCGAAGAAGGCACGATTGCAGCCGCCGCCGAACTGGAACACATCGCGGCGCCCGCCGTCAGCAAACGGCTAAGAGAACTCGAAGAACTCTTTGGCACGCCACTGCTCGTGCGGACCAACAAAGGCATCACACCGACGGCTGCGGGCGTGAACCTGTCCGTTCTGTCGCGCGATGTGCTGGACGATCTGCGCAATATCGTCTTGCAGATGAAAGCGTTCTCGGACGGCCTGCGCGGTTCGGTACGCGTGCTGGTCAACATTTCCGCCATCTCGACCTGCATGCCGCCTCTAGTGAAGTCCTTCAGCGAACGCTATCCGGACGTGGACGTGTCGCTGCTGGAGCGCGACAGTCTCGCGATCACCGAAAGCGTGGCGGCGAACGTCGCGGAGATCGGCGTTTTTACGCGCCTGCCGCATAGCGCCGATATCGAAGTACATCCTTTTCGCAGCGACGAACTGAAGGTCCTGGTCCCCGTCGACCACCCCCTTTCGACCCGCAAGCACGTCACGTTTGCGCAGACGCTCGACTACGAGCACGTCGTGCTGCGCGCGGGTACGCATCTGCGCTTTCAGATGCTGAATGCGGCCGCTCAGGCGGGCAAATCCCTGCGCGCAAAGGTCGAGGTGTCGTCGTATGACGCGCTCTGCAAGATGGTTCAGGTCGGCATGGGAGTCGGCATTCTGCCTGCCGGCAACGCCGAGGTATACCGCTTGCCAGGCACGCGCATGCTGAAGCTGGACGAGCCGTGGGCAACCCGCGAACTCGTCATCTGCGTGCGCCGCGCCGACGCCCTGTCACCCGTTGCTCGCCTGTTCTTCGATCATCTGCGCACGAGTGCCTGACGCGTCTTGCCATCGCGTTTCGTTATGGCGGGCTCGCGAATGGTTGTTGGACAGGCGCGCCCAGCGTCCTTAGCATCAATCCACCCGACGCACATTCGTCGCGCCAGACTCCCTCTCTAACCGGCCACCGCAATCGGCAGGGCATTCACTGGCTTGCGCTTTGCGGCATTCGACAGTCATGGGTTCGCGCAATACGCGTGCGTTCGGGGGTTTCGGATCAACACGGTCCATGCGGCCGTCATCGGAAAAACAATGAACAGTAATGGAGCAGTGGAGACAACGCGGGCAGTGCTCGCCGACTCAACCGGCGAGATGTCAATTGCGAGCCGCTATGTGACGCTGGCCGGTTCGTGGGGCGCCTGGCTATTCGATGCGCTCGATGCAACCGTGTTCGGTTTCGTCATTCTGGCCGTCGCGCATACGTTTACGGCCTCGCTATCCGAGGTCGTGTCGACCGTCGCCTGGTTTCTGCTGGCCACAGGTATCGGCGGTTTCTTTCTTGGCAATATCGCCGACAAGATCGGGCGCAAGAGAACGCTGCTGATTTCCGTCCTGACCTACGCAACGGGCACGCTGCTGTGCGGCTTTGCGCAAAACCTTTGGGAACTGAGTGCGTGCCGATTTGCAGTCGGGATCGGTGTGGGCGGGCTGTGGTCGGCGGCTGTCGCGCTCGTCAGCGAAATTTGGGCGCCATCGAGCCGCGCCAAAGCCATCGCGGTGATGCAAACCGGCTGGTCGGGTGGCAGCTTGCTCGCGGCAATCTTCGCGTGGACTTTGCTCGACGCGTCCGATCCGGCTTCATGGCGCAAGCTTTTCATCCTGTCCGCTATTCCGGCGTACTGCATCGCGCTGTTTATTCTGGTGTTCGTCAAAGAGTCGCCCGTTTGGCTCGCCAACCGCGACTTTCTGAAGAAGAACGCGAGCAAGGGCAAACTGATGCAGATTTTCAAGCCCGAATTTTTCCGCACGACGCTGCTGGCGCTGGCGATTTCTATTCTGGGAATGTACGGCTACTGGATCATCACGACCTTCACGCCGACCTATCTGCAAAGCGTGCTGCACGTGCGCATCGATCAGGCACCCGTGTTTCTCGTCTGGACGGGTATCGGTGCGACGGCCGGCTATCTCGCGTACGGCTGGCTCGCCGAGCGTTTCGGACGACGCGCTGCATTCGCCGGATTCTTCGTCGGCATTGCCATCGCCGTGCCGATCTTCGCCTACGGCGCGACGATGATTCCGCTCACCAACGGCAAGCTCGATTTCAACGCACAGAACATCGTGATTCTCGGCATGCTTTCGGCGCTGCTCGGCTTTTTCACGGGCTACTTCAGCGGTTTCGGTGCGTGGTACGCGGAGCTGTTTCCAACCAGCATCCGTTCTACGGCAGCAGGCTTCTGCTTCAACTTCGGCCGCGTCGGCGCGATCGCCGGCATCAAGCTCGTCCCCGTTTTGATTCCGTTGATGGGCTTTACGGCGACGTACTGCATCGCATCGATTGCCTATGTCACCGCCGCGATTCTCGTCTTCACGCTTCGGGAAACGCAGGGCGTACAACTCACAAGCGGAAACTGATTGCCAACTCTTAACCTGAATCGACTATGAAGACTTATCGAATCGGCCAGATCGTGCCCAGCTCCAACACGACTATGGAGACGGAAATCCCTGCGATGCTCAACGCGCGTCACGCGCTTTTTCCGGAAGAACGCTTCACGTTCCACTCCGCGCGCATGCGCATGATGCATGTCACGCCGGAAGAATTGAAGAAGATGGATGTCGACAGCGACCGTTGCGCGCTCGAACTCAGCGATGCGCGTTGCGACGTTCTCGCCTACGCATGCCTTGTCGCCA
>BBSL01000430.1 GCA_001319865.1 Burkholderia sp. E7m39 | reverse complement strand
TGTGCCAGGGCGCGGGCTATCACCGCGTGTCCGAAGCGCGGTTGCAGAAGGCGGTCGAAAGCAACAACGCGCCGACGCCGATCATCAGTTCGGCGGGTGCGCTGATCGAAGGCGTGAAGACGATGGGCTTCAAGCGCGTCGCTATCATCACGCCGTACATGAAGCCGCTGACGCAGCAGGTTGTCGACTACATTCAGAGCGAGGACATCGAAGTCACGGATTCGATGAGCCTTGAAGTGTCCGACAATCTGGCCGTCGGCCGTCTCGATCCGATGAATCTGATTGCTCACGCCGACCGGCTGGACATCAGCAACGCCGATGCCGTCGTGCTGTCGGCATGCGTGCAAATGCCGTCGTTGCCGGCCATCCAGGCCGTTGAAGATCGTCTCGGCAAGCCGGTTCTGTCGGCGGCAGTCTCCACTGTTTATCGCATCCTGAAGACGCTTGGACTGAAGGCTCAGGTGCCGAACGCCGGCTATCTCTTGTCCGGGAAATTTTAAGGCTTCAGGCGGTCCCGCCTGACGACGCACGATGGCGCGCGAGGAAGCGGTCCAGTTGTGCCGCGAACGCCTTGCTGTCGATCGCGCTATAAGGTGAGGGGCCGCCCGTTTCTATGCCCGAACTGCGAAGCTGATCCATCACATCGCGCATCGTCAGGCGCTCCTGGATATTGTCACGGCTAAACCAGCTTCCGCGCGGATCGAGCACATGTGCACCCTTGTCGAGCGCGGCGGCGGCCAGCGGTATGTCCGCCGTAATCACGAGGTCGCCGTTTGCGACCAGTTCGACGATGCGGTTATCGGCGGAGTCGAAGCCGGCGGGCACCTGTAGTGCTTTGATAAAGGGGGACGGCGGCGTGCGCAAATACTGATTCGCGACCAGCGTGACGCACACTTCGACACGCCGCGCGGCCCGAAACAGCATCTCCTTGACGACAACCGGACAGGCGTCTGCATCCACTAGCACTTGCATCGAGGTATTTCCGATAGAGAGAGAACCTCATGTTACTGCGCGCACGCATCTGAGGCGAATCTGCTGTCGGTCGATGCAAGTTGGAAGCTCACCTCCCTCACTCATCGCGCCTTCACGCTGTCGCCGAACATGCCGTTTGATCGCCAAGGGCAATTTTATGAATGTTCGCTGCGTACACCCATTCGCGGGCCTGACGCTCGATAAGGTCCATAAAAGCAGGGGGGCCGCTGCAGTAAATCTGTGTGTTGGCGTGCGTTGGACTCATCGCATGGGCACTCTTTTGCGCGAACAGATCGTCGGACAGGCCGAAATAGTGGGAGACCTTGCCGTGACTTCGAAGCGCGTCGAGATCTTCGCGGAGAACTGCGCGGTCGGCCGATCGGGCGAAGTTGTGCACCTCGAACCTCTGGCCCGCTGATGCAAGCCGCTTCGCGATTCCCGCGATCGATGCCGCGCCTATGCCGCCGGCAAACAGGATAGAGCGCGCGCAATTGTCCAGAATCGTCGGTGGGCTTTTGGGAGCGCCGACAAATACTTCGTCTCGTTCATTCAACAGAAACGGCGATAGCGGACTATCGGTTTTGTCATCGCTTTCCTGTCTTGCGCCGACTACGTAACCATCCGACAGGGACGACACACCAAGCAAGGGATAAATTCTTTCGCTATCGCCGGTGCTATTCACGCACAGCGTGACACACGATCCGTCGTTATACGGCGGAAGCGCCGATCTGGACGTCGTTCGAAGTTCAACGGCATGGTATCCGTTGGCGATTTGCCATTTCCTGCTAACGATGACGGGAATCAGATTGTCGCGCATGTTGTCTCCAATAGGACCTGCATCTCAGATGGAACTCTAGCCGATACGGTGTCAAGGATGGACAGTGATGGCGAGCAGTCGTGAACGGGCAGCGATGATTGCGTGCGGAAACCCGCGCGGTTAAAGGCTTTGAGCGATTAGTGCAACGCTGGTATTTTCAGAGCGTACTTTCTGTTTAAGCTGCTGCTGTCATGCTATTTCCAGCGGCCCGAGCCGGACGCCGGACATCTCGCGATGTCGGCGCCGGCTCTCTCGCGCTACATCATGATGGGCGCCATCGCCATTGCGATCCGGGCCGCCTGATTTTCAGTGATCATGCTGTTGAGTGCCCGGCTGAAGCGCGGTTCCTGCACACCGGAGAGGATGTATTGCCACCTGTAGGCGGCAAGCAGGCTGTTGCGCACGGCGTCTTCTTCCGTCATCGTGAGGGACCGTCCGCAGATCGCGGAAAAGTAGCTGGCATCCGCATGCGCCTGCGTTTGCAGCATGCCGTCAATGGCGCCGACCAGTTCGATCAGATCGTCGACTGCCTTGTCACGCTCGTCAGGTGAGAGCTTTGCGTCTTCGCGCTGCCATTCGAGTTCGTCGAGGATGGCATGCTGCGACTCCTCACGCCAGTGATAAAGAAAGACATCCTTCCAGAGCTCGGACGAGTTCATGTCGCCATCGATGCTCCCTCGATAATGCGCAAGCACGAACAGTTCGATATGACAGGTCAGCGCGAGCACGGCCCACGTGGACTTCGCGAGCACGTACGAGGCGACGCTGTTCGCTTCCGGCAGGAATGCGTAGCCGGCCGGCATGCCTTGCGCGCACATCTGCTCGATGCGGCGAAAGAGTTCCTGATGCTTGATTTCTTCATCGCTGAACCGGACCAGTGCTTCGAGCGCGATCTGATCGCCAAGACGGTACGGACCGCTCATATCGAGTACCTTCGCTGCAATGAAGCGCTCGACGAGACCGAACATGTTCGCGTAAGTGCGCCCCTGGATCTGACTGAGCAGACGCCGCTCGTCGGGACTGACGAGCGCGAGGGAATCGACTTTCGACAGGGCGTCCGGCAAGAATTTCTTCGTGAAGTCGAAGCTCCGGCCGCGGATGACGTCCCGGTCGATATCCCAGCGCACGCGCCTGGATGCGGCAATACATTTGGCGTAGCGATTGGTTTCGAGCGATTGCTCTTCGATCATGGTTTCCATTGAAACAACTCCTTCAATCGTGATGTACCTCAGGTCTCATGTGCCGCTGCCACCTGGCATGTCCGGGCCGTTGAACGTGTTGCCGGACCGGGCTTGAGGCATCGTCACGCCTTTACTGTCGTCGACGAACGTCATGGAACCGTCAACAGCGCGCCCGGCAGCGTAAAAACGTCGTCAAAAAGAATGCTCGCGAGGTCCGATCACGCGTGCCGCGCGGGGTAAACTGTTTGTCAGGTGTCCCATTTCGCGCATGACATGGCCCGGCTTACGATCCAAGTCCTCGGCGGCTTGCACATTCAGCTTGCCGGGACGCACGCGCCGCTGGAATTTCCTACAAGGAAAAGCAGGGCTGTCCTTGCGTACCTCGCGCTGTCGCCGGGCATGCTGCGCACGCGCGAACAGCTCGCCAGCGTGTTCTGGGACCGCAGCGCCGACGAGCAGGCGAGAGCCAGCTTGCGGCAGACCCTGTCGAGTTTGCGCCGACTCCTGCCGGACGCGCCGCTGCTGAATGCCGAAACGGATGCCATCTGGCTCGATGCCCACCTCGTCGAGGTCGACGCGCTGCAGTTCGTCCATCTCGCGAGCCAGCGCTCTGCCGATTCGTTGAAACAGGCCGTTTCGCTTTACCGCGGTGCGTTGCTGGACGGCTTCGGCCTGCGCGAGGACTCGTTTGAACAGTGGATGACCGTAGAGCGTCGCTGGTATCACGAACGCGCGATGGAGGTTTTCGCCGAACTCGCGGGCCTGTATGAACAATCTGACGAATGGGACCGGGCGATTGAGACTGCGAGCAAAGCGCTGATTGTCGACCCGTTGCTCGAGTGGGCACACGCCGCGCTCATGAGGCTCTATGCGAGGACAGGGCGCCGGGATGCCGCTGTGCGGCAGTATCAGGAATGCGTGCGGGTGCTCAATGCCGAACTCGGCATCGCCCCCGCCGAGAGCACGCAACGCCTGGCCGCGCGCATCCAGCATGAGTCAGTTCCGCGCGGGGTGCCTCAGACACCGGCCCGGTCTGCCGGCAATACAGCGCAAGAGGCAGAGCGCACGTCGAGCGGACGAGAATTGCCGGCGGAGCGAAAGCAGCTGAGCGTGCTGTGCGTGCGTGTGCGCGAACCGATCGACGCCAGCGACGCCAGCGATGCCAGCGATCCCGAGATCGCGCTTGGACGCATCGACCCGGTACTGAAGGCCATGATCGAGGTCGTCCAGCGTTTCGGCGGTCTCGTCACGCAGCTGCGAAGCGATGGCATGACCGCGCTGTTCGGCGCGCCCGTCGCACATGAAGATCACGCCGTGCGCGCCTGTTACGCGGCCCTTGAAATGCGCGAAGCCGTGCTGACACGCAGCGCTCCGTCGCTGGAGGCGCGGATCGGCATCCATTCCGGCGAGGCCGTGGTCCGGACGATCGGCAATGACCACTTGCAGCACTACGACGCGCTCGGCGCCGTGCCCGAATTCGCCAACCGGATCGATTCCGTACTGGCTGCGGGCGAAATCGGCGTGAGTGCCGACACAGCGCGAAGTGCCGAAGGATTCATCGAACTTGCGGACGCTCCCGCGCGAACGCTCGTGGGTGCAACCCCCGCCATTGGGATCTCGATCCTGCAGACGAAGTCCGCGCTGCGTCTTCGCTGGAATGCGCGCTCGGCGCGCAGTCTTTCGCGCTTTGTCGGTCGCGACGCGGAGATGGCCAATTTGCGGTGGCTGCTCGAGCGTGCCGCGCGCGGCGCGGGCCAGGTGTGCGCGGTGATTGGAGAGCCGGGGGTAGGGAAGTCCCGGCTCGTGCACGAATTCGTCGACGCGGCGCGCGCGGCCGGGTGGACGACGCTCGAAACGGGAACGATCTCGCACGACACGAGCGCAATCTATCTGCCGTTCGCCAATCTGTTGCGGTCGTGGTTCGGCATCGTCGAGCGCGATACGATCGCCGAAGTGGCCGACAGACTGCGCCAGGGCATCTGTGCGATCGATCCAGCCCTAGCGCCGACGCTTCCCGCGCTCGCCGCGCTGCTGGACTTGCCGTCTGAAGATCCGCAGTGGGACAAGGCGAGTCCACCGCAGCGGCGCAAGCATACGCTTGAGGCCATCGCCGCGCTGGTGATGCGCGCCAGTGAAAATTCGCCGCTGATTCTCGTCGTCGAAGATTTGCACTGGAACGACGACGGCACGCAGGCCGTGCTCGATCATCTCGTCGACTGCATTGGTGCGTCGCGGGTGTTGTTGCTCGTGACCTGCCGCCCGGAGTATCGGCACGCGTGGTCGGGCAAGAGCTACTTCTCACAGCTGCGCGTGGACAATCTCGACGCCGGCAGCGGAGAGCAACTGCTGCATTCGCTGCTCGGCGATGCCACCGATACAAGCGAGGCCAGCGAGCTACGCGTGCTGCGCAGACGCCTGATCGAGGGCACAGAGTGCACACCGCTCTTTCTGGAGGAGTCGGTTCGCGCACTGGCCGATGCAGGGGCGCTGGTCGGCCAGATGGGTGCGTACCAGGTGGTCCGGACCATCGACACGTTCGATATTCCATCGACGGTACATGCCGTCCTTGCGTCGCGGATCGATCGTCTGTCCGCGCAGCAGAAGACGCTGCTGCAACTGGCTGCCGTGATCGGACACGAGTTCTCGATTGATCTGCTGCAGCCGATCGCGCAACTCGATCAAGAGAGGGTGCTCGATCTGATTGGCGATTTGCAGGCGGCTGAATTCATCTACCAGACGCGTTTGCTGCCGCAACGGCAGTACACCTTCAAGCACGCGCTCACTCATCGCGTCGCTTATGCGAGCGTGCTCAAGGAGCGCCGACGTTCGGTGCATCGGCGTCTCGTGGAGGTCGTCGAGTGCCTGCATGCGCAGCGTCTGGACGAGCATGTGGAACGTCTCGCTCATCATGCGCTTGCGGGCGAACTGTGGGACAAGGCTGTCGTGTACCTATACCGGTCGGCAGGCAAGGCGCTGCAGCGGTCTGCGTTTCAGCAGGCAATCGAACACGTGAACAAGGGGCTCGCGATCATCCGGACGTTGCCGCGCACGCCGGCGCTGCTCAGACACGAACTCGAACTCCACAAGGTGCTCGGCGTCACCATGATGGCGGCCAAGGGCTGGGCGGCCACGGAAGTGCTCGACGCCTATACGCAGGCCCGCGCGCTATGCGAGGAGCTAGGAGACGATAGCGAGCTGTTCACCGTGCTGCGAGGCGAAGGGCAATATCGGATGATTCGCGGCGAGTCTGCCATCGCGCGTGAACTGGGCAATCGCTGCACTGCGCTGGCGGAGCATGCCGACGACCGCGGCATTCGTATCGAGACACATCATCTGTTCTGGACCAACAGCTTTTTCATGGGTGAATACGCGACTGCCGAGTTTCACGCTACGAGCGGAATGGCGCTATACGAGCGCGAGCGAGACCACGCACTCACATTCAAGTACTCCGGACATGATCCCGGCGTGTGCTGCCGATGCTTCACCGCGCTCGCGCAATGTCTGCGCGGCTACCCGGACAAGTCGCTGTCGACGTGCGACGGTGCACGTCAGCTCGCGCAAGAACTGGATCATCCGCTGACGACGGCACTGGCTTACTGGACGTCCAGCTTTGCGCATCTTCTGCGCGGCGAGCCGGAATTGGCAAAGCAATGGGCACAGAAGGAAATCGCGGTTTGCGAGCAGTACGACTTGCCTTTGCTGTTGTCGCAAGGGACTTTCCAGCTTGGCTGCGCGCTCGCGCAACTGGGCAGTCTCGACGATGGCATTCGAAGGATGCGCGACGGCATCGCGGCGATCAGTGCGACGGGCGCCGAAATGGGCCTGCCGTACTTCAATGCGCTGCTGGGCGAAGCGCTCGGCCGCGCGGGCGAACCCGAGGCGGGGCTTGTCGAGATCGAACGCGCGCTTGCCGCTGTCGCGCAACACGGGGGACGCTTTCAGCTTCCGGAAATGCTGAGAATCAAAGGCGAATTGCTGGCGGCGCGCTGGCCGGCGCGACGCGACGAAGCACTGGCGTGCATGCGCGAGGCGATCGTCATTGCGCAAATGCAGGGGGCGCAGTCTGCGCTGCTTCGCGCGGCTGTGAGCCTGGCTCGCCAGTTGGCATCGTCGGGGGATATGGAAAGTGCGCTTTCCGTGCTGTTGCCCGCCTGCGAAGGCGTCAGAGAAGGCAGCGAACTCGCCGACTCGCGCACGGCGCAAGCACTCCTGGATCAATTGAACAGCCGGTAACACGAAAGCCACCGAGGCCGTGAAAAAACATCATGCAGGCCTGGAAGCGCGCGACGCAGATTCGCTCGCGCTTCCGAACCGCTTCAACAGTCGAGCGGGCCGCGCCATCACGCGGGTCGCTATCGACGCTATGTCGTCATGGCCCGGCCTGAAACTGAACATCTCCATACCACGCGCGAGTCGTGCTGCCCGTGTTGTCGGTGTCGGTCAGCAGGCCGTATCCGGTGATCCGTCCAGGCGGTTCGTGAAAGACCTTCTCATAGTCCTGCACGATGTTGCGGCGCAGACTCTGCCACTGACCTGCATCGCCGAGCTGACCGGAAACGACGATCATCTGGACCCGCCCGGTATGAGGGTTAGGAATGACGCTGCCTGGCGCGGCCGTAGGCGACCAGATATACATGAGCGTGGCATAGGGCAGCTCCTGACCGCCCAGGCGCTTGGCCAGGTCCATGCTTGCCCGGTCGAACAGCGACAGCTTGCTCTTGTCGCCGTCGAAGGTGAAGACGAGTCGCGCGGGCGCGTCCTCTTTCGATCCGGAACGGTTGTCGGCGCCCGCGACCGGGCCTTCTGCTTTCCAGCGCCATGTGACAACGGGTGTGCGAGTCAGGTCGATATTGCCCTCATGCATCAGCGCCGAAGCGGAATGGATCGCGTCGGCCTGCAGGACGGTTGTGCTGTCCTCGCGTACCAGCGTGTAGCGTGTTACCGCTTTCCCGCTTACGACGGGCAGATTCTTCCATCCCGGGGGCAGTGGTGCGCCAGGCTCGTTGGCGGAGAAGGCAACACCGGGCTTGTCGTCCTGAGCGAGGAGCGCCGTTGGCAACAGCAGAAGCGCGATGCACGCGCCGATCCGGCCTGGCCACGGTGTTCGTCTCTGTACTCGCGGGATCGAGGTCGGGTGCATGGCTGTTTCCGTTCGGTTCATGTCTGGATATCCACTGTGTTGACTTAACTGACGGCAGTCCTGGTGAGCTTTGAAATGAAGGTGCGCGGAAAAGTTCGAGTATCAAATGACTGCCGTTTATTCGCTGGGTCTTTGTCCCGACGTGTCGTTACGCCAGGTCCGCGATGCCGGGAAATCCCTCCGTCGCCGCTTTCTTGATGGCGATATCGAAGCGGTCGCTCGCGCCTCCCAGCGCGACGGTCGCGCGTCTCGCGGCTTCGAGCAGGGCCGTCAGCGCGGCGGTAATCGTCGACGCCATATCGAAGCGGGCTTTCGGCCCCGACAATGCGAGCGCGCCGATCAGTTCGCCCGTCGCACCGAAGACGGGCACCGAGACGGAGGCCGTTTCTGGATCACGCTCGCCATGCGAGACAGCCCAACACTGTTCGCGAACTGCCTGCCAGCGCGGATCATCCTTTTCCGTGAACGCGAGCAGGACTTTGCCCGATGCGCCGCGGTCGATGGGAAATTCTTCGCCCACGCGGATCGACACGCGCACCGCCCGCGCGGGTTCGACGCGAAACAACACCAGTCGCAAGCTTTCTTGCCTGATGTACAGCGAGGCGGTCTCGCCCAGGTCGCGGCTCAACTGCTGAAGTATCGGTTCGATCACGGGCCCGACCTGGAATGACCGTTGATACAACGCCGCGAGGCGCAACGGTTGTGGTCCGATGGCGTACTGCCCGTCACTGAGCCTGCGGATGAATCCGCCGTGCTCGAGCGCCGCCAGCAGTCGCAGCACCGTGCTCTTGTAGAGATCCGTGCGACGCGACAACTCGGCAAGGGAGAGCCGGTCGTCGTTGGCGCCAAAGGCTCTCAGGATCGCGAACGCGCGATCGAGGACGGCCACGCCGCTGGTGCCATCGCTAGCTGCTGTCGACTGCCGTGACGTCGATTCCTGCGTTTCGTTGACCACGTCCTCGTCCCTCTCGTGCGAATGCAAGCGACTCTAGCGTTCTATTGGATAGAACGCAAGCACGCGAAAATGCATGAAAACCCGGGTTAACCCACCTTAAACCACCTCGTTTTCCATTCTATAGTTCTATCTAACGGAATGTAATTCTTTCAGATAGAACGAAGCGAAGGAGTTTGCGTGAAAAATCCATCCCGCCCCGCGGTGCTCGTTAGCGAAGTCGGTCCCCGCGATGGGCTGCAGAGCATCAAAAGCGTCATGCCCACGGCTGCCAAACTGCGCTGGATCTCCGCGCTCGCGGCTGCGGGTTTGAAGGAGATCGAGGTCGGCTCGTTCGTGCCCGCGCGGCTGTTGCCGCAAATGGCCGACATTGAGGAAGTCGTGGCGCACGCATTGACGATTCCCGGCCTGCACGTCGCCGTTCTCGCGCCGAATCTGCGCGGCTCGCAGCATGCCTTCGAAGCGGGCGTCCATAAGCTCACGCTGCCCGTCTCGGTCACAAACGAGCACTCGATGGCGAACATCCGCAAGACGACCGCGCAGATGGTCGACGAAGTGCGCGCGATCGTTGCGTTGCGAGACGCGCAGTTTCCCGGCGTGCGAATCGAAGCCGGCGTGTCGGTCGCGTTCGGTTGCACGATTGCGGGCGCCGTCAGCGATGACCAGACGATGCGCATGTGCCTGGCGATGGGCGAATGCGGCGTCGACGAAGTGGGCCTGTCGGACACGAGCGGTTATGCGAACCCTGCACAGGTCCGGCGTCTTTTCCGCCGTTTGCAGACGGAACTCGGCAGCAAGGCGGGCGGCGCGCATTTCCACAACACGCGCGGTCAGGGACTGGCGAACGTCGTCGCCGCACTCGACGCCGGCGTCATGACAATCGACGCAAGCCAGGCCGGTCTCGGCGGCTGCCCCTATGCGCCGGGTGCGACGGGCAACATCGTCACGGAAGACCTGACGTTCCTGCTCGAAGCAATGGGTTACGACACGGGCATCGATATCGACGCGCTTGTCGCTGCGCGCGCGATTCTGGCGGACGCGTTGCCGGGCGAAGCGTTGTACGGGCATGTGCAGGACGCAGGACTGCCCAAAGGATTCCGTTACGCCGACGGGCGCGAGCCGAGCGCTCCGCAACCGGAAGGCTGTCTGCTGGGAGCGGCGCAATGAGCGAGATTTCGTCGAATCAATCGCTGCCTTACAGCGGCGTGCGCGTCGTCGAGATGACGCATATGGTGATGGGCCCGACATGCGGCATGGTGCTCGCGGACCTGGGCGCGGAAGTCATCAAGGTGGAGCCCATTGCGGGCGACAGCACGCGCGCGCTGCGAGGATCGGGGGCCGGTTTCTTCGGCACCTTCAATCGCAACAAGAAGAGCCTCGCCGTCGACGTCAAGGACCCGCGCGGACTCGAAGTCGTGCACAGGCTCATCGCGGGCGCCGACGTCTTCAGCGAGAACTTCAAGAGCGGCACGATGGACAAGCTCGGTCTCAGCTATGCGTCGCTGTCGAAGCTCAATCCGCGCCTTGTCTATGTCTCCCACAAGGGATTTCTGCCGGGCCCCTACGATCATCGGACCGCGCTCGATGAAGTGGTCCAGATGATGGGCGGTCTCGCCTACATGACGGGCCCCGAAGGCCGTCCGCTGCGCGCGGGCGCCAGTGTCAACGACATCATGGGCGGCATGTTCGGCGCTATCGGCGCGATGGCGGCGCTCGCGCAGCGCGAGCGCACCGGCAAGGGCCAGGAAGTGCAGAGCGCCCTGTTCGAAAACAACGTGTTCCTCGTCGCGCAGCACATGATGCAGTACGCCATGACGGGCAAGCCTGCCGCGCCGATGCCCAGCCGCATCTCCGCGTGGGCCGTCTATGACGTGTTCTCGGTGAAGAACGGCGAGCAGATCTTTCTGGCCGTCGTATCCGACACGCAGTGGGCGTTGTTCTGCGATGCATTCGGTTTGTCCGAACTGAAACGCGACGAGCGGATCGCGACCAACAATCAGCGCGTGCAGGCCCGCGACTGGCTGCTGCCCAGGCTTCGCGCGCACATGGAAGCCTTCACGGCAGCGGAGATCAGCGCGATCTTCGAACGCATCGGGTTGCCCTATGCGCCGATTACCAAACCTCAGGACCTGTTCGATGATCCGCATCTGCTGGCGACGGGCGGACTCGCCGATGTGACGTTGCCGCCCGATGCCAGCGGCGCGGGCGAGGCGGTGTCGACGCGCACGGCACTGCTGCCGCTGACGATGGACGGCGAGCGGCTGCGTCTGCGCGCCGCGCCGCCCGCGCTTGGCCAGGACACCCGCGCGCTGCTGTCGGGACTCGGATACGCCGATGCGGAACTGATGCAGCTGGTGGACGCCGGTGTCGTCCGATGCCAGGAGCTGGACGGGGGGGATCCATCGAGTCCTTCCGCCAACGAGCTCGCCAGCGCCTGACGCCCCGACGCTTCGCATCAAACGTAGCGCAGCCGCGGCCGCATTTGCGGCCGGGCCGCATGAGAATTGTTTGGAGACGACAATGACATCCATTACTTCGGGCATGACGGCAGACACGTCTGCCAGCTTCGAGCAGCAGGCCGTCAGAAAAGCTGCGTGGCGTTTCATTCCACTGCTCGCCCTGGCCTATTTCTTCAATTATCTCGACCGCACCAGCGTCGGTTTCGCGGCGCTGACGATGAATCGCGACCTCGGCCTGACCGCGACGCAGTTCGGCTGGGGCGCGGGGATCATGTTCGCCGGATACTGCATTTGCGAAGTGCCGAGCAATCTCGCGCTGTATCGCTTCGGTGCGCGGCGCTGGCTTGCCCGCATCATGATCACGTGGGGCTTGATGGCGGCAGCGACGGCGCTCGCCGTCGGACCGACCAGCTTCTACGTGATCCGGCTGCTGCTTGGCATCGGCGAAGCAGGCTTCTTTCCCGGCGTGATCTTCTTTCTTGCGGTCTGGTTTCCTTCCAGCTACCGAACCCGCGTGCTCGCATGGTTCACGGTCTCGACGCCGTTGTCGTCGCTGGTGGGCGGTCCGTTGTCGTCGTGGCTGCTTCATATGGATGGCGTGCTCGGACTGGCAGGCTGGAAATGGATGTTCATTGTCGAAGGGCTTCCCGCCTGCGTGCTCGGCTACCTGGTGCTGAAGCTGCTCGCCGACAAGCCAGCCGACGCGCAATGGCTGTCGCGCGACGAGCGAGCCGCCCTGCAAAGCGCATTCGACCGCGAGGGATCATCGGCCCAGAAGAAGAAGGATTTCCGCGCGGCACTGAGGGACGTTCGTGTGTACATCCTCGCGACGATTTCGTTCGGCTTCACGATGGGTTCGTACGGCATCGGCATCTGGCTGCCGCAGATGCTCAAGGCGCACGGCATGAGCGTGACGCAGACAGGCTGGATCTCGGCCGTGCCGTATTTCTTTGCGACGATCGCGTTGCTGTGGTGGGCGAAGCGCGTCGATCGACGCGGCGGGCATATCGCAAACCTCGCCGCAGGACTTTTGATCGGCGCTGTCGCGCTCGGCGTGTCGACGCACTTCGATCAGCTGTTGCCCGCGATGGTCGGCATCACGTTGGCATTGATCGGCACGATCGCGGGGCGGACCATTTTCTATACGCTGCCTGCGCGATTCCTGTCGGGCCAGGCGGCGGCGGGCGGCCTCGCGTTGATCAATTCCATCGGCGCGCTTGGCGGCTTTGCGGGACCGTACCTCGTCGGCTATCTGAAGGACAGTTTCGGTACGTTCACGGCGGGCATGTTCGGTCTCGCCGTCGTATTGCTGATCACGACGATGCTGACGCTCTCTCTGTTCGCGTTCAACCGGGAGGCGCAATGAGGACGACACCGCACTCGCCCAAGCGCAGGCGGATGCTTCGGGCCGCGGCCGCTTCGGTCGCCATTCCTGCTTTTCCCACTATTGCCGCTATCGCCAGTACGCAGGCCTTTTCCAAGGAACAGACGGTCACCATGAAGCCAAGCAGCAACTATCTCCCCGTTCGATCCGAGTGGCTGGCTTCCGGGACAGAAGCGGCGCTCGAGCCGGACTTGCCGATTATCGACGCGCATCATCACTTCTACGATCGTCCGGGCTGGACGTATCTGCTCGACGAATATCTTGCCGACGCGCAGTCCGGCCATAACATCACGGCGTCGGTGTTCATGCAGGGGCTGACGCACTACCGTCAGTCGGGACCGGACGCATTGCGGCCCGTTGGCGAGACCGAGTATGTGACTGCCTCGACAGCGCCGATGCAGTCGGGCAAACCGCAGGTGGCCAAGGGCATTGTCGGGTACGCGGATCTGCGGCGGGGTGCGGCGGTGCGCGACGTGCTCGAAGCGCATCTGCAGGCGGCAGGTGGCCGGTTTCGAGGAGTACGGCACCTCGTGACGTGGGACCCGGATCAGTCGCTGGTCAATCCGCTTTCAGCGGTGCCTGGCGGGTTGCTGCTCGATCCCGACTACCGTGCTGGCGTTGCGCAACTGGGCGCGCTGGGTTTGTCGTACGACGCATGGCTTTTCTTTCCGCAGCTTCCCGAACTGTTCGATCTCGCCAAGGCTTATCCCGACACGCCGATCATCATCAATCACTGCGGCGGTGTGGTGCGAATCGCCAGTTACGCGGATCATCGCAAAGAGGTGTTCGAGAACTGGTCGCGCTCCATGCGCCAACTGGCGCAGCTACCCAATGTCTATGTGAAGGTTGGCGGACTGGGCATGCGCATCAACGGATTCGATTTCGAAAAGGGCGAGCGGCCGCCTTCGTCGATGCAGTTGGCGCAGGCATGGAAGCCCTGGATGCATACATGCATCGAAGCGTTCGGCGCGAACCGCTGCATGTTCGAAAGTAATTTTCCGGTTGATAAGGGTTCTTATCCCTATAGCAACGGCTGGAACGCTTTCAAGCGATTGACCGCGCAGGCCAGCGCGGAAGAAAGGGACGCGCTGTTTCGAGGCACGGTTAGCAGCGTGTATCGGCTGGGGGCCACTGCGAACGTGTCCGGCTGATCTTGGCGCTTCGGGTCGAGTTGCGCGATCACAAGCCAGCGGAACGGTCTGGACCGTGGATCGAGCGTGGCTCACCGGCTCTGTGGGAAGAAGCGCGCAAACGCGTTAGCGAGTTTTTTGACGCTGGGAGCGGCGGCTAGCAGTTTCGGTCCGGCTGCCGCCGTGTTACGAGTCCCGCTTCAATCGATGCTTCGCACGTCGCCGCGTGATGCATCCGTCTGGATGTCGACCAGCGGGGCAACCGTTATCGTGGCGGCCACATGCTCCGATGCCGGCAGCAGTCCTGCGAATGCCGCGATGCCGGTTCCGCATACCACGGCAAGTACGAGGCAAACGAGGGCAATGATAATCCGGTTCGACGGTGCGGCGAATGTGTGAAGAAGGGCGCTCATGACTCACTCCTGTTGACGCCTCCCCTTCTGCAAGGGTCGTGCCGACATCAATGGGATTCGCAGGATCGCCGTGCGGGCGGCGCGCCGCAACGGTCGCCGAGGCTTGGGCGCGTCGCAGCAGGAGGAGAAGTGTCTGTGACGGCGCGACACTTCGTGATGTGAGGGCTGTCAGGAACCGACACTGCCGCTCTTGATTGTGGGCGTCTGCCGCTATCGACGTTGCGCCACTTCGCTACAGCACGTCTTGACCTTGAATCGTTCATCGTTGCGTCGCGAAGCAAGACGTCCGCGAGTGCACGGACACGGGTCCATGCGGAAGATGGCAGCGCGGCGCATGGATCTCAGTACGCCAACCTGCCGGACGGCGCCGGCAGCGACCCGGAGATGCGTTCAGAACCCGACACCTACCCCGACGCCCACCCCGCCGCCGAAGCTGCCGCCCCCCACGCCGACGCCGATGGTTGGACCCGGCGTGTAGTAGCCGGGCCCGTAAGCTGGGTCGCTGTAACCGTACGGCGCAGCGGCAACGCATCCCGAGATGGCCGTCATCAGCGCCACGATTGCGAGAAGTCTGATCATGATCGTCTCCCGTGTAGGGGCGTGCAGCAAGACGTGATCCCGATACTGCATCGACTGCGGCCGCGCGGACGTCACTTCAAAGATAGCACCGCGCCATCGAGCTGGATGGCTGTCCTTTCATCTGTGTGCGGATCACGGAAGAGCGCGCCATTTTCGGCACTTGCCATGCATTTACCTCCTGCAAAAAACAAACGCGCCCGGAGCGTAGTGCTCCGGGCGCGCTCGCGACGGAATCAGGTATAGGCCGGGTTGGTTACCGTCAGGCCTGGTCGTTGTTGAGCATGCTCTTCGGAATGGACAGAATGAGCGCGCAACTGATGAGCAGGCACGCCCCGAGTGCGTAAGTCCCGTTGTTGATGTTGCCCGTCAGGTCCTTTGCCACGCTCGTAATCATCGAACCCGTGAAGCCGGACAGGTTGCCGACGGAGTTGATGAGGGCAATGCCTGCCGCAGCCGCCGTTCCCGACAGAATCTGGCCAGGAAAGGTCCAGAAAATGGGCATCAAACCGAGGATTGCGCAGGTGGCAATCGTCAGGAAGAAGATGGACAGCGGCACATTGTTCGCGAAGGTGGCGCTGAGGATCAGGCCAACGCCGCCGATGCAGGCGGGAATCGCGGCATGCAGTCGGCGCTCGCCTGTCTTGCGCGAATGGCGCGCGTTCAGGATCATCGCGACGACGGCGCTCAGGTACGGGATGGCCGTCAGCAGGCCAATATTGAGCGCACTCTTGACGCCAGAAGCCTTGATGATGGAAGGCAGCCAGAACGCGAGACCGTAAAAGCCCGTGTTGAACGTGAGCAGGATGAAAGTCAGCAGCCATACGCGCGGGCTTTTGAGCGCGGCACCAATGTGGTGGGTCTTCTTCGCGCTTTCCTGCTCAAGATTCTTCTGCAGCAGCGCCTTTTCCGATGCTGTCAGCCATTTCGCCGACTGGATGCCGTCGCCCATGCGAAAGAGCACGAGGAACGCGACGAGGATCGACGGAATGCCTTCGACCAACAGCATCCATTGCCAGCCGTCCATGCCAAGCGCGCCATGGGTGTTTTCCATGAGCCAGCCGGAGATGACACCACCCAGCGTCAGGCTCACGGGAATGGCAATCAGGAACCCCGACATGGCGATGCTCTGGCGCCGCGCCGGAAACCAGTAGTTCATGTAGAGAATGATGCCGGGGAAGAAGCCCGCTTCACAGACGCCCAGCAGGAAACGCAGGATGTAGAACATCGTGGACGTCTGGACATGAAAGAAGCTGGCGAGCGGTGCGATGAAGGCGAGGGAGGAGGAGACGATACCCCACGACACCATGATGCGAGCGATCCAGAATCGCGCGCCATACCGGTGAAGGAGAAGATTGCTGGGCATCTCGAAGAGGAAGTATCCCCAGAAGAAGATACTTGCGCCGATGGCGTACACGGCGTCGCTGAGCCCCAGTGAATCGAGCATCTGCAGTTTGGCGAAACCGACGTTCACGCGGTCCAGGTAAGCCACGACATAACAGAGCAGCAGCAGCGGCAGAATCCGCTTCAGTACCTTGCGGTATAGCAGTTCTTCGGTCTCATTGACCGCCGCAGACGAGGCCGCGGTCTGAGCGATTGTTGGCATTGGAGTGTCTCCTTTTTGCATGTCTTGAGCGGTATGGCGGTGCGGGTCGCCTGTATAAATCAGGGATTGATCAGGGATTGCCCGCTGGCGAGCCGATCTGTTCATTGCCGTCGAACAATCGGGCTCATATGTTACCGATAACAATTCGGGTTGCAGCTTTTCCGTCGGCTGGAATGTTATCGGTAACGAAATTATCACGTTGTGCCCTGAAGAGGCAAGCCAGGGGAATTTCCCTGGTGCAGGACCGACGTGTTTCTTTTCGCGTTTCGGAGAATGCGCGCCGCGTTCGCGCGTGCTAATATCGATGGATGTTACCGATAACAGAAATGTGCGAATAGTGCCTCACGAGTCCGGCGCGAGCGCATGTCGTGTCGAACGCGCGCCGGAACCGGGGGCAGCACAAGAGACGATTTGCGCCTGACGATACCTGAACAGGCCACGACAAGGAGTACAGCATGACCACATCCAGCCCACGCCGCCTGCGCAGTCAGGAATGGTTCGATGATCCCTCGCACGCAGACATGACCGCGCTCTATGTCGAGCGCTTCATGAATTACGGGCTCACGCGCGAGGAGCTGCAATCGGGACGCCCGATAATCGGCATTGCGCAAACGGGCAGCGATCTCGCGCCGTGTAATCGTCACCACATCGAACTGGCAGAGCGAACGAAGGCGGGCATCCGCGACGCGGGCGGCATTCCGATGGAGTTTCCCGTCCATCCCCTCGCTGAACAGAGCCGCAGGCCCACGGCCGCGCTGGACCGTAATCTGGCCTATCTCGGCCTCGTCGAAATCCTGCATGGCTTCCCGCTTGACGGCGTGGTGCTCACCACCGGCTGCGACAAGACCACGCCTGCATGCCTGATGGCGGCGGCGACAGTCGATCTGCCTGCCATCGTGCTGTCCGGCGGCCCGATGCTCGATGGTTGGCATCAGGGCAAGCGTGTCGGCTCGGGCACGGTCATCTGGCATGCGCGCAACCTGCTTGCAGCCGGAGAGATCGATTACGAAGGGTTCATGGAATTGACGACGGCTTCGTCGCCCTCCATCGGGCACTGCAATACGATGGGCACGGCGCTGTCGATGAACAGTCTTGCGGAAGCACTCGGCATGTCCTTGCCGGGCTGCGCGAGCATCCCCGCTGCGTATCGCGAACGAGGCCAGATGGCCTATGCGACGGGCAAGCGCATTGTGGATCTCGTGCGCGACGACGTGCGCCCGTCGCACATCATGACGAAAGAGGCGTTCGAGAACGCCATCGTCGTGGCCTCCGCGCTGGGCGCCTCGAGCAACTGCCCGCCGCACCTGATCGCGATTGCGCGACACATCGGCGTCGAGTTGAGTCTCGACGACTGGCAGCGTGTGGGCGAGCAGGTGCCGCTCATCGTGAACTGCATGCCTGCGGGCGAGTATCTCGGCGAGAGCTTCCACCGCGCCGGGGGAGTGCCGGGCGTGCTGCGCGAACTGGACAAGTCCGCACTGGTGCATCGCGACTGTCTGACCGTGTCGGGCCGGACCATTGGCGCGATTGCAGACAGCACAGCGGAGCCTGACCGCGAAGTGATCAAGTCAACTGCCGAGCCGCTCAAGCATGGGGCGGGATTCATCGTGCTGTCGGGCAACTTCTTCGACAGCGCCATCATGAAGATGTCGGTGGTGGGCGACGCGTTCCGGCAGACCTATCTGAGCGAGCCTGGCGCAGAAAACACCTTCGAGGCGCGGGCCATCGTGTTCGATGGGCCGGAGGATTACCACGCGCGCATCAACGACCCGGCGCTCGACATCGACCAGCACTGCATTCTGGTGATTCGCGGGGCAGGCACAGTAGGTTATCCGGGCAGCGCGGAAGTCGTCAATATGGCGCCGCCCGCCGAACTGGTGCGTCAGGGCATCACGTCGCTGCCGACGCTTGGCGACGGACGCCAGAGCGGCACATCCGCGAGCCCTTCGATCCTGAACATGTCGCCGGAAGCCGCCGTAGGCGGCGGGCTCGCCCTGCTGCGCACGGGCGACCGGATCCGCGTCGACCTGAATGCGCGCAAGGTCAATGTGCTGGTCGACGAAGCGGAACTGGCGCGCCGGCGCGACACGGTGAGCTTCACGATTCCCGAGGCGCAGACGCCCTGGCAGGAGCTTTATCGCAAGACGGTCGGGCAACTCTCGACGGGCGGATGCCTCGAGCCCGCTACGCTTTATCTGAAGGTCATTGAAGAGCGCGGCAACCCGCGCCACTCCCACTAATCGGTCCGGCCAGGAGCCAATTCGATGAATGCCATTTCTGCAGCAACCGTACTTCCGCATGATGTCGAGCAGGCACTGCTCGTCGGCCGTGTGTGGCGCAAGCTCGCCACGCCCACTGGCGAACTGGAAGGTCCGTGTGTCGTGCTGGTGCGCAAGGGTGAAGTGCTGGACATCACGGCAAGCGCGCCGACGACCGCCGATCTTTTCGAGCGTGAAGACCTCGTTGCCTTCGCACGAAGTGTGTCGGGCGAGTCGTTGGGTTCGGTGCACAAGCTGGTTGAAGCAACGCTGCGTCCCGGATCGACAGACGAGCCGCGTTTGCTCGCTCCGAGCGACGTACAGGCCATCAAGGCGTGCGGTGTGACCTTTGCCGTGAGCCTGATCGAGCGTGTCATCGAGGAGCAGGCGGGCGGCGATCCGGCGAAGGCGCAGGAGGTGCGCGAAACCATCGCGGCAACCATTGGCACGGATCTGTCAAAGGTCCGTCCCGGCTCCGAGGCGGCGATGAAGCTCAAAGCCGAACTGGAGCGGCGCGGGGCGTGGTCGCAATACATGGAGGTCGGCATCGGCCCGGATGCGGAGGTGTTTTCGAAGTCGCAGCCGATGTCGGCTGTCGGTCTCGGCGCCGACGTTGGCTTGCTGGCAGCATCGAGCTGGAACAACCCCGAGCCGGAGATCGTGCTTGCCGTCAACAGCCGTGGCGAGATCGTCGGCGCGACGCTCGGCAACGACGTGAATCTGCGCGATATCGAAGGCCGCTCGGCGCTGCTGCTCGGCAAATGCAAAGACAACAATGCATCGTGTGCCATCGGTCCATTCGTGCGCCTTTTTGACGATACGTTCGATCTCGATACCGTGCGTCAAACCAGCGTGAGCCTGTGCGTGGACGGCGCAGACGATGACTTCGTGCTGGAGGGCGTGAGCCATATGAGCGAAATCAGCCGCGACCCGCAGGATCTCGTTTCGCAGACGTGCGGTTCTCACCACCAGTATCCCGACGGCTTCATGCTGTTTCTCGGCACGATGTTTTCGCCCATCAAGGATCGCGATACGCCCGGCGGCGGCTTTACTCATCACCTCGGCGATACAGTCACCATCTCGACGCGCGAACTGGGGGCGCTCGTGAACACGGTGCAACTGAGTGTGGAGATTGCGCCGTGGACTTTCGGTGTGCGCGCGCTTTACCGCAATCTGGCGCAACGCGGACTGATGCAGGCTGCCTGAAGTTCGTGAAATCGGCGCGCAGAAGCTGATGCGACGGCAACAATAGAGACGCGGGCGCCGCCCCGTCTCTGCGTTGCGCTTCGGCGTGCAGTGCGTGCGTTCGCGCAGACGCGTGTCCCTCGATACGGTTCGAGCCCAGATCCGCGACATTCTGAGAAAAACGGGCGCATCCGGGCTGCGCGATTTTGAAGGGATCGTCGCGTTGTGCTCAACGATGCACACGGACGCCGACCTCACCGCTTCAGGCGTCCAACTCCGTGGCAAGCCGCTGGCTCGCTGAGCATGACTTCGATTACATTTGCGCGCCGATCATCCATGGCACGAACTCGTCGTCGCCGACGCCCAGTGCTTCGCTGCGGCTTTTTTCTCCGGACGCCACGCGCAGGATCGCCTGAAAAATCTCCTCGCCCTTTTCCTGGACGGTGACGCCGCCGTCCATGATGTCGCCGCAATTGATGTCCATGTCGTCGCGCATGCGGTTGTACATCTTCGTATTGGTGGCGAGCTTGATGGACGGCGCGGGCTTCGCGCCGAAGCATGAGCCGCGTCCTGTCGTGAACACGACCAGATTCGCGCCGCTTGCGATCTGTCCCGTCGCGCCCATCGGATCGTAGCCGGGTGCGTCCATGAACACGAGTCCGTGCGTATCGACGGGCTCGGCATAGCGATACACGCCCATCAGCGGCGTCGAGCCGCTCTTTGCCACCGCGCCGAGCGACTTTTCCAGAATGGTCGTGAGCCCGCCCGCCTTGTTGCCGGGCGTCGGATTGTTGTCGATGCTGCCTTTTTCCCGCTCGGCGTAGCCTTCCCACCAGTGAATGCGCTCGACGATCTTCTCGCCGACTTCGCGCGAGACGGCGCGCCGCGTCAACAGATGTTCTGCGCCGTAAATTTCAGGCGTCTCCGAGAGAATCGCGGTACCGCCGTGCTGCACCAGCAGATCGACGGCCGCGCCAAGCGCGGGGTTCGCGGTAATGCCCGAGTAGCCGTCCGAGCCGCCGCATTGCAGCGCGATATTCAGATGCGATACGGGCAACGGCTCGCGCACCGCGCGGTTGGCATCGGGCAGCATTTTGTCGATGGCGGCGATCGCCGCGTCGATGGTGGCCTGCGTACCCCCGAGTTCCTGCATCACGAGCGGCACGACGGCCGGACCGCTCTCGACATTCTGCGCGACGAACATCGCGCCCATCTGATTCGCCTCGCAGCCGAGTCCGATTACGAGCACGCCCGCGAAGTTCGCATGCTTCACATAGCCGCCGAGCGTGCGGCGCAACTGCTGGATGCCTTCGCCGTTGTGGTCGATGCAGCAGCCGAAGCTATGCGTGATCGGGACGATGCCGTCGACATTCGGATAGTCGTCGAGCGCGCCGGGCATCGCGAAATGCTGCGCGACGCGCTTGGTGACGGTCGCCGAGCAGTTGACCGTGCTGACCACGCCGATGTAATTGCGCGTCGCCACGCGGCCGTCCGCGCGCCTGAAGCCCATGAAGGTAAGCGGCGCGCTCACAGGATCGACGCGCTTCACGTCGCTGCCGTACGCATAGTCGCGCTCGAACGAGCCTATCGACAGGTTATGTGTATGCACGTGTTCGCCCGCTGCGATGTCGCGCGTCGCGAAGCCGATGATCTGGCCGTAGCGCCGGATCGATTCACCCGTGGCAAGGTCCCGCAATGCGATCTTGTGCGCGGCGGGGATGTC
The DNA here is from genome assembly GCA_001319865.1 of Burkholderia sp. E7m39. Lineage (GTDB taxonomy): Bacteria > Pseudomonadota > Gammaproteobacteria > Burkholderiales > Burkholderiaceae > Paraburkholderia > Paraburkholderia bengalensis. Next base: position 18,243 of record BBSL01000430.1, on the reverse strand, counting down.
GTTGAGCACCGCGAGCCCGCCGAACTCGGCGAGCGCCGTGCCCGCCGCGAGCGCGTCGCGTGCGATCGCGACATCGTCCGCGTCGTGCAGTCTGAGCGCGCGCGACGACGGGTTGCCAAGCGTGTCGGGGAGCGTTGCCGAAAGCGTATCCATGCTGATCCTCCTGATACCTGTACTGCCGAGTTGACGTTGAAGGGCGCGCGCCCGTTCGTGGAAACCGAATTGCCCGTCGATCATGCGATAGCGCATCGCCGCGGCGAAATTGGTCAGACCAAAAAATGCCTCCGCAACGACATCGCGCGCCGGCCCGCGCTCGCCCGTGCGTAGTCGGCATTCACGTGACGAACGCTTGTCGCTGCGAAAAATATAATTTATATTTTGTACGTACACGGCGACAGGAGGAGCAGTGAACAGTCCATTCGGTGACATCCAGATTCTGGATATGACCCACGATTTCGGGCGCTATGTTGGGCGCCTGTTTGCGGATCTCGGCGCGGCGGTCACGCGCATCGAGCCGCCGGGCGGCTTGCCCGACAGGCGGGCCGTGGAGGGCGACGATGCGCTGGCGCGCGCGGCGCGCGTGTATGAGTTCGAGTTTCTCAACGCGAGCAAGCAAAGCCGCGAACTCGATCTGGAGGCGGACGCGGGACGCGAGGCGTTCGCCGTGGCGGCGCGCAGCGCGCAGGTCATTGTGCTCGAACGCGGCGGGCCGCTTTACGGAGAACTGGCGTGGGTGCGGGAGCAGGCGCCGTCGGCCGTCATCACGTCGATCTCGCCGTTCGGACGCACGGGGCCGTGGGCCGATGCGCCCGCGACCGACCTCACGTTGCAGGCGGCGGGCGGCATTGCGTGGCTGTCGGGGCGTCCCGACGACGCGCCCTTGCGCCTGCCGGGCGCGCAGGCCACGATGATCGCCGGCGTGTACGCGGCGACGGCCACGTCGCTCGCGCTTTACGACAGCATCGCAACGGGGCGCGGCCATGACGTCGAGGTGTCGGTACAGGAGTGCATCGCGCATTCGCTGCAGAACTCGGTACAGATGTGGGACTTCGAGAAGAAGGTATCGATGCGTGGCGGCGAAGGCACGCGTGACGCGAGCGAAGACATGTTCGCCTGCAAGGACGGCCTGATCTTTCTGGCAGCACCGCGTTCGCTCGGCGTGTCGTGGAACGCGCTGGTGCAATGGATCGTCGAAACGGGCCACGCGGCAGGCGAGGAACTGACGAAGGAGCGCTGGGCCGATCGCGTGTGGCGTCTATCGGGCGAGGCGAAGCGCATTCTGCGCGAGACGCTCGAATCGTTCACGCGCGACTACACCCAGGAAGAACTGACGCGCGAGGCGCTCGCGCGCAAGATCGTCATGGGACCCGTCGCGAAGGTGCTCGACGTGCTCGACGATCCGCAATTGCAGCATCGCGAGTACTTCACGACGCTTGAGCTTGCCCACGCGCGCGGTCGCGCGCGCTTTCCCGGCGCGCCCTACCGGATGTCCGAACCCGTCTGGCAGGTGCGGCCCGCAGCGGCGTCCGATCAACAACGACCGGCCTGAACCGGGCGGAGCCATGCAATGAAACCCGACTTCCTGAAAGGCATTCGTTTCACCGATCTCACCTGGGCCGGCGCGGGGCCGTTCGGCACCAAGGTCTTCTCGGACTTCGGCGCGGAAGTGCTGAAGATCGAAAGCATCACACGGCCCGATTCCGTGCGCACGGCGGGCCCGTACAAGGACGGCGTGTTCGGCATCAACCGCAGCGGCTACTTCGCGTCGCGCAACACGGGCAAGAAGAGCATTGCGCTGAATCTGAAGATGGAAGAGGGCAAGCGCATCGTGCGCGAACTGGTCGCGCAGTCCGATGTGGTGTCGAACAACTTCGGGCCCGGCGCGATGGATCGCTTCGGCTTCAGCTACGACGCGCTGCGCGAGATCAAGCCGGACATCATCTATCTGTCGATGCCGATGTACGGACAGGACGGACCGCGCGCGAATCTGCTCGGCGTCGGCATGACGATCAGCGCCGTGACGAGCATCATGTGGCAGACGGCCTATGGCCCCGACGATCCCGTCGGACCGGGCACGCACTATCCGGATCACGCGGCGAATCCCTATCACGCGGCATTCGCGGTGCTGGCGGCGCTTGCGTATCGCCGCAAGACCGGGCGCGGCATGAAGATCGATCTGTCGCAGGTGGAATCGACCATCAACTTCGTCGGGCCGTCGCTGGTCGAGGCGGCCGTGACGGGACGCGAGCCGCCGCAACTCGGCAACCGCAGCCGAAGCGACGCGCCGCACAACGTGTTCCGCGCGAAGGGCGACGATGCATGGGTCGCGATCAGCGTGACGGACGACGCGCAATGGCGCGCGCTCGCCGCGGCGATGGGCCGCGACGATCTCGCCGGCGACGCCGCGCTTGCCACTTGCGCGGGACGCCTTGCGGCGCTCGAACGCGTGGAGGCGGCTGTTGCGCAATGGACCCTGCGGAACGAGCCGGGCGCCATCGTCGCGATGCTGCGCAACGCGGGTCTCGCGGTCGCCGAGGTCGCGAGTTCGCGACAGCTCGTCGAAAGCGATCCGCAGCTCGCGCATCGCCGCTACTGGCAGCACGTCGCGCATCCCGAGATCGGTTCCGCGCTGCTCAACTCGCCGCCGTTTTTGATCGACGGCGAGCGCGTCGAGCTCGCGCGTCCGCCGTTGATGGGCGAGCACACGCATGAAGTGCTCGGCAGTCTGCTGCGCCTGTCGCCGCGGCAACTTCAGGAACTCGACGAACAGGGAGTGTTTTCATGAACGGATGGAAAGCGGCCCAGCCGTCGGGCGCATTGCGCCGCGCAGCCGCCGTGGTCGGCGTCGGCCACTCGGACTGGGTGGGCGACTGGACGCGCGTTCGCAACGGCGAAAAGCCGACCGACAACTACGGCTACGGCGCGATCGCCTTTCGCGAAGCGCTCGCCGATGCGGGCATCGGCAAGGATGAAATCGACGGGCTGATCGCCGGTCCGACGACGGCTTACGAGCGCATGTCGGAGGTGCTCGGCATCGATCCGCGCTGGGGCGACCAGGCGGACGCCGTGCTGTCGGTCGCACAAGCGGTCACGGCGATTCAGGCCGGCCTCGCGGAAACCATTGCGCTGGTGTACGGCAACGATCAGCGCTCAGCGCAGATCCAGTATGGCGGCCCGCAGGCAATGGGCGGCGACGCGTTCCTGTCGTACGTCTATCATTCCCCGTGGGGGCTGACGTCGCAAGGCGCGCTGTATGCGCTGACGTTTCGCGCGTTCTGCGAGGCACGCGGCTTCGATCCGCTCGATCTTGGGCACGTCGCCGTCGCGCAGCGCGCATGGTCGTCGATGAATCCGAATGCGGTGATGCGCAAGCCCATCACGTTCGACGATTATCGCGAGGCACGCCCGATCTGCGAGCCGCTGCGCCTGTTCGACTACTGCATGATCAACGACGGCGGCGTCGCGCTGATCGTCACCACCGCCGAGCGCGCGAAGCGCTTCGCGAAACCGCCCGTGTATATCGAAGCGCTTGGCAGGCGCGATCTGAATCGCGGCGCGACGAGCCTCGAACCGCGGCTCACTGACTTTTATCTCCCGGCGCAACAGGACTGCGCGCGCCAGGCGTACGACATGGCGGGCTTCGGACCGCAGGACATGGACCTGTTCCAGGTCTACGACAGTTTCTCCGTGCACGTGCCGCTCGCGCTCGAAGGCTATGGCTACTGCGCGGTCGGCGACGCCGGCCGCTTTCTGCGCGAGGCGGGGATTGGACCGAACGGGCGCCTGCCGACCAACACGGGCGGGGGCCATCTGTCCGAAAGCTACATGCAGGGCTGGGCGCATCAGATCGAATGCGTGCGGCAACTGCGCGGCGAATGCGGCGAGCGCCAGGTGCCCGATTGCCGCCATGCGCACTATACGTCCGACGTGGCGGGCAAGGCCGTGTCGATCATCTACAGCCGATAGGAGCCGTCATGACGGAAACCCGAGCCGAAACACCAAGGACGCCCTCACCCGTGATGGGCATGTACGACGTGCCGATGTGGCACAGCATCCGCGACGGTGCGATGCAGCTTCAGCATTGCGCGCCATGCGGCGCGACGCTGTATCCGCCCGCGCCCGTCTGTCCTCATTGCTTGTCGGGCCGGCTCGAATGGAAGCGGGTGAGCGGGGGCGCAACGGTGCTGTCGTGGGCCGTCTTTCACAAGACCTATCTCGACGCGTACCCGGCGCCCTATAACGTGATTGCCGTACGTCTGGACGAAGGGCCCGTGATGGTGTCGAACCTCGAACCGCCGCTGCCGCAAGAGGGCTGGATCGGCAAGCGCGTGAAACTCGTCTATGCGACGATGCCGGACGGATTCGTGCTGCCGCGCTTCGTGATCGACGACGGGCCGCGGGCGTGACCTGGCATCGCAGGCATCAAAGGCATCACATTACGACAACGATACGAGACATCATCAAATGACGGCGGTTGCAGGCTGGCGCGCGCAACCGTAAGGAGACGACCATGCGCTGGAAATCCCGCTATTGGGTGTACCTCATGCTCTTCGCCCTCGCGGCGATCAACTATCTCGATCGCGTCGCGCTGTCGGTATCGGCGGGTCGGATACAGGCCGATCTTGGCATCGACAAGGTTCAGCTCGGCTACCTGTTCTCCTCGTTTCTGTGGGGCTATACCTTGTGTCTCGTGCCGATCGGGCTGATGGTGGACCGCTTCGGCGCGCGCAGCGTCACCGCGGCCAGCATGGCCGTATGGTCGGCGGCGACAGCGGTGACGGGCGCGGCCGTGTCGATGGGCGGCGTGATCGGGGCGCGCGTCGTGATGGGAATCGGCGAATCGTGCTGCTATCCCGCCGCGTCGCGGATCATCCGCGAATGGGTGCCCGCGAAAGAGCGCGCGACGGCCATGACGATCTTCAACTCGGGCGCGTACTTCGGCCCTGCGCTCGGCGCAGTCGGCCTGTCATGGCTCGTGTCGGTGCTCGATTGGCGGCTGTCGTTCGTGGTGTGCGGCGTCGTCGGTTTTATCTGGCTCGCGGTATGGCTCATTTTCTTCAGACAGCCTGAGAACACCAGTTGGATCTCCGCTGAAGAACGGGCGACGATCCATCGCGAGCGCGAAACCGCGTCGCAGGCGCAGGGCGCCGCGGCGCCGCCTGTCGGGCTCGGCCGCCTGATCGGCTGCACGACGATGTGGGGGCTGATGCTCACGCAGGGCGCGGGCGCGTACACGCAGTATCTGTTCCTCACGTGGCTGCCCAACTATCTGCAGACGGAGCGCGGCATGACGCTGCTCAAGAGCGGCACCGTAATGGCGCTGCCGTACCTCGGATCGATTGTCGTATCGGTGGCGCTCGGCATTCTCAGCGACCGCCTGCTGACGCCGCAAGCAGTGGAAGCAGGGCGTCGCCGCATCGTGCTCGGCGCGGTCGTGCTGGGCGGCGCGACCATTCTGTTCGTGCCATGGGTGTCGAGCATCGAAGCGATCCTGCTGCTGATCACAGTCGCGCTCGGCGCAGTGGCGACAGGCAACGCGCTGAACATGACCTTGCTTGGCGATCTGCTGCGCTCGAAGTCCGACCTTGGGCGCGCCACCGGCCTGTTGCTGATCGGCGGCAACGTGTTCGGCTTCATGGCGCCCATCGTCACGGGTTACGTCGTGAAGGCGACGGGACATTTCGACGCCGCATTCGCGGCCGCGGGCGGACTGCTGCTGATGGGCGCACTGTCGTCGTGGTTCTTCACGCGCTCGCCGATCGGCACGCGCGACGACGCATCCGGCGAGCGCATGCAAGAAGCGGTCGGGGGAGTGAAATGAGCACTGCCCACAACGAAAGCGCGCCGAAGCAGGCCGTGCCTCACAATCCCGTGCGGCCCGAATGGCTCGCGCTGCGCGAGGAGCCCGCGCTCGAACCCGGGCTGCCCATCGTCGATGCGCATCATCACTTGTGGGAGTTTCCGGACAAGTCGTATCGCACGCACGATCTGCTCGCCGACATGGCGAGCGGCCACGACATCCGCGCGACGGTGTTCGTCGAGTGCAAGACCCACTACGATGCCGACGCGCCCTCCGAACTCGCGTCGGCAGGCGAACTGCGCTTCGCCCTTGCCGAGTCGCTCGACGCGCAACGGCGCGGCGCGAAGACACGCGTTGCCGCTGCGCTGGTCGGCAACGCAGAGTTGGCGCTTGGCGCCGAGGTGGGGCGCGTGCTCGATCATCTGATCGACGCGGGGCAGGGGCGCTTGCGCGGCATCCGCAACATTGCCGTCTGGCATGCGCAAGTGCGCGCGTCCGCCGCGACGCCGCCCGCGCATCTGCTGCTCGACGCGACGTTCAGGGCCGGCGTCGCGCAACTCGAGCCGCGCGGCCTGAGCTTCGATGCATGGGCGATTCACACACAATTGCCCGAGCTATCCGATCTCGCGGCGGCGTTGCCGCAAACGCGGATCGTCCTCAATCACGTGGGCGGTCCGCTTGGCCTCGGCCCGTATCGGGGACACCGCGACGACGTGTTCGCTGCATGGCGACGCGATATTGCCGAACTCGCGCGTCGGCAGAACGTCTTCGTGAAGCTGGGAGGCTTCGGCATGCCGCTGTTCGGTTTCGATTTCGAGCGCGATGCCGTGCCGCCCGATTCCGCCTCCATTGCCGAGAAGCTGCGTCCGTATGTCGAAACCTGCATCGACGTGTTTAGCGCATCGCGCTGCATGTTCGAAAGCAACTTCCCCGTCGACAAGGGCAGCTTCGGCTACGGCGTGATGTGGAACGCGTACAAGCGTCTCGCGGCAGGCGCGAGCGACGCCGAAAAGCGCGCGCTCTTTCACGACACGGCGGCGCATTTTTACCGGCTCGAAAGCTGACACGCGCAATGCCAACGTTGTGTCGCCCCGGGTAGAGGCGACACAACAAATTCAGTAGCTCTATATAAAAGTTCCGCTGACGGAGACGCCGGTGCGTGCAATACCATTTTGCCTCGATGCAAAATATAAAAAATATGGACAGCCGGTTGCGGAAATATATAATGCATCGGAACGGGCCTGCAGGATTTCCAGAACACAGGAGACGCAAGTGAACGTGCAGAAGATCGGCAACACCGAAATCCGCAAGGTCGATGAAATCAGCCGCATGGCGCTCGACGCCAACTGGCTGTTCCCGTCGATCGACGAGCAGGTCGTCGAAGCGAACCGTGACTGGCTCGGCCCGAATCTGGTCGAACCCGGTTCGACGCGGCTCTATATGAGCTTTCACAGCTACGTGGTGCGCACGCGCCATCACACCATCCTCGTCGACGCGTGTAACGGCAACCACAAGCAGCGTCCGTCGATGCCCGCATGGAACAACCTGAACACGCCGTATCTGCAGAACCTGGCGGCGATCGGCGTGCGGCCCGAAGAGATCGACATCGTGCTGTGCACGCATCTGCACGCGGACCACGTGGGCTGGAACACGCGTCTGGACAACGGCCGCTGGGTGCCGACCTTTCCGAATGCGCGCTATCTGATGGCGCGCGTCGAGTTCGACTATCTGCTGAATCTTCATCGCACGCAGCCGCAAACGCCCGTGAACCGCGGCTCGTTCGAAGACAGCGTGCTGCCCATCGTCGAACACGGACGCGCTGACATGGTGGAGCTCGACCACGTCGTCGAGCAGGAACTGGGCGAGGGCGTCTGGCTCACGCCCGCATGCGGGCACACGCCCGGCCACGTCTTCGTCAACGTCGGCTCGCACGGACGCGAGCGCGCGGTCTTCACGGGCGACGTGATCCACCATGCGATCCAGTTCGCCGAACCGTCGCTGACCAACCTCGCCGACTTCGACAAGCAGCAGGCCTACGACACCCGGCTCGCCGTGATGCGCCGCTACGCGGATACCGACACGCTGCTGATGACGGGGCATTTCCCTTCGCCGACGGCGGGCCGCATCGTCAGTCACGGGGACCGCTTCCGTTTCGCCTTCGACGGCGCCTGACGCGCCGCGCACCGTACCGCGGCCGCGCAGCGGACAGATCGGACGGTGCGTCCACGCGGCCTGTGCGCCGCCATCGCGGGCGCCCGCGCGGGACCCATCATCGCACCCACGCCGTCGGCACGCGGCGGCATAAATAAACAAGGAGACAGGGTATGAGCAGTGAGAGGCTGAAGACGATCGCGAGCCGTGCGTTGTGCGCCGCCGCGCTGTGCGGCGCCGCGTGGTCCGCGCACGCGCAGGAGACGATGAAGATCGGCGTGATCGCTTCGCTTTCCGGCGGCGGCACCGCGTGGGGCCTCGGCTTGCAGCGCGGCGTGCAGATCGCCGCCGACCAGGTCAACGCGGCGGGCGGGCTGAAGCTCGCGGGCAAGACCTATAAGCTCGAAGTCGTTGCCTACGACGACCAGTACAACGCTGCGCAGGCGAAGACGGCCGCCGATCGCCTCGTGAACCGCGATCAGGTGAAGGTGATTTTCGGACCGGTCGGATCGCCAGGCGCGCTCGGCTCGCTGCCCGTCACGGAACCGGCGAAGGTATTGCAGTTCGTCGACGGCTACGCGCCGCAGATTCTGCGCAACCAGTGGAACGGCGCGTATGTGTTTCGCGTCAACAACAGCACGCAGGAGTTCTCAGAGCCGATCGTGCAATGGCTGCACAAGTTCGCGCCTAACGCCAAGAAGATCGGCATGATCGCGCCGAACGACGCGACCGGCCAGTCGGGCGTGCCGATCCTCACCAACGCGTACAAGAAGAACGGCTTCGACGTATGGACCGATTCTTACGAGCGCGGCACGAAGGAATTCACACCGCTGCTGCTGCGCATGATGGCTCAAAACGTCGACGTGTTCGATCTGAACGCCAACGCGCCCGGCGAAGCAGGGCTGCTCGTCAAGCAGGCGCGTCAGGTGGGCTACAAGGGGATCATCATCCAGTCCGGCGGCGCGGGTATCGACGAGCTGATCCAGATTGCCGGCCCGCTTGCGAACGGCATGCTCAAGTACGACGTGATCGACGAGTCGCTGCCGCGCGTGAAGCCGTTCGTCGCGGCCTATCAGCAGAAGTATACGGGCGTGATGAACGGACTTGCGCCCGTCTACTACAACGCCGCCAGTATCCTGTTCGAAGCAATGCGCCGCGCGGATTCGACGGACACCACGCAGATCCGCGACCAGATCGAAAAGATGACGGGCTACGACGCGCCGATCTTCGGCAAGGTGGTCTGGACGGGCAAAAAGGACTACGGCGTCGATCATCAGTTGCTGCATACCTTTGTCATCAAGGAAGTGGAGAACGGCAAGGCAAGCGTGAAGGCCGTCATTACGCCTTGATGCGCGCCTTGACGTGCGCCTTGGCGCACGCGTCGAGGCGATGCAGCAGGGCGCATCCGCGCCCTCCAACGACGACATTGCGGAGCAATTCATGTTCACTCCTGCCGTGCTAGGACAGATCTTCGTCGACGGCCTTGGACTGAGCGCGATCTATGTGCTGATCGCGCTCGGCTTCACGCTGCTGTTCGGCATCATGCGCGTGGTGAATTTCGCGCACGGCGCGTTCGCCATGCTGGGCGGCTATACGCTTTATTACTTCTACGGCGGTTTCGGCCTGCCGTACCTGCTGGCCGCGCCGCTTGCGGCGCTCGTGGTGGCATGCGTCGGACTGATCTTCGAGCGCGTTGTCTACCGCTTCTTCTATCAGCGGATGTTCCAGAGCATGATCGGCCTGCTCGGACTCGACATGGCGATCATGTACATGGCCGTGATCGTCTGGAACGCGCAGGAGCGCTCCGTGCCGCCGAGCACCGACGCGCTGCTGCAACTCGGCGCGCTGGTCGTGCCGGAGCAGAAACTGGTGATCGCTGCCATCGCCGCCGTCGCGCTGCTCGCGTTCTATCTGTTCACGCATTACTCTCGCTATGGACTCGCGATGCGCGCGGCCGCACAGGACGTGGCGATCGCCGAGGCCCAAGGCGTCAACAGCACTGCGATCTACCGGCTCGCGTTCTTCATCGCGATCTTCATGGCGGCACTGGCGGGCGGCTTCTACGCGCAGACCTATGCGCTGTCCCCATTCGTCGGCGAGCCGCAACTGATGATCGCGTTCGTCGTGGTTATCCTGGGTGGCATGGGCAGCATTCCGGGCGTGGCGCTCGGCAGCTTGCTGCTTGGTCTCGCGAACAGCTTTCTCGGCACGTTCTACGGCAGCGCGGCGTCGATTTTCGTGTCGTTCGGCGCCGTGATCGTGCTGCTCGTCTTTCGCCCATGGGGCCTACTCGGAACGAAAGAAGCATGAGCAAAACATCGACTCTCGAATCCGCGCCGCAGCGCCCGTTCGCTTCCCGCGAAGCGGCCGACGGCCCCTTGCAGCGGCCCGCGCGCCGTTGGCTCGCGCATCCCGCTGTGGTCGCTGTCGTGGTAGCGGCGCTGATCGCGCTGCCGCTGTTTGCGCAGGACAAGTTCATCTTGTCCATTGCGGTGACGACCTGCATCACCGCGATCGCCGCCGCTTCGCTGCATCTGATCGTCCGCACGGGCCACGTGTCGCTCGGCCATGCAGCCTTCATGGGCATCGGCGCATACGTGTCGGCGCTCGCGACGATGCACCTCGACTTGCCCTTTCCGCTCGCGATGTGTCTTGCGTTCATCGCGCCCGCGCTGCTCGCGCTGGTGGTCGGTCCCGTCGTGTTGCGGCTGACGGGCAAGTACTTCGTGCTGGTCACGTTCCTGTTCGGCGAGATCGTGCGCACGGTGTTCGTGAACTGGACGAGCGTGACGGGCGGATCGAACGGCATTTTCGGCGTGCCCGCGCCGAGCGAGTTCTTCTCGCAGCCCGTGCCGTTCTATTACCTCGCGTGCGGATTCGCGATCGTGATCGTCGGCGTGATCGGGCGGCTGCTCGCGTCGGAGACGGGGCGCACCATCGACGCGCTGCGCGAGAGCGAGGCGCTCGCGCGCTGTTCGGGCGTACCCGTGCTCGCGACCAAAGTGTCGATCTTCGTGCTCGGTTGCGGCATCGCGGGCATGGCGGGCGCGCTTCAGGGGCACTTCGTGCACTACATCGATCCGACTTCGTTCGCGCTGGAGCAATCGCTCAATCTCGTCGTCATCAACGTGATCGGCGGCATGTACACGTTGATCGGGCCGATCGTCGGCACGCTGTTCGTCGTGCTGCTGCCTGAGTTCCTGCGCGGTTATGTCGAACTGCAGCATGTGTTCTTCGGCATCGTTCTGATACTGGTGATGGCGTTCTTCTCGGGCGGTATCGCGGATGCCGGCGCACTGCTCAAACGGATGATGGGCGGGCGAACGCAAAGGGAAGGCGCGCGATGAGCAACACGTTGCTGAAAATTGAAAATCTGTCGCGGCATTTCGGCGGTCTTGCGGCGGTGTCCGAGCTGAACTTTCACGTCGATGAGCACGAGATTCTCGGCATCATCGGACCGAACGGCGCGGGCAAGACGACGGCGATCAATCTGGTGAGCGGCGTGATCCGGCCGAGCGGCGGGCGCGTGCTGTTCGACGGCGAAGACATCACCGGGCTGCTGCCGCACGTGCTGGCGCGCAAAGGCCTCGTGCGCACCTTCCAGTCGACGACGGTCTATGGCTCGCAAACGGTCTACGAGAACGCCGTGCGCGGCGCGTATCTCGGCCTGTATCCGGGCTTCGTCGCGGCGTTCTTCAATACGCGCCGCGCTCGCCGGCTGCGCGAGGACACTGCGCGGCGCGTGGGCGAACTGCTCCACTGGCTGAATCTGTCGGAGGTTGCCCACCTGCAGGCGGGCAGTCTGCCATACGGCTACCAGAAGACGCTCGGCATGGTCATCTCGCTCGCAGCGCAGCCGCGCATCGTGATGCTCGACGAGCCCGTCGCGGGGCTGAGCGCGGAAGAGGCGGACCATGTGCGCGACACGATCCTCAAGATACGCGCGCGCGGTATCACTGTGATCGTGATCGATCACAACATCCGCTTCATGAAAGGCCTGTGCGATCGCGTGATGGCGATGAACCAGGGGCACGAACTGACGACGGGCGCGCCGCTCGACGTGCTGGCCAATCCGAAAGTGATCGAAGCATATCTGGGGAGAGGCCATGCCGCAGCTCACCGTATCTGATCTGAACGTGCGCTATGGGCGCGTGATAGGCACGCACGACGTGTCGTTCTCCGTCGAGGCAGGCGAGATCTTCGCGCTCGTCGGCAGCAACGGCGCGGGCAAGAGCAGCGCGATCAAGGCGATTCTCGGCATGGCGCCGAGCACGTCGGGTTCGATCACGTTCGAAGGCGTCGAATTGCGCGGCCTGAAGACGTGCGAAATCGTCCGGCGCGGCATTGCGTTGTCGCCTGAAGGGCGGCGCGTGTTTCCGCAACTGTCGGTGGCCGAGAACCTGCGCATGGGCGCCTTCACGCGCACGCGCGACGAGGCGCAGCAGCGCGCCGAGCAGATCTATCGCTACTTTCCGCGCCTCAAGGAGCGCTTCCGGCAACATGCGGCGAGCCTGAGCGGCGGCGAGCAGCAGATGCTGGCGATCGGCCGCGCGCTGATGTCGAGGCCGAGGCTGTTCCTGCTGGACGAGCCTTCGCTCGGCCTCGCGCCTATCGTGGTCGAGCGCATCGGCGACGTGCTCGACGAAGTCCGCCGCGAAGAAAAGCTCACTGTGATACTCGCCGAGCAGAACGCGCACTGGGCGATGCACCTCGCGTCGCGCGCGGTGATCTTCGAACTGGGGCGCTCGGTGAACACGGGGCCGACGGGCGATCTGCTGAAAGACCCCGCCGTGCAGAGCGCGTATCTCGGCGTCTGAACCGCTTCGCGCGCGACCATCAACCTTGTCGGTTTGAAGCGGTTTGAAGCGGTTCCAACCGATCCAGAACTGGCCGGCTCCGCCGGGCGGCACGAGACCACTCATGAAGAAGATCCTCAACGAACCTCTCGCGTATGTCGATGAAATGCTCGATGGCCTGTGCCTCGCGCATCCCGACGTGTATCGCCGCGCGGGCGAAAGCGGCCGCGTGGTCGCACGCGCGGCGCCCGCCCGCGAGGGCAAGGTGGGCGTCGTGTCCGGCGGCGGCTCCGGCCATTTGCCGCTGTTCACGGGCTACGTCGGCACGGGGCTGCTCGATGCGTGTGCGATCGGCAACGTGTTCGCCGGGCCGACCGTCGGCGATTGCATCGATGCGATGCGCGAAGCCGATCACGGCGCGGGCGTGCTGCGCCTCTATGGCAACTATGGCGGCGACCGCATGAACTTCGACATGGCGGGCGAGCTCGCCGAACTCGACGGCCTCGAAAGCACGACGGTGCTCGTGACGGACGATGTCGCGAGTGCGTCGGCGCAGGAGAGCGCGAAGCGCAGAGGCGTCGCGGGCGTCGTCTACGCGTACCGTTTCGCGGGAGCGAAAGCGGAAGAGGAGGGCGCGTCGCTTGCCGACGTGACGGCGGTCGCGCGCAAGGCGGTGGCAGGCTGCCGCTCGATCGGCGTCGCGCTTACACCGTGCATCGCGCCCGAAGTGGGCAAGCCGGGCTTCACGATCGACGACGGCGAAATCGAAATGGGCATGGGCATTCACGGCGAACCGGGCTTGTGGCGCGGCCCGCTGAAGCCCGCCGATGCGCTCGTGCAGGAGATGCTCGAACGTCTCCTGTCGGACCTCGATACCGCGCGCGGCGAGCGCGTGTCGGTGCTGGTGAACTCGCTCGGCGCGACGCCGTACGAAGAGCTTTACATCGTGTTTCGCGCGGTCGCGCGCGAGTTGCAGACGCGCGGCCTGCAGATCGTGCGGCCGCTCGTCGGACGCTATGCGACGTCGATGGAAATGACGGGCGTGTCGTTGACTATCCAGCGGCTCGACAGCGAACTGGAACGGCTGCTGCACGCACCCGCCGTTTCGCCTTTCTGGAGAGCATGACGATGGCGCTCACGATCGAAGCCGCGGATCACGCGCTGCGCCGGTGGGCCGATGTGCTCGATGCCGCCGCGCCCGAGCTGAACCGGCTGGATGGGCAGCTTGGCGATGGCGATCTCGGCGCGACGCTGGCGCGCTGCGCGTCCAACGTGCGCAGCGCGCTCGACGCAGGCCCGCATGCGGATCTGGGTGCGCTCTTCAAGGCTTGTGCGCAAGCGACCGCGCGGGCATCCGGCTCCAGCTTCGGCACCTTGCTCACCGTCGCGTTCATGACGCTCGCGCGCAATCTGGCGGGCGCGGCGTCGCTCGACTGGCGTGCGCTGCCGGCGCAGGTGAAGGCGGCGAGCGACGCGATTGCGCAGCGCGGCGGCGCGGTGCCCGGCGACAAGACGGTGCTCGATACGCTGATCGCCACACACGATGCCATCGCGGGACTCGACGATCCACGCGCGCAACATGCGGCGGCCACGGCGGCTGTCGACGCAGCGATCGTCACGTTTCGCGGCCGGCCGAACCGCATCGGACGCGCGCGCATGTTCGCCGAGCGTTCAGTCGGCCTCGATGATCCCGGCATGATCGCGTTTCGCCATATGCTGGCGAGTCTCGCGTCGAACCACGCGGCGTGAGCGATTCGCACAAAGATACGTAAGGCACGACCTTGGTGCCAACAACCGAAGGCCGCGCGTTCCGCGCGCGCGGCCTTCGTGCGAGCCGAAGCTCAAGCGGCGACGAACCGCGCGAGCGATATGTCCGGCGTCACGTCCTCGAATTCGACACGCAGCGCCATGCCCATTCTTACGTCGTCGGGCAGCCGGTTGTCCGCGAAATTGCCGACCACGAGCGGTCCGTCGTCGAGTTGCACGATGCACACGTGATACGGCACATCGTCGCGAAACGCGGGCCAATAGGCGCGATGAAACGTGGCCCACGAAACGAGCGTGCCGCGTCCGCTCACGGCTTCCCAGCTTAGCGCCTCGGACAGACACTGCGGACAGACAGGCGTCGCCGGAAGGTGACGATGGCCGCACTGCGTGCAGGCCTGCACTGACAGCCGATGCGCGCGCGCGTGGTCCCAGTAGCCGCGCGTATAGGCGTCGATCGCGGGCAATGGTTTGTCGTAGCGGTTCATGGTCCTAGCCTCGCGTGTAGATGATGGAGCGCGTGCACGGCGTGGCCGCGACGTACTGCACGACTTCGCAATCCGCCACCTGGCGCGCGCCGCATTCGCCGCGCAACTGGCGCACCGCTTCGACGTTGAGCGCCCAGCCCTGCATGTACGAATTCGACAGATGACCGCCGTCGGTATTGGTCGGCAGCCGGCCGCCCACGCACAGCGCGCCGTTCTCGACGAAACCGCCCGCCGCGCCGCGTTCGCAAAAGCCAAGCCCTTCGAGGCTGAACAGCACGGTCGGCGTGAAGTTGTCGTAGCACATCAGCGCGTCGACATCCTGCGGGCCCACGCCCGCCATCTGATAGGCCTGTGTGCCCGCCTCGCGCACCTCGCCGTACCAGAACTCCTGATCGAAATTGCCGATCGCGCTGTGCTCGAACGCATCGCGTGCGCCGACGCCCGCAATCAGCACGGGCGGCTTGCGCAGATCGGCTGCGCGCTCGCGCGTGGTCAGGATCATGCAGACCGCGCCGTCGTTGATCAGGCAGTAGTCGTAGAGTCCGAGCGGCTCGACGATGCGGCGGACCTGTGCGTGATCGTCGAGCGTCATCGGTTTGCGCATCACGGCGTCCGGGTTGAGCATCGCGTTGCTGCGAAACGCGACGGACACTTCGCCGAGTTGTCGCGTGGTCGTGCCGTAGCGCTCCATGTGCATGCGGAACATCAGCGCATGCGAGGCGCCCGGCGACGTGAGGCCCCACGGGTCCCAGAACGACGCGAATTCGTCGCCGCCATAGTTCATCCGGCGTGAGCGGCCGATGTTCGTATAGACGAGCGCCACGTAGTTGGCCGCGCCGCTCGCGAGCGCGAGCATCGCCTCGACGACGGCCATGCCCGACATGCGGCCGTGGCCAGGCAACGTCATGGTCCAGCGAGGATTGATGCCGAGCGTTTCGCCCATCTGTGCATAAAAGGGCACGCGGCAGCACAGCAGCCCGTCGACTTGCGACTTGTCGAGGCCGCTGTCGCCGAGCGCCGTGCGAAACGCCTGCGCGCCGAGCGCGTAGTCGCTGAGATCGGGGAATTCGCCATAGCGGGTGTTGCCGACTCCCACCACGGCGATGCGGTTGGATAACGCCTGCATCGGGTTCATCTGCGGTGCTCCGTCGTGATCGCGGGGAAGATCGGTCTCATGGCCGCTGCGCGCCTTGCTGGCCGACATACACGGCCATCAGCGACGACGCCGTCGTGATGAACAGCCGGTTTCGCTTCGGGCCGCCGAACGTGAGATTGGTGGCCACCTCGGGCAGACGGATCTTGCCGATCAGTTCGCCGTCGGGGGCGTAGCAGTGCACGCCGTCGCCCGCCGTGGTCCAGACGTTGCCTTCCGTATCGATCCGAAAGCCATCGGCGACGCCGGGCGAGATGGTCGCGAACACGCGCTCGCGCGTGAGCGTCACGCCGTCGATGACGTCGTACGCGACGATGTGATGCGGCCCGTCCGGGTCGTGCGACACGCCTGAGTCCGCGATATAGAGGATCGATTCGTCCGGCGAGAACGCGAGGCCGTTCGGCTTCACGAGCGCGCCCGTCGCAACCGACAGTTCGCCCGTGCGGGGATCGAGCCGGTAGACGTTGTTCGCGCCGATTTCGCTTTGCGCCTTGTTGCCCGTGTAGTCGCTGAGGATGCCGTAGTCGGGGTCGCTGAACCAGATGCTGTCGTCCGATTTCACGACCACGTCGTTCGGCGAATTCAGACGCTTGCCCTGAAAGCGGTCGGCGAGCACGGTGAGCGTGCCGTCGTGCTCGGTGCGCGTCACGCGGCGTCCACCGCTCTCGCAGGTGATCAGCCTGCCTTGGCGGTCGCGCGTGTTGCCGTTCGCGTGGCTGGCGGGATAGCGGTAGAGGGTGGCGGGCGCGCCTTCTGTCCAGCGCATGATGCGGTTGTTCGGAATGTCGCTCCACAGCAGGTATTCGCCGTCGGCGAACCACACGGGGCCTTCCGGCCAGCGCATGCCCGCATGCAGCACCTCGATGCGCGCGTTCGCTACCACGTTGTGGCGAAAGCGCGCGTAGTTGATGATTTCGAACTCGGGGCTCAAATCGTCTCCTCCTGGTTCAGGTCTGTTTCGACCGCGGTTGAGGGGTGCGCCCGCGCCGCATTCAGGCGCGTTCGCTTTTCAGCGTCCATGCGTCGACGGGTATCGTCGGCATCTCGAAGATGTCCGCCATGCGCACGTAGTGGTGGCCCTGCATGCGGCCCACCAGCTGCAGGCGCGGCGTGTCGATCAGGCAGCGCACCGGGTCGAGCACGGCATCGTCGCGCACGTGCATCGCGAGCACTTCGCCGAGCACCAGCGAACGGCGTTTGCCGAGCGGCACGATCTGCATGAGCCTGCATTCGAACGACACGCGGCTTTCGGCAATACGCGGCGCGCGAACCATCGTGCAGGGCGCGGGCGTGAGGCCCGCTTCGACGAATTCGTCCACGTCCGGGCCGAATTCGATCGCGGTGACGTTCATCTTTTCGACGATGTCCTCGCTCACCAGATTCACGACGAACTCACGCTGCGCGCGCACGTTTTCGCCGGTGTCCTTGCGGTCGGTATCGCTTCGATGATTGATCGCGAAGCCGAGCGCCGCCGGGTCTTCGGCGAAGACATTGAAGAACGAGAAGGGCGCGGCGTTCGGCCGGCCGCTCGCGTCGGCCGTCGAGACCCATGCGACGGGCCGCGGCGTGACCGTCGACGACAGCAGCTTGTAGCGTTGCAGCGGCGTATAGGCGGCGAAGTCGAAATACACGTGTGTGTCCTTTGGCAAATGAGGAACTGAAGTGGCCGGCACGGCGCGTCAGATCACGCCTTCGTCGCGCAGCGCCTGAATCTGTGTGTCCGAATAGCCGAGCCATTCTGCGAGCACATGTTCGTTGTCTTCGCCATAGCAGGGCGCGCCGCGATCGATCACGCCGCCGCTGTACGCGGGCGTGGCCGCGAGCTTCACGGGAAACTCGATCACGGGCCACCGGCCGATGCGCGTGCCCGTCACTTCCGTCAGCCACGCGAGCGATGCGAGCTGCGGATCACGGTCGCAGCGATCGGCCGCTGTCTGGCAGACACCGGCAGGCACGCCCGCGCGTTGCAGATACTCCATCGCGGCGTAGGCGTCCTGATTCGACGACCATGCGTTGACGAGCGCATCGAGTTCGTCCTGATGTGCGAGGCGCGCCTCGAGCGTCGCGAACGCGGATCGCGGGCGAGCGCGT
>BBSL01000429.1 GCA_001319865.1 Burkholderia sp. E7m39 | reverse complement strand
TGATGTCGGGGCGAATCGATCTGAGGACGTCGTAGCCGAGCCCCAGTCGTTGCAGCACGCCCGGCGAGAAGCCTTCCGCGACGATGTCGCACGAGCGGATCAGCTCTTTCGCGATTGCGAGCCCCTTTGGATGCCGGATGTTCAGCGAAATGCCCCGCTTGCCCGCGTTCTTGTTGTTGAACTGACCGCCCATGTCGGGATCGCTGACGGCGGGCAGCGGGCCCGTCGCCCGTTCGCGCGCGGCGCGCCCGCCGACGGGCGCCATCGCGCCGAGCCGCGTGTCGGGGTTCTCCTTCCATTCCACCTTCAGGCTTTCCGCGCCGAGCGCATTGAGAAAGCGCGTGCCGCCCGCCGAAGCGAGGAACCATGAGAAGTCGAAGATGCGCACGCCCTGCAACGGGAACGGCTTGCCGTGCGGCGACAGCGTGACGGCCGGCGCGGCTGTTTGCTCGCGTGGCCGGGCGGGCAGACGCTCGGGCCTGTCGGGAGAGATCGCCGGGTCGTCGTTGTGCTCGCCGATGAAGGGCGCGCGCGAACCCGGCTGCCATGCGGTGTGCGTGCTGAGCCATTTGCTGGTCGGATAGCGGAACGCCCGGCCGAGTTCGGGATGCTCGATATCCGCGAAGGTCGAACGCATCAGCCAGTGCGCGTCCTCGGCGTTCTCGTGCGGCTTGCGCACGGGCGCCCATAGCAGGCCCGCCTCCTGTGCTTCGCGCCACGGCAGCTGCGCATAATCGTACGAACCGACGAAGCGCTGGATCACGTGCAGCATGTGTTCCGTTTCCTTGTCGAGCTCGGCGGAGCCGGGCGTGTCACGCGCGCTCAGATCGCTGTCGCGGGCGGGCGGCTTCAGGTCTTCGGCCTTGCCGTAGTCCTGCAGGAACGGCACGAGCCGCGCCTTGTCCCGCGCGGAGACGCCCCATGCCATGTTCCACCGGCCGTCGGCGGTGCGGCTGATATTGGGCGTGCTGTTGGTCTTTTCGGCGGCATGGCGCGCGGTCTGGCGCATCAGCGGCGCGTGGCGCATGACCCAGGACATCAGGTCCAGTTCGGTGTTGATCGAGACCGCCTGGTGAACCGCGCACGACACGTCCTGCCCCTCGCCCGTGCGCCGCCGATGCAGCAGCGCGGCGAGTATGGCCACCGCCGTCTGATCGCCCGCGATGTGGTATGCATGCCAGACCTGCGGCGCAATGGGCGGCGTCGAGTAGCTGCCGTCGGGCTCGGGGTCATAGCCGCAATTCATCATCACGCCGCCGAGCGCGAGGTGGATCAGGTCGGATGCGCGATAGTCCTTCCACGGACCCTCGTCGCCGAACGGCGTGATGCGCGCGACGACATGCGATGGGAAGCGTTGCGCGAGAGGCGCGTCGAGATGCAGATCGCGCGCGAGTTGGCCGCAGGTGCTGTCGAGCAAGACGTCGGCGGTGTCGATCAGCGCGAGCATCCGCTCGCGTCCCGATTGCGTCGACAGGTCGATCGCAACCGACTTTTTTCCGCGGTTGTAGGCCCAGAAAAACAGCGATCGCTCGGGGTTCGGCGTGTCTTCGAAGAACGGGCCGATTGCGCGCGTCGGACTGCCTGTGAGCGGCTCGACCTTGATGACCTCGGCGCCGAGCCCGGCGAGCACGAGGCCGCAGTATTCGCCGAGTTCGTCGGCGACTTCGACCACGCGCAGACCGGCGAGCATGCCGGGCAGTGTGGCGGGATCGGGCATCGAAGGGAAGGCGGATGCGGAAGATGACATGGATGATCGCGTGACGCGGCGGCCACGTTGAATTCGGGTGATGAACGCGTGCCGCGGCGGCGAACCGTGCGGCGACACGGGCTGAGTCCAATCGACGCGCATGGCGGCACGGGCCGCCATGCCAGGGCATTCAGCCGTTGTTCTGGATATAGACGACGTGCGTCTGCGTGTACTCGTAGAGACCGTGCTTGCCGTCCGCGCCGCCGATGCCCGATCGGCGCACGCCCGCGTGAAAACCCTGCATTGCTTCGAAGTTCTCGCGGTTCACATAGGTCTCGCCGAAGCGGATCTCGTTGCAGGCGCGCATCGTGTTGCCCAGGTCGCGTGTATAGATCGACGAGGTGAGGCCGTAGTCCGAGTCGTTCGCGAGTTCGATTGCTTGGTCGAGCGTATCGAAGACGGCGATGGGCGCGACGGGGCCGAAGATTTCGCGGCGCATGATCTCCATGTCCTGCTCGCAGCCGGTGAGCACGGTCGGCTCGAAGTAGCGGCCGCCTGCGTGCTCGACGGCGCGGCCACCCGTCGCGACCCGCGCGCCCGCCGACACGGCGCGCTCGACGAGCCCCTGGACCTTCTGCGCGGCGGCCGCGTTGATCAGCGGTCCCATGTGCACGTCCGGCTTGATGAGCGGATCGCCGAACGTGGTCGCGCGCATCGCCTGCACGAGTTTTTCCGTGAACGCGTCGGCCACCTTGCGATGCACATAGATGCGCTCCGCGCAGTTGCACACCTGGCCGCTGTTGATGACGCGCGAGTCCTTGATCGCTTTGACCGCGAGGTCGAGATCGGCGTCGTCCATCACGATGGCGGGCGCTTTGCCGCCCAGTTCGAGATTGACCTTGGTGATGTTCTGGGCAGCGGCGGCCATGATGCGCGAGCCGGTTTCGACGCTGCCCGTGAAACTCACCATGCCGATGCCGCGATGCCCGGCGAGTGCGCTGCCCGCCTGCCTGCCGCTGCCGTAGACAAGATTGAATACGCCGGGCGGCAGGTCGGTCTGCGCGAGCAGATCGGCGAACATCGCCGCGTTGTTCGGTGTCTCCTCGCTTGGCTTGATGACGATCGTGTTGCCCGTGACGAGCGCGGGCGCCATCTTCCGCGCAATCAGGAAGAACGGGAAATTCCACGGCAGAATGCCGCCGATCACGCCGATCGGCTGACGGAACAGGAGGATGTTCTCGTTGGCGCGGTCGCTCGTGAGGATCTCGCCTTCGAGCCGGCGCGCCCATTCCGCCATGTAGTCGAGATAGTCGGCCGTAAAGCTCACTTCTGTGCGCGCAAGCGACAGGATCTTGCCCTGTTCCTCGACGATGGCCGACGCGATCGGCTCGACGTTGTCGCGGATTTTCGCTGCGATGCGCCGCAGAAACGCGGCGCGCTCCACGGCGGGCAGCTTCCCCCAGCTGCGCTGCGCGCGGGTAGCGGCGGCAATGGCTTCGTCGACGGCGGAAGCGGGGGAGTCCGGAATCTCCGATATCACGCTGCCGCGCGCCGGGTTCAACACGGCGATACGCTGCGCGCCTGTCGATTCAACAAAGCGTCCGTCTATGTAGTTGCGATGCACGTTGTCTCTCCATGTTCTGTGTTGAGTGGTTCGGGCAAGGCGGTAGTGCGCGCAGTCGGGCGGCGGCGCAGGGCACGCTTGACGGCTGGTCACGCAAGCTCTATATAAATTATATAATGCATTATATGAGTGCGATCGGTCAACGGCGATCGGCTCATGTGAGGCTGTGCGGACACCTCCGTTGCAATATAAATTATATTTTATAGTGCGTGATGGCAAGCAGTAGATCAGATGAACTGGCTTTCGACGATGCGAAATCCCGTACGGGCGTGCACCTCACGATAGCGTCGCGTTGCGTGAACGACGGCTCTGAAGCGTTCTCATCAGGCGGTCGTCATGAGATGCGTCACGCCGCCGGCGGCGCTGAGGGTTGCCACGCGGCGGGCAAAACCACGATAACCATGCCGCAGAGAGTGCACACATGGCCTTCTTTACGAAACTGGAACAGGTAGCGGAGCGCTTGCGCGAGCGGATCATCGCGGGTGAGTACAAGCATGGCGAAAAGCTCAAGCAGGCCGACATAGCGGCCGAACTCGGCGTGTCGATCACGCCCGTGCGCGAGGCACTGAAAGTGCTGGAAATGGAAGGCTATCTGGCCGGCACGCCGCACAAGGGTCTCTGCGTGCCCGAGGTCGCGCCCGAGCGCGCGCAGGAAGTCTTCGAGTTGCGCCTGCTGCTGGAGCGCGAACTGACGACGCGCGCCGTCGAGCGGATGACGCGCGAGGAAGTCGCGGAACTCAAGACGATGCACCGTGAGTTCACCTCGCTCGTGAAGGCGCGCGATATCTACGCGGTGCGCGCCGCCAACGTGCGCTTTCACTTTCGCCTCTACCAGATGGCCGATTTACCGCAGACGCTGCAGTTCGTGCGGGTGCTGTGGGCGCGCTATCCGTTCAATTTCCACGACGACCAGGTTGTGCGCTTCAAGCAGATTCTCGATGAGCACTCGGACTTCATCCGTCAACTGGACGCGGGCGACCGGAAGGGCGCCGTCGATGCGATGCTGCATCACATCGAAACCGGCTGGAGCCGCGTGTCGAAGAATATCTGAGCGCCGTTGGCTAAGCCGTGCGCGCGCCTTGTCGCCATTGGTTCGGGGCGCTCATGCATGATATAAACTGTAGATTGGATATTATGTAATGTTTCGTGCACCATCCATCCGCCGCGGTATCGCTGCAACGCTTCCGTAAGCCGGTTTTCGGCAGCGTTCACGCACCCTTTACAATGTCGCAGCGGCGGGACTGTCGGACCTCGCTGGCACGCTACATCTCGCGCCGTCCGACCGCTTCAGCGCATGAGCCGGAATGCCCGGCGCGGGACATGGACCATGGAACCCCCTCGGATGTCTATGAACTTTCAAACAAAGCTCGACCAGGTGGCCGAACGCCTTCGTGAGCGCATCATTTCGGGTGAATATCAGCGCGGACACAAGCTGAAGCAGGCCGACATCGCGGCCGAGCTCGGCGTGTCGATTACGCCTGTACGCGAGGCACTGAAGGTGTTGGAGATGGAGGGCTTCGTCGTCAGCGTGCCGCACAAGGGCTTGTCCGTGCCGGATATCGATCCCGAAGCGGCGCGGGAAATTTTCGGGCTGCGCGTGCTGCTCGAACGCGACCTGACGCAGCGCGCGGTGGCGCGTATCACGAAGGCGCAAATCGCCGAATTGCGCGCGCTGCATCGCGAGT
>BBSL01000428.1 GCA_001319865.1 Burkholderia sp. E7m39 | reverse complement strand
GGTCTATCCGGTGCGCGCCGCGAATGTGCGCTTCCATTTCCGTCTGTACGAAATCGCGGACGCGCCGCAGACGCTGCAGTTCGTGCGCGTGCTGTGGGCCAAGTATCCGTTCAATTTCCACGGCGATCAGGGCGACCGCTTCAAGCAGCTCGTGACCGAGCACGGCGAGGTGGTGCGCAAGCTGGAAGCAGGCGATAAAGCGGGCGCCGTCGAGGCGATGGTGTCGCACATCGAAAGCGGGTGGAATCGCGTGTCGAAAAATGTGCTGCCTGAGCTACAGCTGATCGGCGATTGAGCGGCTATCAGGCGGCGACGCAGCGCATGCCCGTCGCCGTCAATGCCTGTCGAACTGGCTGCCGACAAATTCCAGATGCGCATACATGGCACGTGAAGCGTCGTCGGCGGCACAGCGCAAGATCGCCTCGCAAATGCGCTGATGCTGTGCGAGCCGCGTGCGCGCCCGTTCGGCGGCATGTTCGTGGTCGAGCGTCGCGTCGTACGTGTTGCGCGTGATGTGCTCGCGCAACATTGCAATCACGCTCGAATACAAATGATCGAGCATGCGGTTGTGCGACGCGGCGGCGAGCATCATGTGAAATTCCGCGTCGGCCGCGGCTTCCGCTTCGAGATCGTGCGAGCCCACGGCGTCTTCCATCCGCGCGACGATCGAGCCGATCTTCTCCCTTTCTTCCGCACTCGCGCGCTCGGCCGCGAAACGCGCCGTCGCACATTCGAAGACCAGCCGGAACTCCAACGTATCCGCCCGCAGAGGAGGATGTTCGTCGATCACTTGCAGCCAGGGCGCGGCGAGGCGGGCGGGCGGGCGCTTCACGACGAACACGCCGCTGCCGCGCCGGGTTTCGAGCAGACCGCGCGACACGAGCCGCTGGATCGCCTCTCTCACCGTCGCGCGAGAAACCGCGTATTCAGCGGCGAGCGCGCGCTCGGGCGGCAGGCGCGCGATATCGCGCCAGTTGCCGCTCAGCAGGCGCCGTTCGAATTCCAGCACGATACGCTCGAGCACGCTGAACGAAGCGTGCGACGAATGGAGGCTCGTCATGTCAGGCCGCTCGCAGTAGTCTGCCGATTTGTTCCCGTGCCGGCGATTATCCATCATGGCTGCGACCGTTGCACGACAGTTGCCCGGACGCTTTGTCCCTCACACGCCGAGATGTTCGAGCAGTTGCTCCTCGCGTTCGATCACGTCGCGGTTGGACAGCGTCTGCACGATCCGTCCGTCGACCATCAGGTTATGCCGGTCCGCGACGGAAATCGCAAAGCGCAGGTTCTGTTCGACGAGCAGGATCGTGCGGCCGTCTGCCTTGAGCCGGCGAATGATTTCGCCGATGCGCTCAACGATCACGGGCGCGAGTCCTTCCGTAGGTTCGTCGAGCAGGATCAGTTCCGAGCCCATGCAGAGCGGCCGCGCGATCGCGAGCATCTGCTGTTCGCCGCCCGAGAGCGTCGATGCGGGCTGATGGCCGCGCTCGCGCAGCACGGGGAAGAGTTCGTAGATGCGTTCGAGCGGCCACGCGGCGGGGCCGCGCACGGGCGACACAGTGAGATTCTCGCGCACGCTCAGGGTCGCGAAAATGCCGCGGTCTTCGGCGACATAGCCGATGCCCGCTTTCGCGGTGCGCTCGGGGCCGAGCGGCAGCATATCGACGCCGCGAAAGCGCACTTCACCCGAGCGCTGCGCGATGTCACCGACTATGGCGCGCAGTGTGGTCGTTTTGCCGACACCATTGCGTCCGATCAACGTAACGATCTCGCCGGGCTGCACGTCGAAACTGATGCCTTGCAGCACGCGCGTTTCGCCGTATGCCGCTTCGAGATTGCTGACTTCAAGCATGGCCGTGCTCCCGGTGACCGCCCAGATAGGCTTCGATGACTTGCGGATTCTGCCGCACGTCGGCGTAAGCGCCGACTGTGAGCACCTTGCCTTGCTGCAGCACGACAATTTCGCGCGCGAGGTCGGACACGACCCGCAGGTTGTGCTCGACCATGATCACCATGCGCTCGGCGGCGACGTCGCGAATCAGATCGATGATGCGGCCGATATCTTGCGCCGACATCCCCGCCGTCGGCTCGTCGAGCAGCAGGATGCGCGGCCGCGCCGCGAGACTGACGCCCAGTTCGAGCGAGCGCTTCAGACCGTAGGGCAGATCGGCGGCGGGCTGGTCGCGCCACACGGGCGCGATGCCGACGCGTCGCATCGTTTCGTCGATTTCGTCGCGCCATGTGTCGAGCGCATGATTCACGCGCCAGAACTGGTTACCGCTGCTGTCGCGGCGCTGCATCGGCATCACGAGATTTTCGGCGACGCTCAGATGCCCGAAGATGCTGGTGATCTGAAAGCTGCGGATCAGCCCAATGCGCGCGACCGCTTCCGGCTCCAGCCTGGAAATCTCCTCCCCATTGCACAGCACCGTGCCCGTCGTGGGCTTGATGAACCCGCTCAATAGCCCGAACAGCGTCGTCTTGCCCGCGCCGTTCGGGCCGATGATGCCGAACACACCGTTGCCCGAAAATTGCAGGTTCACGCCCGACACGGCGACGAAACCGTTGAAGGTCTTGCCGAGCCCTCGCGCTTCGAGCGAGGCCGGCGATCCGCCGCGATCCGTTGCAGCGTGCATGCCGTGTATCGGTGTAGTGCTTGCTGGCAAAGCCATCTTGTGTCTCCTCCACGAAAACCCGTGAATGCGGGACGGGTACGAGCGCTTCGCATTGGCGCTGTCCCGGGTTGACATCGCTGCGCTGTTGGGAATATAAAATATAAAAAATAAATTTTCCATGCATTCTCGGGCCGGACGACGGACTGTCACGACAGGCAGTCACATCAGAGCAGTCACATCAGGAGACAAACGTGGGATTCCAACCTGTACTGCAGTTCGCAAGGAGAGTGGCGGGCGCGCTGCTGATGACGGCACTTGCGGCCGGCGGCGCGCATGCGCAGATGAAGGGCAAGGCGTTCACGGTGCTGGTCGTCACCGACCTGTCGACGGTCTACTCGGACACATCGGGCAAGGGCTCCGTCGACGCCGTGAAAATGGCTATAGACGACTTCGGCGGCAAGGTAAACGGCGTGCCGATCCGCATGATCGTGCTGGACAACAAGCTCGACGTCGGCATTACCGTGAACAAGACGCGCCAACTGATCGAGACGGAAGGCGTGAACCTGATCACGGACGTGACCGGGTCCGCCGCGGCGATCGAAGTCGCGAAGCTCGCGAAGCAGTACAAGGTCACGACCACGTTCGTGAGCCCGGGCACCACGGAACTGACCAATCGCTATTGCAGCAAATACGCGTGGCACTACGCATGGGACACCTATGCGCTCGCCAACCTCGCTGCCACTCACGTGACGAAGCTAGGGTCGAAGCGCTGGTATTTCATTACCGCCGACTACGCGTTCGGCCATTCGCTGCTCGAACAGTTCAGCCGCGCGGCGAAAGCGGCGGGTGCCGAAGTGGCGGGCAACGACATGGTGCCGTTTCCGAACGACGATTTCTCCAGCTATCTGCTGAAGGCGCAAGCGTCGAAGGCTGACGCGATCGGCATCCTCGAGTCGGGCCAGGACTTGCGCAACGCAGCGAAGCAGGCGGGCGAGTTCGGCTTGATGAACGGCACCGTGCGCATCGTGCCCGGCCAGATGAATCTCAGCGACGTGGCTGCGCTCGGCTTGCCCGCGTGGTCCGGTGCGATTCTTGCCGACCCGTGGTACTGGAACATCGACGACCGCGCGAGCGCATGGGCCGCACGCTTCACGAAGCAGTTCGGCTTCACGCCGGGCAGCCTGCACGCGGGCAACTACTCCGCCGTCACGCAGGTGCTCGACGCCGTAAAGCGCACAGGCACCGACGACCCGGACCGTATCGCCGCCGCGCTCGAAGGCTCGACCTTCGACGACTTCTTCGCGCGCCATGCGACGTGGCGAAAAGCGGACCACATCGTCGTGCACGACATGTATCTCGAACAGGTCAAGCGTCCGCAGGACGTGAAAACGAAGGACGACGTGTTCAAGGTGCTGTCGGTGGTGCCCGGCAACGAGGCGTTCATGCCCGCGTCGATCAGCACGTGCAAGCACGACTGGTAGGGCAGGTCATTCCATCGAATCGTCATGGGGCAATCATGACCCAATACTACGTGCTGCAACTCTTCAACGGGCTCGTCAACGGCGGCTTCATCGCGATGATGAGTCTGGGGCTGAGCGTCATCTTCGGCATGATGCGCGTCGTGAACTTCGCACACGGCGCGCTCTACATGTTGGGCGCTTTCATTGCATTCGTGCTCGGCTCGCAGCTCGGCCTGTCGTTGTGGGCGGCGCTCGTCATCGCGCCGCTCGTCATCGGCGCATTCGGCCTCGTACTGGAGCGGCTCTTTCTGCGTCATCTATACAAGGTCGATCCGTCGTACAACCTGCTGCTGACCTTCGGCCTGACACTGATCATCGAAGACACCATGCGGCGCTTCTTCGCCGTGCAGGGCGCGCCTTTTCTCGTGCCGCAGAGCCTGGCCGGCGCGGTCAATCTCGGTTTCGTGATTTACCCGAAGTACCGCTTTTTCGTGCTCATCGTGTCGCTCGTGGTTTGCGGCGGCACCTGGTTCATGCTGGAGCGCACGCGCCTGGGCGCGCTGGTGAGAGCCGGTACCGAGCGGCCGAATCTGCTGCGCTGCTTCGGCGTGCGCGTACCGCTGCTGGTGTCCGGTGCATTCGCGTTTTCGGCGGGGCTCGCGGCGCTCGCGGGCGTGCTCGCGTCGCCGTTGAAGAACATCTCGCCGTTTATGGGCCAGGAGATGATCGCGACGACGTTTGCTGTCGTCGTCGCGGGCGGCCTCGGGTCGATTGTCGGCTCGGTCGTCATGGGGTTTCTCGTGGGCGTGATCTCGACGCTCGCGGCGATCTGGTATCCGCCCGTCGCCACGGCCGCGACGTATATCGTGATGATCGTGGTGCTGATCGTGCGACCAGGCGGCATCTTTCGCGGTGTCGATGTCGCGCATTTCCCGCTGCATTACACGCCCATCGGCGCTGCCACGCGCCGCGTCGTGATGAGCTGGCAGGCGAAGATCGTCGCGCTACTGGCGGGCATCGTGCTGCCGTGGCTCGTGTATCCCGTGCTCGCGTGCGACATCGTGCTGTGGGGCCTGTGCGCGCTGGGCTTCGACCTGCTGTTCTCGTTCGGCGGGCTGCTGTCGTTCGGGCAGGCGGCGTGGTGGGGCGCAAGCGCCTATCTGACGGGCATCTTCATCGCGAAGCTGCACTATCCGATGTGGCTCGGCCTGCTGGCGGGCGTGTCGATCAGCACGCTCGTCGCGCTTGCGTTCGGCATGCTCATCACGCGCAAGCAGGGCATCTATTTCTCGATGGTCACGTTTGCGCTGGCGGAGATCGTGTATTTCGTCGTCAACCAGTCGCCCGCGTATACGGGCGGCGAGGACGGGCTGCACGGCATCACGCGTGGCTCGCTGTTCGGTGTGAGCCTGCACAATCAGATCGCGTTCTACTACGTCGCGCTCGTCGTCGTCGCGCTGACGGTGGCGCTCGTGTTCCGCATCATCCGCTCGCCGTTCGGCCTGTCGCTCGCGGGCGCGCGCGACAGCGAGCGGCGCATGCTCAGCATTGGCTACGACGTGCGCGGCCTGCGGTTGCGCGCGTACGTGTTGTCCGCCTTCGTGATCAGCGTCGCGGGCGGCCTGTTCGCGCTCGCACATGAATTCGTGAGCCTGGAATCGGTGTACTGGCGCGCATCGGGCGAGCCGATCATGATGACGCTGCTCGGCGGCGCAGGCACGGTGTTCGGGCCGATGCTCGGCGCGGGCGTGGTGCTGTTCCTGCGCGACCATCTGAGCACTGTCACTGACAGTGGCAACCTGGTGCTCGGCGTGACGTTCGTGGTGATCGTGATGTTATTTCGCCGCGGCATTCTTGGGGAAGTGCTGCATCGCGTGCTGGCGAAAACGTCTGCCTGGTCCATGCGTTCCGAACGCGGCTTTAGCGAACCCTCCGAAGCGGTTTCTTCTTCTGACCAATCGGGTCTTCATTGAGGAGGCATAGTCCGTGATGCGAGTTGCACTACTTGACGATTACCAGGGCGTTGCCATGCGGATGGCCGACTGGGACGCGCTGAAGCCGCGCGCCACCGTGCAGGCTTTCCACGATCATCTCGATTCGATCGAGGCTCTAGCAGAACGGCTGCACCCATTCGAAGCCGTCTTTCTGATGCGCGAGCGCACGCGGGTGCCGCGCGCGCTGATCGAGCGCTTGCCGAATCTCAAACTGCTGATCACGGCCGCCATGTGGAACGCCGCCGTCGATATCGACGCGGCGACGGAGCATGGCATCCAGGTCTGCGGCACCGACGATCTCGGCACACCGGCCGCGGAGTTGGCGCTCGGCATGATGATCGCGCTGACGCGGGCAATGCCGCAGGATGAACGCGAAATGCGCGCGGGCCGCTGGCAGACGCGCCTTGGCGTCGGTCTGCACGGCAAGACGCTTGGCGTGCTCGGGCTTGGCAACCTCGGCCGGCAAATGGCGCGCTACGGGAACGTGCTGGGCATGAAGGTACTCGGCTGGAGCCACCGGTTAACGGACGAGGCCGCCCGCGAGGCGGGCGCAAAGCGCGTCGATCTCGACGAACTGCTGGCGTATTCCGACGTGGTATCGATTCACCTGAAGCTGTCCGACCGCACGCGTGGCCTGCTCGGCAAGCGCGAGCTTGCATTGATGAAGCGGGACGCGTATCTCGTCAACACCGCGCGCGGCCCGATTATCGACGAAACTGCGTTGCTCGACGTGCTGCGCGAGAAACGCATCGCGGGCGCAGCGCTCGACGTGTTCGATATCGAGCCGCTGCCGCCGCATCATCCGTTGCTCTCGCTCGACAATGTGGTGCTCGCGCCGCATATCGGCTATGTGACGCAAGAAAACTACCGGCTTATTTACCAGGGCGTGCTGGAAGACGTGCAAGGCTATCTGGACGGGCGCATCGTGCGGCCGCTGAATAGTCCTTCGTGAATCGCCTCAAGGACCATCCGGATAGAAAGGCATCGTCATGGTGTTCTCCAAAATCTTCTGACATTGCAGATAAAAGGGCGGTTTCAGATGCCTGCCCGCACGCCTGCATCGACGCGTCGAGCGGCGCCTGGCGCCGCGGTGCCCGCATGAGGGGATGGCTTCGGATAAGGCTTTCCATCAGACGGCCTGCCGCCCGCCTGCGGCACATGGCCATTGATTTCATCGGCCTCATTTGAGCGTGTGAAGCGCAGGTGCGTAATATCCGTCGGGAAGAACATGCTCCAGCTCCACTCCACGAAGATCCGCAGCTTGCGGCCCAGTGTCGGAATTCTGGCGAGATAAAAGGCGCGCCACAGCAACCAGGCGGGCAGGCCAGTGAGGCGTATGCCGTAAATGGATGCCACACCCTTCATATGCCCGATGGTGGCCATCATCCCTTTCGCGACAAATGCGAATGCGCGAGTCTCTCTACCCATCAGACGACGCACAAGGTTGTCCGCGAGTTGCTGTGCTTGCGCGACCGCGTGCTGGGCGGTGGGCGGCGACGGTTGGCCCGTTGCCGCGTTGTGCACCAACGCGCAATCGCCCGCCGCCCACAGAGCGGGGAAGTCACGCACGCTCATATCGCCTTGCGTAGCGATCCGGCCGCGCTCGACGGGCAAACCGATGCGTGTGGCGAGCCGTTCGATCAACGGATTGGGTTTCGTGCCGATCGTGCAGATGACCGTCGAACCGCTCAAATGCTCGCCATCCTGCAGCACGACGCCTTCAGCGCTGACCTGCGATGCGCGCGTGCCAAGCCTGACGTTGATGCCTCTGTCCGCCATCCGCTGCGCCGCGATCGCGCCAAGCGATTCCGGCATTTCCGGCAGCAGCCGGCTGCTGTCGTGCAGTATCGTGACGGCCAGTTCGTCATCCCGCACGAGCTTGTAAAAATGCCGCACGCTATGGAGATAGTCGGCCAGTTCGCCCGCTACCTCGACGCCGGAGAAGCCGCCGCCCACAACGATGAAATGTCCAAGCCTGCGCCTTACATTTGGGTCTGATTCGAGTTCAATACACGCAAGCCGTCGCAGGACCTGATTACGGATGAACATCGCGTCGCCGATCATCTTGAGCGGCAACGCATGCTCTTTCATTCCCGGTACAAGCTCCAGATTTGCGCGCGTTCCAAACGCGAAGATCAGGTGCTCAAACGCGATTTCGCGCGTGCCGGCCAGTGTCGTGCCTCGTACGGTCCGGCGCTCGTAGTCGATGTCCTGGACGGTTGCCATGATGAAGCGGGAACGCCGGATCATCTGGCGGATCGGCACGATCACCTGCTCCGGGAAAACGGATGCGCCCACGACTTCAGCCAGCATCGGATTGAACGTCGTAAAGCTCTCGTCGCTGATGAGCACCACGCGATAGGGCGCGGGCAACCGCTTTTCGAGGGCCTGCGCGAGCGTCGTACCGGCAAAGCCTCCACCAACGACTACGATGTTTTTCTCGGCTTCCATGTCAACTCCTTACGTACCCAGCGGCCGGAGTGGCCTGGGTGTGGGAGATAGTGTGCGAACCGCTCTTCACGTACGCATCGCCCGGCGTTCACTTTTCTGTCACGACACCGGAGCGGGCAGGCATCGCGCGCGACCTGATGCGAAGGTCGCGCGAGTCAGCGCCGGAGATGGGTATGACGATCGACTGCGGTCGCAACTTCGCGGAGCGCGCCGACGCTTGCAATGACACTGCCGATGCGCTCGTTCAAGCAAGCTCGCTGATTTCACGTTGCCGGCGCGCGTGCAGCAGCCGGCGCCACAACGACACAGCGCCGATCGCGATACACATCGCCGCAAATGCGACCCACACATACGGACGCAAAAGAGGCATCGCTACGAGGACGAGTGAGTGGTTCCCGCCGGGGATCATCAGGCTTGCCCATCCCATCAGCGTGCCGCCACACAGGCAGCGCAGCAGTAGCGACGGCGTGACGCGCGTGCCGCTTACCGGTTCGCCGCGCATGGCGCGTGTGATCCAGGCTGACATCACACCCAGCAGTAGCGCACCAAACAGCAGTCCACGCGAGGCTGTAGCGTTGACGTGTCCCTGTGCGAGATCGGCGAGCGTATCGGTATAGGTCCAGGCGCGATTGAGCACAAACAGCAACACGAATCGCGCCTTCGAGGCCGCAGGCTGATCACCAGGCTGCCGTCACGAACGCGATGATGTGTTGCCTGCCCAGCGGCCGATCAGGTAATCGAGCGACAGCTTGCCGGGGCCGTGCAGAAGCGTCACGAGCAGAAAGAGACCCCAGTACCGGTGATCGCGCAGCCCGACTTCGCCGAGCCCCGGATAGGAGATGACGGCAATGATGTTGAAGACAAAGAGTCCGAATGCGGCGAAGCGCGAGCCGAGCCCAAGCACGAGGAAGATGGGGAATCCCAGTTCGGCGGCCGTGCCGAGATACGCAGCGAGTACGGGCGGAAGCAGCGGGACCGCATATTCGCCCTGAAACAGGGCGAGCGTCGACGACCAACTCGCGATCTTGGTGAGCCCGGACTGGAAAAACACCAGACCGATGACGATGCGAATGCCCAGGTCGAGCACGGGCGAGGCGAACTCCAGCGCGCGCAGCGCCGAACGGTACAGCGAGAGTGCCTTTTGCGGCACGCTGGACGGTTCGGCGCGGGGCGTCGCGGAAAGGGGCGATGAGAGCTTCATGTTGGAACCTCGGGTCGGGGGGAGCTCAAGCGGAGATCAGGCGGCGCCGCAGGTCGATGCGGCGCCGGGACGGCGAGGCCGTTATCAGCCCGCTGCGGCGGTTTTGGCGGCGGGACTGAGAACGCCGCTTTTTCCGCCGGGTTTGGCGAACTCCGACATCTGCAGATGGCCGCCGGCGATCTTGTCGCAGGTGCCCTTCGGAACGAGAATCCAGGCTTCCGTGTCATGGTCCATCTTGGCGGTGGCAGCGCATGAACTCTTGCTGGTGCCGCAGTCGTTCTTGCCTGCCTTCGCGATGCCCGCGCACTTTTCGAAGTCGCCGGCTGCAAATGCGGCCGTGCTTGCCGTCGCGACGCCAATGGCAAGCAGACTCGCAATGGCGCCTTGAATGATGCGTTCGCTTTTCATGATGCTTCCTCCAGGGGGTGATGAGGACAGGCGCGATTGCCTGCGTCCCGGGATGAAGTGTGCAAAGCGCTGCTCACGGCTTTATCGCCCGAAAATCAAATTTTCGTCACGGCGCGCGGGCGCGCTGGACACGCCCCGTTGGCGATCTAGAATGATCTGGACAACATGCAGTTGCCCGTTTGCACGGGCGGTGCTGCGCCCCCAACAGTTCAGTAAGGATGCCCGTCATGTCTCGCAACGTTCTGGTGATCGAAGACGACAATGACATCGCCCAACTCGTCCGCATGCAACTGACGGGTCTTGCCTGCGAGACGACGGTACTGAACGACGGCAGGTCGGGGCTGGCGGAAGCGCTCGCCAGGCCGTATGACCTGGTGGTGCTCGATCTGATGCTGCCGGGCGTCGACGGCCTGGAGATCTGCCGGCGTCTGCGCTCGGAGCGACGCTATACGCCGATCCTGATGCTGACCGCGAAGTCGACTGAACTCGACCGGGTGCTGGGTCTGGAGATGGGGGCTGACGACTACCTCGCCAAACCGTTCAGCGTGCTGGAATTCGTTGCGCGCGTGAAGGCGATTTTCAGGCTCGTCGGGATGCTCGCGAATACGGCGGCGGGAGAGCATACGCTGATCGAATGCAAAGATCTGAAGATCGACGTCGAAAGGCGGGACGTGACCGTGCGTGGCGCCGCAATCATGTTGACCGCCAAGGAGTTTCAGTTGCTGCTTCATTTTGCGCAGAACCCGGGGCGTGTCTATACGCGCGCCCAGTTGCTCGATCAGGTGTGGGGCTACAGCCATAGCGGCTATGAACATACGGTCAATTCCCATATCAACCGCTTACGCGCGAAGATCGAAATCGATCCGAACGCGCCGGAGTACATCCAGACGGTGTGGGGCGTCGGATACAAGTTCCGCAATGCGACCGAAAACTGACCTTCATCTTTTCGCCACCTTGTATGGCCGGCTCGCGCTGTGGCTGATGGCGGTGTTCGTCGCGATCGGCGCCATCATGATCGTCGCGTCGCAACGGATGTTCGAGACACAGCGGCTATTCGAGTTGATCACCAACCTGGTGGTCGGCACGGTGGCGTTCAGCCTGCTCACCGCGCTCGTCGTTTTCCGCTTTCTCACGCTCAGACTTCGCAAGCTGGCGTCCGCAATCGAAGCCTTCCGGGCGAGCGGGTTTGCCAATCCGATCCGAGTGGAGACGACGGGCGGCAATGACGACGAGATAGGACATCTCATTGCCGCATTTCAGGAGATGTCGGAGCGCATCGCAATGCAGCTCTCGCAGCTTGAACAGGTGGACCGGCAGCGCCGCGAACTGCTTGCCAACGTCTCGCACGATCTGCGAACACCGCTAGCCTCGATGCAGGGTTATCTCGAGATGGTGCTCATCCGGGACGACGGGTTGTCCCAGGACGACCGTTACCGGTATCTGCAGATAGCAGTGAAGCACTGCGAGCGGCTTGCAAGGCTCGTGCGGGATCTGTTCGATCTCACGAAGTTGGAGGCAAACGAAGTGAGACCGCAGATCGAATCATTTCCGATCAGCGAGCTTGCGCAGGACGTCGTCCAGAAGTTTGCGCTCAGCGCGCAGAAGCGCGATCTCAGGCTGAGCGCGAGCGTGTGCGCAGACTGCCCGCCCGTTTGCGCCGATATCGGCATGATGGAGCGCGTGCTCGAGAACCTGATCGAAAACGCCATGCGCTATACGCCGGCCGGCGGGGAAATCAGCGTCGGTGTGCATCGGGCCGGTGACCGGGTCGAGCTTCAGGTGAGCGACACGGGGCAGGGCATTCATCACGACGATATCGGCAACGTCTTCGATCGCTACTATCGCGCCGATCGCAGCGAATCCAGCGACGCGGGCAATGCGGGCCTTGGGCTCACGATTTCGCGGCGCATCATCGAACTGCATGGCGGGCGGATTCGCGTCGAGAGCACGCCGGGGCTTGGCACGACCTTCACGGTCGAACTGACGATGGCATGAACATCGCACGTGCCTGCCAAAGCTCAAAGATCGAAGCCGACGATGGTCGAGTCCAAGATGCGGCGCTCGATGAACTCGCCGAGTGCAAAGCCGGGATCACGCTGCAATGCGAGGTCGTAGGCGTCGTCTACGGTTTGCCCTGCGTGCAGTGCTCGTAGCATCGCGAACTCACCGTCGTGTAGTGCCTGGATATCGACGGCGAAACCGGCACGGCGCACCAGAAGCCGATCGCCACCGGCTTGCGCATCGATGCTTTCTTCGCTCGGGGATTCCGGCTGGTTGACCTGCCAGATCTTCAGGACCGGGAACGCAGAGGCGAACAGCCGGCACGCGGGGTGAAGCCTTAAACGCAGTGTCGAGCAATCCGCGCCAGCGAGGCCCGACAGTTCCGATAGTGGAAGCGGCGCGTGATCCGCAGCATGAAAGACTTCATGCGCGAGCCATTCGAGCGTCGCGGTATCGGCCAGGTAGGGGAGAGAGGCGGCGGGCGGAAAGCTTGCCAGGAACGCCGGAAAGCTGTCGCCGAAACGTTGGATATCGCCGCTTTGCGACGGATGATCGCGTATGTACCCGTTAGCCGCGTAATCGAAGAATTGCTCGCCGACCAGCCTGTCAACGACGGGATAGACGGCGCGCAGTGCTTCACGCAAGTTGTGGTACGTGTTGCCGATATAAACCGCCAGCCGGTCATGCGTATTGTCGCCGCACACGGTCCAGCCGATTGCGCGCGCGTCCTGCTCGACAATCGCGCCCGCAAACGCGACCTGCAATTCATGAAGCGATTGCATGGCGAGCCCTCATCATCGTCGCGGCGTGACTGGATTCTTCGAGCAGAACGTCGAGCGGCGGAATGTCGGTGTCCCACTCGATCAGCGTCGGCACAGGGTCGAAGCGGTCGAGCGCACGCGCATAGAGTTCCCAGACGGCGGGTGCAACACGCGTGCCGTGCGTGTCGATCAGCAGGGCACCGACACGGTCGTGGCCGGCGAGATGAATCTCGCGGATCGCATCAACGGGCAACGCATCCAGATAGGTGTCGGGATCGATGCCGTTATTTGCTTCATTCACATACAGGTTGTTCACGTCGAGCAATATTCCACAACCCGTCCGCCGGGCGACATGGGCGATGAATTCAGCTTCGGGCATGGTCGAATGACGGAACTGGACATAGCTCGATATGTTCTCGATGAGAATCTGCCTGTGAAGATGTTCCTGCACTTCGTCGACGTGATCGCACACGACATCGAGCGCCTCGTCCGTGTAGGGCAAAGGCAAAAGGTCATTGAGATGTCTCGATCCGGCGCGCCCCCAACTCAGGTGCTCGGATACGAGTCCGGGCTCGATTCTGCAAACCAGATCGGCCAGATGCCGGAGATGCTCCTTGTCGAGCGGACCCGTCGATCCCAGGCTGAGTCCCACGCCATGCAGACTCAGCGGATACACGTCACGGATACGTTCCAGGTAATGGAGTGGTTGGCCGCCCGCACCAAAATAGTTTTCGCTATGCACTTCAAACCATCCAGCAGGTGGCCGTTCGCGCAGGATCTGCTGATAGTGCGACGGACGCAGGCCGATTCCGCTCAAGTCGGGCACGGTGCGCGCCGCTGAGAACGGTGAGACAGGGGTACACATCGGGCAATCCTCTTCGGCAACGTGCATGAACTGCACTGTCGTCGATAGTGATCACGAATCCGTCACGATTGCGTCCATTTTTGAACCCGCGCACATCTCTTCTATTCGAGCGGCCTCGCCGCACGCGCTGGTGCCGCGCGGGATGTTCGCCTATCTTTTGGAAGAGCGGAACACCCTTCGACGCGAAATATTGGGCCTTCGTATGAGTCTCAAATGGAAGCTGATCTGGCCGGCCGCGGCCTGTGCGCTACTCATATTCGTCGGTCTGGCGGCCGGTCCCGTTCCTGTGTTGATAGCGGGACATGTGCGATCGGGTCTTCTGATTGTTGTCGCGTTGGCGCTCGCGGTGCTGCTTGTGGTGATGGGCGCCGTGTCGGAGCTTCGCTTGTGCCGTCCCCTTCGGGCCATTCTGCATACGTTTGGAAATGCCACTCACGCCGATGCAGCGCGCGGGTCCGCCGATGAAATGCAGGCGGTGCAGCGTGCTGCGGGAGAACTTCGCGACAAAGCCGAGGCGCTGGGTCAGGCGCTGAATGCTGCCGAGGCAAAGCGCTCGGCCCTCGCTGCCGAACTGCAATACAGCGAGGAGCGGTACGTACTCGCGATGCGGATCGCGGACGACGGACCATGGGAATGGAATCTGCAAACGAACGAATTCGTGCTTTCCACGCGCTGGAAATGCATGCTCGGGTATAACGACGACGAATTCGTGGATTCATGGGAGAACTGGCGCGCGCATATTCATCCTCTTGACCTTGCCGGTGTGGATGCGACGCTGCAATGCCGACTGGAAGGACAGGAACGCCAGTTCGAACATCAGTTCAGGCTATTGCACAGGGATGGCCGGTACCGATGGGTCAGTTCGCTCGGCACCGTCATACGCCACGCGAGCGGCAAGCCGTTGCGCATCGTTGCGCTCGATACGGACATCACGCGAGTAAAGCAGATCGAGAGCGTGCTACAGCATGTTGTCGAAGGGACCGCGGGAATGGGGGGCGAGGCATTTTTCCGGGCGCTGGTGCGCCACTTCGCCGCCGCTCTAGACGTGCCGTGCGCGTTCATTTCAGAATGCGCC
The DNA here is from genome assembly GCA_001319865.1 of Burkholderia sp. E7m39. GTDB lineage: Bacteria > Pseudomonadota > Gammaproteobacteria > Burkholderiales > Burkholderiaceae > Paraburkholderia > Paraburkholderia bengalensis. The sequence goes on along the minus strand of BBSL01000428.1, from coordinate 12,244 downwards.
GGGTGGCCACCCAAAAGCGCGCGGACACTCGCTTACTGGCTTCGCGACGACTTCCGCGAAAACATCGAATTCGAACTGGCGGGCACGCCATGCGAAGCGGTGTACAGCAACGGTCACCCTGTATTTCATGCGTCGGGCGTTGGTAAGTTATTTCCCCGTGATAAAGCGTACGAAAGCTATTACGGCATACCGATCTTCGGCACGCGAGGCGAGGTGATTGGACACATGGCTTTCTTCAACGACCGCGAAATGAAGGAACAGGATGTCCTGACCGATGCCGTTTATCAGATCTTCACGACACGCGCGGCTGCCGAAATCGAACGCAAGGCGGCACTCGATCGCCTCAGGCATTCCAGCTTCCCGAACGGGCCGGACGCTTCGGGCGTTGAAGATGCCCCTCGCTCAATGTCGAACGTGACGAACATGTGATTTCCAGTGGATAGAGGCGTGATGAGCGCCAACCAGAATCGCTCCTGAAGTTCGGTATGGAGCGGTTCACTGCGATCGTTTCGGGATGACCCCCGGAGACGAGTGCTCCAGAACAGGACTTGGCGTGACGCGTCAGCCACAGTGGCGGCGCATTTCCTTTCACTGGAGCAGACATGAAAATCGTTCGCAACGTTATTCTTTGTGCTGTCGTTCCTCTGGTTTGCGCAATGGGCGCGACGCACGCGTACGCGCAAGGTATCGGCCGTAGCGGGACCTACGGACCCATGTGGGACAACCCCGTCACCATGTCCATGGACAAGCTCACTGCACAGCAAAGAAACGAAGTGGTGCAGATCAAGAGCAAGATGATGCAGATGACCATGGAGCACGAACAGGCGATGGCTAAGATGGAAATGGACTTCATGCAGACCATGATGGACTTGCAGAAGCAGTTACTCGACGTGTTCCGTGGGCATTGATTGTTTCGCTGCCGAGCGCGGCATTGAGGCTGAATGGCGAATCCCGCCGCGCTCGTTTTCGTTATCCATGTGCGACGCGTTCGAGCGCTGCTTTAATCTTTGCGCACATAGCGCGATGCAAATCGGTTAGCGCACTGCAATGAAAGCAGGTGAACCGAGAGCAATCCGGTTGTTTGGCGGGAATACACACCAGCCATCATGGTGGCGGAAAAAGAACATCGACAATGTGCGGTTTTGACATTCTCTTTCGACGCGTACGTACCGTCGGTTGCGCCCGTCGGCCGGACCGAACCGCGTCACCCTGATGGGCGTGCTCGCGGTTGGCGCGAGCCATTTGTCGATCAGGGAATGCAAGGACCGAGGACTCGTATTCATGATGGCCTTCAACTTCTTTCCGATGCGGGCTTAAAAGTCACGATGCCTTCGAGGCACCCGGAAGGAAGTGTGGCAGGCGGGGTTCACGTCGTAGTCGCGGAAATATCACAAGTTTGTTCCGGTCGCGCGTCGGCATCGAATGGCGCTCGCCGTGCGAGTGCGCAAGCGATACAGCGGTAATCGCTGATGAAAGACCCGGCGATGCGCCGGCTCTGTCATCGCGCCAATTCTTAGCCTGCCGTCTCACGCAAAGGCGCAGGTGGAACAACGGTTTTGATGAGGCCTGTCTTGACGTCGTACACCAGCCCCGACACGATCAGGTTATCGGGAAGGTTGCTGTTCGCGCGAAGTGCGGCGACGTCGAGTGCCACCGCCTCGTATGGTTCCGTGATACGGAGTTCATCGAGTGCGTCCGTCTCCACGCCGAGATGCTTCGCGAGCAATGCAGGCGCATGCTTATGGCAGCCGATGATTCCGCAATCCGTGTGCTGGAGCAGAACGAGATTGCGCGCACCATCGGGTCGTCCTGCCGCTTTCGCAACGACGCTCAGCACGGCCAGCGTTTCGAGCAGCGGTTTGTTGACCCGGCCACCCACATTGCGAATCACGGCTGCCTCACCTTGCTTCAAACCGAGCACATTGGCGGGATCGACGCGCGGATCGACACAGCCGACAACCACCGTTCCCGTCGATGGCATCATTTTCAGTTCAGGTGCGAACGCGGTGTTGGCGTAGTCGGCGTTGCGCTCCAGCATGACATCGTTGAAGTCCATTTTTCCTGCTCCTGCGTTGTCGGCTCAAAGTGGCCTGATTGAAGTTCGCGCGTCTGTCGCATCGCACTCGCGCGATGCGCACCCGACGACGGTATCGCGCATTTTTCGCACGCGGCTCAGGCGAGTTCTTCCAGATCGCTGGCGGGCTCTTCACCCACTGCGCGCACTGATCGCTCGATGACGTGCTGCTTCGGCGTACGGTCGATCACCAGCCCGAGCACGTCGGGACGGCTGTAATGACCACGCGAGTCCATCATGCGTTTGCGCTTGTCGATCTGCCAGAAATCCAGATCGGCGATGATCTCGCCCTCTCCTTCACGCAGCGGCGCGCCACCCATGTACTCGCCGTCCGGCGAAACGATGGCGGTGAAACAGCCGCTGGAGATCGGGCCAATCTGGGTTGTGTTCGTATCCCGCAGAATCTGCTGTTGCTGTTCGGGCGTGAGCCAGGCGGTCGCGTTGACGACGAATGCACCAGCCTCCAGCGCGTGCTGGCGAATGTTCACGGAGATCTGCTCGGAGAAAAGATCACCGGCGAACGAACCCGGATACATGGCCGAATGGATTTCCTCGCCATCGGCCATCAACGCATAGCGTGCGAGCGGGTTGTAGTGCTCCCAGCACGCCAGCTGGCCGACGCGGCCCACAGCGGTATCGATTGCACGCAAGCCTGATCCATCGCCCATTCCCCAGACCATTCGCTCGTGGTAAGTCGGCGAGAGCTTGCGGCGCCGCTGCACGAGCGTGCCATCGGCATCGAACAGGAGTTGCGTGTTGTAGATCGTGCCGCCGTCGCGCTCATTGACGCCAATCGACACCACCATGCCCGCTTGGCGCGCCGCTTCGCCGATTGCGCGAGTCGTATCCGACGGGACAGTCACCGCCTGCTCGAGCAGCTTGTAGTGCTCGGCCCCCATTGCGAATGGCGATTCGATGAACGAAAAGTACGGATAATAGGGAACGACGGTCTCGGGGAACGTCGCGAATTGAACGCCCTGCTTGCCGAGTTCCAGAATCTTTCTGACGACTTTATCGACAGTGCCTTCCCGGCTATACAGGACAGGCGCAATCTGGACGGCTGCGGCGCGGATGATCTTTGACATGGTGATGTTCCTTTCGCTGGCTGCGATACGGATAAGAGAAGTGCCTGTACCTTAACGTCGCGGGCCATGACTAACCATGTCGTTGTTGCCACCATTCATGACATCCGTCGCCGGGGCGCAGTAAGCTCGTTATGCCGATTCATCCAGACGGCAGTCATTCACACCAGGTTCACATTGCGGACGGCAGGCTCAGATATGCACCGGATTGGCTTCATAGTGCCGAAAAGATTCCAGATGATGAGCCTCGCGGCTCTAACGGTGTTCGAGATTGCGAACATGCCGCCGAGAGGCCCGTGCTACGAGATTCATCTCCTGTCCGAACACGGTGGTCCTGTCGTATCGTCGGGTGGCATGACACTGGAAACCGAGGCGTTTGGCGATCCGGCGTTCGACACGGTCATCGTGGGTTCAATTACTGAAATGAAAATGCCGTCTTCCGACGCGCCTGTGGTTGGCTTCGTGAAAGAGGCAGCCAAAGCATCCCGCCGGATAGCCTCGATCTGCAGTGGCGCATTTGTCCTCGCCGAGGCGGGACTTCTGGAGGGCAGACGCGCAACCATGCATTGGGCTCACGCGTCCGAATTCAGGGCGCGGTTCCCCAATGTCCGCACAGAAGAAGACCGGATATTCGTCAACGACGGTCCGTACTGGACCTCAGCGGGAATGACGGCGGGGATCGACCTCGCCCTGGCGTTGCTCGACAACGACCTTGGGCCCGATGCCGCAAAAATGGTTGCCAGACTTCTTGTCATGAATCAGCGTCGGCTGGGTGGTCAGATGCAGCATTCCGCACTGCTGGACATGACGCCGAAATCCGACCGGATCGAATTGGTCCTCGCGCATATCCGCCGCAACCTGCGCAATCCACTCACCATCGAAGAACTTGCGGAGGTGGCGAACCTCAGCCCTCGGCAGTTCAGCCGCGCATTCGTCGCCGAGACCGGTCAGTCGCCCGCCAAAGCTGTCGAACGGCTTCGTCTGGAGGCAGCCAGATTCATGATCGAGCAAGGCCGCCATACGATTAACGTGGTGGCGCAGGAAACGGGTTTCGCGGACCGGGAGCGGATGCGCCGCGCGTTCGTCCGAACGTATGGCGTACCCGCCGATATCCTGCGCAGGAGCGCCCGGGCGGAACTCGGCACTGACACCCTGGATCGCATGGTGTAGCGAGCCTGGTTCACGCACGGCTTTGCGCAGCGCCATGGACTTGCGCGGGTCACGATGCCCGTCCATCCGGCCGGACGCGGCGGAATGCGACGAGCAGCGAAAGGTCATAGGCAATCTTGAGCACACCGCACGCGACCAGCGGCGCGCCGAGCCATCCCAGACCGAGTAGCACCCCGGATAGTGCCGGCGCGAGGGCTGCCGCGAGGCTTCTTGGCACCGCGGTGAAGCTGGCGGCAGCGGGGCGTTCAGCCGGGGTGACGATCGACATCACATACGCGCTGCGAGTCGGCACATCCATCTGCGAGAGCGCGCTGCGCGCAAGGAGCAGCGCCAGGGTCAGCGCAAGCGACGGCGAAAACGCGGCGGCAATGAGGCATATGCTCGACGGGATATGCGTGAACACCATCGTGTTGAGCAAGCCGATACGGCGCGACAGCGGCGCAGCGACCAGTTGAGAACCCGCGCTGAGCAGCCCGGCCCAGAAAAAGAACTGACCTGCTGCGCCAAGCGATAGTCCGAACCGCTGGATCAACCACAAGGTCAGCAGCGAGTTGACGAGAAGACCACCCGCAAAGGCATCGACGCTGAACAGCAGCGCCAGACGGGTGACGATTCCGCGCGAGGGACCGAGCGGTGCGCAAGGCATGCCAGTTGCCGGATGGTGCGACGGTAGATGCCGATAGAGAACCCAGACAATGAAGCCCGTCGTCGAGTAGACGATAAACATCGCGCGCATCGCGATGAGGGGTGTGACCGCCGAGTGTGCAGCGATCCAGTCGGGCAATGCGGCCGCGAGGGCGCCGAGTGAGGCAGACAGCGCACCGATCAGGCTATAGCGCGCGAACAGTGCGGTACGTGCATCGCCTGTCGCTGACTCCGCGAGCCGTGCATGCTCAAGCGGAAGAAACAGGCTGACATCGCCCGAACTCGGATTCAGTGTGCCGACGAACGCAACGATGAGCAGCGGCCACAGTGATGACAACCCGGCGAACGCCAGACCGGTGGCGATCATGAGCGCCGCCGCGAAGCGCAACAGACCGCGCGGCGCAAAGCGATTGCCGACGGCACCCACCAGCACGGTTGCGAAAGCGGAGCCGAACAGGGTGGTCGTGCTGATGAGTCCGACGGCCAGTTGTCCAAAGCCAAGCGCCAGCAGATAGCCGGGCAGCAGCACTGCGATAAAGCCGTCGCACACGCCGCGCAGTCCCCTGGCAACCAGCAGGATCAGGGCACTGCGCTCGACTCCATCGGGAAGCAGGAGCGCTGGGCGAGTCAGAATACCCATGCAGGCCGCCGACCAGGTTCGCAGGACATGTCACGCCAGTTTTTGCGCAGGCATCGCAGCCCGCAGCCTCGGCGCGTGGTGGTCGAAGGGAAGCGGGCCCGCCGCATATTTGCCATCGGCGCCGGTCAGCTTGTCGACAAAGCCGGGTTCTTCAACCGCGTGTGCGTTTTGGGCTTGTGCGAGCACAACACCCGCGCTGAGCGCGGCCGTGTTGTGCAGGAAAGTACGACGTGTTGCCATGACTGCTGTCCTCGCAGGCGGACCCACGCACATCAGACGGCGTGAGAATGAATGAGCGGGTACACGACAAGACCGATGAGCGCAGCCGCCACCACAATGACCGGTTCCTGCAGCTTCTTGAAACGCCACAGCAACAGTGCGGTCACGAGGGCCAGCAGAACGGTCGGCCAGTCGACGATGGAGCGACGCGCGATGACAATCACCGAGCCGGTGATCGCGCCGACAGCGGCGGCCGTAATGCCGTCGACAAACGCCTTGACGGCGGGCAGCTTGCCGTACTTCTTGAAGTACGGCGCGGGCAGCACGGTAAAGAGATAGCACGGCAGGAAGGTGCCCAGCGCGGCCATGCAGGCACCGGCAAAACCTGCGACGAGATAGCCGATGAAGCCAACGGTGATGACGACGGGTCCCGGCGTAATCATCGCGACGGCCACGGCATCGACGAATTGCTTGTCATTGAGCCAGTGATGTTCGGTGACCACACCGCCGTACAGAAACGGCACGATTGCCAGCCCGGAACCGAACACGAAGGCGCCCGCTTTCGCGAAGAACAGTCCGATCTGGCCGAGCAGGGGCCAGTCGAGCCCGCCGAGTATCCCGCTGGCTACGGGCAACTGCGTTGCCGCAACGGCGTGCAGGCCGCCCTTCGCCAGCCATCGCGGCGGGGCGACCACGAACCAGTTGATGAGGCCGCCTGCAATGAAGAGCCACGCGATTTCGGATTCGGTGAGGACCGTCACCGCGGCGAGCGTCAGGTAGATCGCCCACAGAATCCAGTTCCTGCCGACGGTCCGCGCGGTGAGCTTATAGGCGCTCATCGCGATGATGCCGACAACAGCCGCACCCACCCCATAGAAGGCCGCCTGCATCCAGGATAGGCCGCCAAAATGCGCATAGGCCCAGCCGAGGCCGACGACCATCAGGAACGACGGCAACACGAACGCGATACCGGCGAGCGTCGCACCGACGAGGTGATAGTGCACGTGGCCCATATAGATGCCGAGTTGCGCGGCCAATGGCCCCGGCATCATTTGCGCGAGCGCGAGCCCCTCGCGATAGTCCGACTCGCTGATCCAGCCGCGCTGCTCGACGAGATCGCGGTGCATGTAGCCCACGAGCGCCACCGGGCCGCCGAACCCGAACATGCCGAGTCTCAACATGTACAGCACCAGCTGCCTCAGCGTGTAGCCAGGCACCGTCGCCGTCGTCGTGTTCATGATCGTCCCCCGGTCTCGCGGCTCCTGGCGGCATTCGAGAAATGCGTGTAAAGCGAGTCGAGCACGCGGCTCATTTCGTCGAGCAGGTGATCGTCGTCGGTTGCGCGCTCCCTCGCGCCCGCCATCACGGCTTCGAAACCGATCGCTTCAGGAACGGGGGCACCACCGACATCGAGCGTATGGACCATCGCGCCAAGTCGAAGCAGTGCCCGGTCCTTGTCGAGACCGAAGCTCGCCATCAGCACCTCGAAGGTCACGCGCTCGCCGACATGCGTGAACGCCGCACCGTCGAAGTCGAAACCAATTGCGTTGGCGGGGCATGCGCCCGGCGATGTGAGCCAGATGAACCGCGCATCGCGATCGATGAAGCGACGGATCAGCCAGGCGCTCGCCACGCGATCGACCCACATATGCTGACGCGTGGCCCACGTGCGGCCCTGATAGTCGACGACCGAGAGGCTTCGGATTGGCCGTTCGGCCGAATGCGGCTCGCCCGGCGACAACACGGTGTCGACCAGACCGATGAAGTCGTGCCACGCAGCCTCGGCCCGGGTCGAGGCGTCGCCTGGAAAATAGTCGATTGCGACGATGGCTTCGTAGTCCTTGCGCAACTTGCGCAGCAGCTTCGTGAGATCAGCCGCCGATTGGCCGGAAACAGTCTTGCGTGCGTCCTGTAGCGAGCGCATGAAGCCGGCGTGATCTTCGCCGCGGTCGAAAAGCGCACGGAATTCCTCGTCCTGCGCGGCATCGAGGCTCGGTGCGCGCAACAGGTGTGCGGTGCCCCCGCTGTCCGCGATGGCGCTCGCCAGTTCGCGGAGCATCTGCTCGTGCGCTTCGGTGTAGGGCAGCAGATAGATGCCATCGCGCAGCACGGCGCATCCCTTCGCTTTCAAGGTTCGCCAGAAGCGCATCCGCGCCGTGGCGTTTTCGGTGGGAAGCGTGAGAACCAGCAGGGACCAAGTTGTCGTGATGTTCATGTAGCGTAAACTACACGTCAGTAGCGTGATCTACAACCGCTCTTTTGAGCGGCAGCGACCGGAAGCGGATAGATAGTCGGCTTGCACCGTGAACGGGATCATGCGCACCACGTCTGCGTCGGCGCTGAACCCGAATGGTTCACGCGCCAAGGCGCTCAAGCCGTGGTCCTGTATCAAGTCATTGTTTGCAAAGGAAATGTTAGCGCTGGCATAGTCAGTGCAATGTGAGTTCGAACTTGTATGCAAGATTGAACTCATGAAAGTCACCGAGGCTGACCAGCCATTTACCGTTCGCTCGCTCGTCGATGCTTACGCATGCGGCGATGCCGATCCGTTGCAGGTGATCGCAACGACGCTCGCGCGGATCGAGGCCGGCGCGCGGCCTGAAGCATGGACGCTCGTCGTTCCGGCAGCCGATCTCGAGGCCACGGCGGCCGCGCTCGCACGCGAACTCGCTGAGTGCGGCGCGGCGGTGTTCAAGCGCAAGCCGCTGTTCGGCGTGCCGTTCGCGGTGAAGGACAACATCGACATTGCGGGTTTGCCGACCACGGCCGGGTGCCCGGCGTTTGCCTATACACCGGACGAGACGGCTTTCGCCGTTCAACGTCTGATCGACGCCGGCGCAATCCTCATCGGCAAGACCAATCTCGATCAGTTCGCGACGGGTCTGGTCGGCACGCGCTCGCCGTTCGGCGCGGTGCGGCAGGTCAATCGTCCCGAGTATGTGTCGGGCGGATCGAGTTCGGGATCGGCGGTGACGGTGGCGCAAGGTATCGTCGCGTTCTCGCTCGGCACCGATACGGCCGGTTCGGGCCGCGTGCCCGCAGGGTTCAACGGCATCGTCGGACTCAAGCCGACGCTCGGGCTCGTCAGCAAGCGCGGCGTCGTGCCCGCATGCAAGAGTCTCGATACGCTGTCGATCTTCGCGCACGACGTCGCCGATGCCTGGCTCGTCCTGCAACAGATGGCCGCGTTCGACGCGCTCGATGGTTACTCGCGGCACGTCGCATCGCTCGGTTTGCTGCCGGGTGCACCGCGTGTAGCGATCCCCGATACGCTCGAATTCTTCGGCGACACGCAGGCAGCCGATGCTTTCGCCGCGACGCTGGACCGTCTGAAGCTGGCACCCGCGACGTTCCCGTTCGCGCCGATGCAGCGTACCGCCGCGCTGCTTTACGACGGTCCATGGGTCGCGGAACGTCGCGCGGCTTTGGGCGAGTTCTTCACGACCCATCACGGCGATATCGACGCGACCGTCGCGACAGTCATCGGCAAGGCAGAGGCTTTTTCCGCCGCCGACGCCTTTAACGGCCAATACGAACTCATGCTGCTCAAGCGCGAAGTCGAAGCGCTGTTTGCTCGCGTCGACATACTGATCGTGCCGACGACGCCGACACATCCGACCATCGGCGAAGTGCAGGCCAATCCCGTCGAAGTGAACAGCCGCCTCGGCGTCTATACGAACTTCGTCAATCTGCTCGATCTGTGCGCGCTCGCCGTGCCGTGTCTGCCACGCGCCGATGGCTTGCCTGCCGGCATCACGCTGATCGGACCCGCTGGCGCGGATCGGCGTCTTGCCGTGCTCGGCGCGCGGATTCAGGCCGTCTTCAAGGACGCGACGCCTGTCGCGGCCATCGCTCCACTGCCGCTCCAGGAACCGGGCATCAGGCTCGCTGTGGTCGGCGCACATTTGCGCGGCATGCCGCTCGAATGGCAGATGCAGCAGGCGGGCGCGCGCTTCGTCGAAGAAACGGTGACGTCGCCGCACTACCAACTTTTTGCGCTGGCCGATACGCAGCCGCCCAAGCCGGGCCTCGTACGCACTCAAACGGAAGGCAGCCCGATCGCCATCGAGCTATGGGACATGCCCGTGCGCAACTTCGGCGCATTCGTCGCGGCGATTCCCGCGCCGCTCGGCATCGGCACGATCACCACGGGCGATGGCCGCGAGGTCAAGGGCTTCATCTGCGAGCCCGCCGCCGTCGCGCCCGGAAGCGGCGCACGCGACATCACATCGTTCGGCGGCTGGCGCGCGTATCGGCACAGCGACGTCTGTTCATCCATCGATCAACCCACACAGGAAGCCACATCATGACCAATCGCCGCCAGTTCATCCAACGCGCGGGCGCGCTCGCGCTCGGCAGCGCGATGCCCTTCGAGCTCGCGTTCGGCGCAAGCAATCTCACCGTCGGTGTGATCTATGTCGGCGCGAAGGGCGATTACGGCTACAACCAGGCACAGGCTCAGGCCGCCGCGATCATCAAGAAGATGCCGGGTGTGAAAGTGGTCGAGGAAGAGAACGTGCCCGAGACGGTCGCCGTGCAAAAGACCATGGAAGCGATGATCGAGCAGGACGGCGCGACGCTGATCTTCGCGACCTCGTTCGGCTATTTCGATCCGCACGTGCTCAAGATGGCCGCGAAATACCCGAAGGTCCGCTTCGCGCATTGCGGCGGTCTGTGGAAGCAGGGGAACCCGCCGAATATAGCCAGCTACTTCGGCTATATCGACGAATGTCAGTACCTCAACGGCGTCGTCGCCGGTCACGTGAGCAAAACGAAGAAGCTGGGTTTCGTCGCTGCGAAGCCGATTCCGCAAGTGCTGCGCAATATCAACGCGTTTACGCTCGGCGCGCAATCCGTCGATCCGTCGATCACCACGCACGTGATCTTCACGGGTGACTGGTCGATGCCCGTCAAGGAAGCCGAAGCGGCCAACAGTCTCGTCGATCAGGGATGCGATGTGCTGACCTGTCACGTGGACGGCCCGAAGGTCGTCATCGAAACGGCGGAGAAGCGCGGCGCGATGAGTTGCGGTTATCACGCGAGTCAGGCCGCGCTCGCGCCGAAGGGTTATCTCACCGGCGCGGAATGGGACTGGGCGACGCCGTTCAAGGAACTCGTCACGGATGCGCAAGCGGGCAAGCCGCAACCGAACATCTTGCGCGGCGGCCTGAAGGAAGGCTTCGTGAAGATGTCGCCCTACGGCGCGAAGGTCACGCCCGATGCGAAGGCGAACGCCGACGCGATCAAGTCGAAGATGGCAGCGGGCGACTACGTGATCTTCAAAGGCCCGATGAAGGACAACAAGGGCGGCAATGCGATCGCTTCGGGCACGGCGTACGCGCAGACGGATATCAAGCTGGAAAGCATGAACTATCTCGTCGCGGGTGTCGTCGGGCAGATCTGATTTTTTCGTTCGCGGAGCCGGCATGCGTTCCTATCCTCTGTTGCCGCGCGTGGCGCTCGGCGTGTTGCCCGCATTGCCGACGCTGTGCGCGCTCATCGGCACGCTGGTGCTGTTTTCGGTGTTCCTGCTCGCGCAGGGCCAGCCCGCCGACGATGCGCTCGTGCTGATCGCGCAAGGCGCATTCGGCTCGTCGTTCGCGTGGCAGAGCACGCTGCTGCGCGCAGCGCCGCTGATGCTCACCGCGCTGTGCGTGGCGTTGCCCGCGCAGGTCGGCCTGATCGTGATCGGCGGCGAGGGCGCGCTAGCGCTCGGCGGGCTTGCGTCGGCAGTAGTGGCGACGCTCATGCCCGCCGCGATGCCGTGGTACATCGCCGCGCTGTTGATGGCACTTGCGGGCATGATCGCGGGCGGCGTGTGGATCGGCGCGGTCGGCGCGATGCGGCAACTGCGCGGCGTCAACGAGACCATCAGCAGTCTGTTGATGTCATATATCGCGATTGCGCTGTTCAAGCATCTCGTCGAAGGCCCGTTGCGCGACCCCGCGAGTCTGAACAAGCCCTCTACGCCGCCCATCCCCGACGCGTTCGCCATCGGCTCACTGCCGGGTCTCGACGTGCATTGGGGTCTGCTGTGGGGCGCACTGGCATGCGTAGCGGCATGGGTCTTCGTGCGTCACAGCACGCAAGGCTTCGCGATGCGGATCGCGGGCGGCAACAACCATGCGGCGAAGCTCGTCGGCTTGCCCGTCAACCGGCTCGCGATCGCAGCGTGCGCGATGGGCGGCGCGGCGGCGGGTCTAGCGGGCATGTTCGAAGTGGCGGCGGTGCAGGGCAGCGCGAATGCGTCGCTGCTCGCCGGTTACGGGTACGCAGGCATCCTCGTCGCATTCGCGGCGCGTCAAAACCCGCTCGCGATCATTCTGTGCGCGGTGCTGGTCGGTGGGATCGAAGCGAGCGGCTCGCTGTTGCAGCGGCGTCTCGGCTTGCCGGATGCGACCGCGCTCGTCCTGC
>BBSL01000427.1 GCA_001319865.1 Burkholderia sp. E7m39 | reverse complement strand
CCCGTCAAAGCGATGAGCGTCGAAGTGCTGGGCGCGACCAAGCGCTTCGGCGCATTCACCGCGCTCGACGACGTGACACTGAAGGTGCGCGCGGGCACCGTGCATGCGCTGCTGGGCGAGAACGGCGCGGGAAAGAGCACGCTCGTGAAAGGGCTCGTCGGCTATGGCGTGCTCGATGACGGCGAGGTCATCGCGGATCAGCGGCAGGTGAAGATCGCGTCGCCGCGCGATGCGCAGGCGCTGGGCATCGGCATGGTGTACCAGCATTTCACGCTGGCGGCGGGCTTGTCGGTCGAAGAGAACCTGCTGCTTGCGCGCGGGCGGTTGCCGTGGAAGATCGATTGGCCGAAAGAACGCGCCTCGCTCGACGCGTTCATGCGTTCGATGCCATTTCGTCTGCCGCTCGATGCACCCGTTTCCAGTCTGGCTGCCGGCGAGAAGCAGAAGCTCGAAATCCTGAAACAGCTTTATTTGCAGCAGCGTTTCCTGATTCTGGACGAACCCACGTCCGTGCTCACGCCGCAGGAAGCCGACGAAGTGCTGGGCCTCATGCGCGATCTCGCGACGCGCGGCGAACTGACCGTGCTGATGATCACGCACAAGTTCCGCGAAGTGATGGCTTATGCAGACGATGTCACCGTCTTGCGCAAAGGCAAGCTGGTCGGCACGAGCGCGGTTGCCGATACGAGCCGCGACAGGCTGGCCGCGTGGATGATGGGCGGCGAAACCTTGCAGGACGATCCGGAACTGGCTGCGGCGCGCCCTGCGCGTCGAACGGTGTCGGCGGATGCGCCCGTGCGCCTCGCGCTGTCGCAACTCAGCGTGATCGATGACCGGGGACATACGGCCGTGCGCGAACTGTCGCTGGCGGTAAGGTCGGGCGAGATACTCGGCATCGCGGGGGTGTCGGGCAACGGGCAGAAGGAACTGATCGAAGCGCTCGTCGGGCAGCGCCGCGTGCACAGCGGCGAAATGCGCATGCATGGCGCGCCGTATCGCGCGACGCGTGAGGAGATGACGCGGCTGCGTGTGTTTGCGTTGCCCGAAGAGCCGCTGCGCAATGCATGCGTGGCGAACATGAGCATCGCGGATAACCTCGCCTTGCGCGACTTCGATCGCACACCGATGAAGCGGCACGGCTGGCTGCTCGATCGTCGGGCGATGCGTGAACGCGCCGAGCGGCTCATCGCCGAATTCAATGTGCGGCCGCCCGTGCCCGCGCGTGCGATCGGCACGCTGTCGGGCGGCAATGTGCAGCGCGCCGTGCTCGCGCGCGAGCTGGGGCAAGCGGTCGATGTGCTGATCGTCGCCAATCCCGTGTTCGGGCTGGACTTCGCGTCCGTCGCCGATATTCATGCACGCATTCTCGCCGCGCGCGATGCGGGCGCGGCCGTGCTGCTCGTCAGCGAAGACCTGGATGAACTGCTGGAACTGGCGGATCGCATCGCGGTGATCGCGGAGGGGCGGCTCGTGCACGAAACGGCTGCGAGCGGCGCGGATCGCGTCGCGCTGGGAAGGCACATGGCGGGCCATGTCGAGAGTGCCGGGCGCGATGTGGCCGCACACGTCGCCGTTCACGCATAAAGGAGCGAGGAAGAATGAGTTCAAGTGGTCTCGGTGGGTTGAACAGGTCGCCGCAGGGCATCGTCGTGGGTCTCGTGCAGTTGCAAAATCCCGATGTCGCGACGCCGCAGCAACTGGCCGCGCAGACGCGGCGCATCGTCGAACTGGTTGGCAAGGCGCGTCGCAACAACCCCGCGATGGATCTCGTCGTGTTCCCCGAATACATGCTGCACGGCCTGTCCATGCGCACCGACGATGCCATCATGTGCTCGCTCGACGGTCCCGAAGTCGCTGCGCTGAAGGCCGCTTGCATCGAGCATCGCATCTGGGGATGCTTCTCCATCATGGAGCGCAATCCGCACGGCAATCCCTATAACAGCGGCATCATCATCGACGATAAGGGCGAGATTCAGCTTTACTATCGCAAGCTGCATCCGTGGGTTCCCGTCGAGCCGTGGGAACCGGGCAATGTCGGCGTGCCCGTGTGCGTCGGGCCGAAGGGCGCGAAGCTGTCGCTCATCATCTGTCATGACGGCATGTTCCCTGAGATGGCGCGCGAAGCCGCCTACAAGGGCGCGGAGATCATTCTGCGCACAGCAGGCTATACGGCGCCGATCCGTCATGCGTGGAAGATCACCAACCAGTCGAACGCATTCCAGAATCTGGCGCAGACCGCGAGCGTGTGCCTGTGCGGCAGCGACGGCACGTTCGACTCCATGGGCGAAGGCATGTTCTGCGATTTCGACGGCACGGTGATGGTCGAAGGCAGTCACCGTCCCGATGAAATCATCACCTGCGAAATGCGCCCGGACCTGGTGCGCGAAGCGCGCATTCACTGGGGCGTCGAAAACAACATCTACCAGTTCGGGCATCGCGGCTACGTGGCCGTCAAGGGCGGCACGCAGGATTGCCCTTACACGTTCATGCAGGACATGGTGCGCGGCGAATATCGTTTGCCCTGGGAAGACGAAGTCGTCGTCAAGGATGGGACGTCATGCGGTTTTCCGAAACCCGAACGCCGCTACGAGGGCTGACACGATGCCGACTCTCTCGCATGCCCGGCCCTCGCCGTTCACGTTCGATGCATCGCATACGGCGCTGATCGTCATCGACATGCAGCGCGATTTCATCGAGCCGGGCGGCTTTGGTGAGGCGCTTGGCAACGATGTGTCGCTGCTCGCATCGATCGTGCCGGCGGTGGCGCGTCTCATCGAGCATGCGCGCGACAGCAACTGGCTCGTTGTCCACACGCGCGAGTCGCATGCGCCGGATCTGTCGGACTGTCCGGAAGCGAAGCGGCTGCGCGGCGCACCGAGCGCGCGTATCGGCGATATGGGCCCGATGGGCCGCATTCTCGTGCGCGGCGAGCCGGGCAATGCGATCGTCGATGCCGTTGCGCCCGTGGCAGGCGAAATCGTCATCGACAAGCCGGGCAAGGGCGCGTTCTACGCGACACGTCTCGGCGAAGAACTCGCAGAGCGTGGTATCACGCATCTCGTGTTTGCGGGCGTGACGACGGAAGTCTGCGTACAGACGAGCATGCGCGAAGCCAACGACCGTGGCTACGACTGCGTGTTGATCGAGGACGCCACAGCGAGCTACATACCTGCGTTCAAGGCCGCGACCATCGAGATGATCCGCTCGCAGGGCGGCATCGTCGGATGGACGGCGACGCTCGCTGACATACTGGAGAGCTGATGGAATTGAATCGACCCGACACCGTAGCCGAAGTCGAGCGCGCGTTCATCGCATATGAACGCGCGCTTGTCGATAACGATGTCGAAACCATGAACGCGCTTTTCTGGAACGCGCCGGAGACGGTGCGTTATGGTATCGCTGAAGTGCAGCACGGCGGCGACGTCATCCGCCATTGGCGCGAGACCTGCGCGCCCGTGCCGCGTTCGCGGCGTTTGCATCGCACGGTCGTCACGACGTTCGGCGCGGACTATGCGACCGTGAGCACCGAATTCACGAGCGATGCCACGCACTTGCTCGGCCGTCAGATGCAGACGTGGGCGCGCATCGGCGATCCATCGGATACGTTCGCGGGATGGCTGATCGTCGCGGCGCATGTGAGCCTCGTCGAAACGCCCTGAACGAGCCTTTGTGGGAGACACGGAATCAATTCGCCCAAACTCACTGACAGCAACACAGTGCGCTCCATTCATAGCGCCAATCCGCTCGCCGAACAGGTGTATCAGCAGTTGAAGCAGGACATCTTCAGCTTTCGCCTGTTTCCGGGCGACCGCTTTTCTGAAACCGATATCGCCCAATATTACGGCGTGTCCCGCACGCCGATGCGCGATGCGCTGTTCAGGCTGTTGCGCGAAGGCTACCTCGAAGTCGGATTCAGACGTGGCTGGAAGGTGTCCGAGATCAACTTTGCGCAACTCGATCAGCTCTATGACCTGCGGATCGTGCTGGAGACCGCGTCGCTCGACAAACTCGCCACCTCCGCTCCTCCGCATCCGGAGATCGATGCACTGATGGCGATCTGGTGCGTACCGCCCGAGGCACGCGAAAGCGATCCCGTCGCGATGTTCGGCATGGACGAGAACTTCCATCGCGGGCTCGTACGCGCGAGCGGCAACGGCGAGATGCTGCGCGTTCACAACGAAGTGACGGAGCGCATCCGCATCGTGCGCCGGCTGGATTTTCTGAAGCCGCACCGCACCAGCGCGACATACGACGAGCATGCGACGATGCTTCGCTTCATCGATCGTGGCAAGTGCGGAGAAGCGGCGATGCTGTTGCGCGCCCATATCACGCAAAGCAAGCTGGAAGTGCGCAAGATCACCGTGTCGATGCTAACGGAGGCACGCGACCGCAAGCTGCCGTTCGTGGGATGACGCCCCGGAATGTAGTGTCGCGCTGACCTCGCGCCGTGGCGTGCCCGCCGATGTGCACCTGGACCGGCGATCGCCCGCTCGCGCAATCGCCAATGCACGCTGTCAGCAGCGACACCGCAGCGTCGACTGCTCGTGCAACGCCACCCTCGCCGTGTCACGTGTTCGTCAAAGCGGTGTCCAGCAATGCCGCCACGACCTGCAGGTTCGGCTCGACAAGCATACTGTCATGGCCGCCGGGTACCTCGGCAGTCACGAGGCCGCGGCGTGCGACCCGCTGCCACAACAGCATCGGGTCGCCATGCTCGTCCAGCCGTGTCGCGGCCCGGACATACAGGATCTGTCCTGCATCGTAAGGGGGCGGCCGGTAGCGGGTCATCGCCAGTACCAACGTTTCGCGCACCTGTCTGAGCACGGGCGGTAATCCTTCCATCGTCGAGTCCGGCCGCAGCCTCATGTGGCCCAGACGCATGCGCACGTGATCGGCTCCAACCAGGAGCCGATCGGCAAGGTAATCTGCCATCCCCGATGCCGGCACCGCGCGCAGCTTGCGCCATTGGCCGCTAATGCGGCCGTAGCATTGGCGCATCCATGCGCTCCACGGCAGCCAGCGTTCATACACGTAAGGGTCGAGCAGGCACAGCAATTCGACCTCGTCGCCGGCATGCCGCAGTTGTTGTGCGATCTCAAACGCGACCAACCCGCCAAACGAATAGCCGGTCACAGAATAGGGACCATTCGGTTGTACCGTGCGCATCTCATTAATGTAGCAGGCAGCCATTTCTTCGACGTGGCGCTGTATCGGTTCGGCGCCGTCGAGGCCGCGCGCCTGCAGTCCAAAGACCGGGCGCGGGCTGCGCAGCGTATGGACTAGCGCCGCACATTCCATCACCGAGCCGCTCAAGCCATGCACGAGGAAGAGCGGCGTACCCGTTCCTTCGCGCATGGGCACCAGAATCTGCGACGTCGGCTGCGATGCGTCCTCTTCGATGAGCGCAGCGAGGCTGGAGACCGTCGGCGCGATCAGCAGCTTCGCGGGTGCAATCGTGCGGCCTGTGGACAGGCGTACTTCGGCCAGCAGCCTCGCCGCGAGGAGCGAATTGCCGCCCAGTTCGAAGAAGTTGTCTTCGCGACCGATCGGCGCGAAGTCGAACAGTTGCTCCCATAGCGCCAGCAAATGTCGTTCGAGTTGTTCGCGCGACTCGCCGACGGGTGGCAGCTCGGGAGTCGCGGGTCTGAGCGCGGGATGGTCGCGGATCGCGTCGAGGCATTCAGGGTTGCGCAGCGCTGAGACGTTGGTGGAGGGCAATCCGTTGATCGCATTGAAGGCGGCGCGCTCGGATTGCTTGCCGTTGTGTGTGACGGGCAATGCATGGACCGCGATGATCCGGTCTGGAACGTGCGCGCCCGAGGCGCGGTGTGTGAGATCGCGGCGTATTCGCGCGACCAGTGGGCCCGTAAGCGTGATGCCATCCTGCAAAACCAGCAGCAGTACGATACGCGGCGCCGGTGTTTCTGCGCACGTATGATCCGCTTGCATATCGCTTTGCCGCTGCTCGACGACCATCGCGTCGCGAATCTCCCGGATATCGTTCAACACGCGATAGATTTCGGCCGGAGCGATCCTGATCCCCCGCACATTCAGTATGCCGTCGGAACGGCCATGCAGGCGAGCCGTGCCTTCAGTCGAAAACTCAATTAGATCGCCATGCGTCCACACACCCGGATTGCGGGCGAAATAGGCCGCGTGGAAGGCCGTGCCGTCGATATCGCCATAAAAGCCTAGCGGGCGTGACGGAAACGGATTCACGCAGACGAGTTCACCGATTCCCGTGGTGCGCTCTCCCTGATCCCATGCCTGAACGTCGAGTGCAAGGCTCTTGCATTGCGCTTCTCCTGCATAGACGGGCAAGTCGGGATTTCCAAGCACGAAACAGCCGAGGATATCGGTGCCGCCCGAGATCGATTGCAGTGGCAGCGGTTTGACATGATCGCGCACCCAGTCGAACTGCGTGTCGTAGAGCACCGCGCCCGTCGACATGATTGCGCGTAGTGCGCCAAGATCGAACTGCCGTCCTGGCTTGAGGCCCGCGTCCTCGCACATCTTCAGATATGCGGGGCTTGTGCCGAACACTGTCACACGCTCATTGGCGACGAGACGCCACAACACATCGATCGTGGAAATGGGTCCATCGTAAGTGACGATTTCGACGCCAGACGCAAGCGCCGATAACTGCCAGTTCCACATCATCCATGCGCAGCTGGTGTGAAAGTACATCCGGTCACCGGGCCGAAGGTCGCTGTGCAGCCGGTGCTCCTTGAGATGCTCGAGCAGGCTGCCGCCTGCACCGTGCACGATGCACTTTGGCTTGCCCGTCGTGCCTGACGAAAACATGATGAAAAGTGGATGATTGAACGGAAAGCGCTGCCAAACGAAGCGCGCGGCATCGCTTTCGTCGATGAGTTCGTCAAGTGAATAGCGCGGCAGCGTGAGCGTGTCGGGCAGGTCGCGTTTATCACCGGCGCAGACAAGCCCCTGCAGGGAAGGAAGAGCGGCCGCGAGCGCGTCGATTTTTTCTGCCACTGGCATGCCTGTGTCGAAATCGCGCGCCGCGGCATGCGCGAACAGCAGCCGCGGTGCAAGCGGCGCAAAGCGATCGAGAATAGCTTCGACACCCATGTCGGGCGCAGCGGACGAGAACGTTGCGCCGAGCGCGCTCACTGCCAGCGCGGTTACCGTCGCGTCGACGTCGTTACGCATGATGGCGACCACGCGGTCCCCATCGCGCAAGCCCAAGGTCGAAAGAGCATGTGCAAGGCGCGCTACACGCTCGCGCAGTTCTCCGCGCGTCAGATGCACGCGTTGCCCATCTGCGTAGCATGCGGTGAGCGCAGGTGCATTGGCCGGTGCCACGTCAAGGTTAAGAAGATTCAGTGTGTAGTTAAGCTGAACATTCGGAAAGAAGCACGCATGCTCGCATGCATCCCCGATGCAGACGGGCGCAATGCTGCCGGACACGTCGACCTGAGACCATTCAATAAAGCACTCCCAGAATGTGCGATAGTCCTTGACGGAATAATCGTGTAATGACTGGTAGTTGTTGAGTACCTTGCCGGTACGCGCCTGTAGAACCTCAGTAAATGCGGTCATTTGCGATGTTGCCGAACGCCGCGACGTGTCGTTATGTATTGGAATTCGTCCTGAGTCGACCGCTGAGTATTGCGGCGCTTCGGAGAGACGGTCTTGATCCACGGAAAGCTCCATCAATATCTTTATTCTTCGAAAATTGAATTCGTCGAACGGAGACGAATGCACCGGGTTTGCGATTGCAGCAGGGTCAGCGTCAAGTGAGACAATTGCCCATTTAATCGCGCAGCGCGTACCGGTGCTGTGAACGCCGCATTTGCTGTGCCTATACGCGAAAGTCGTTATCGGTTTAATCGCTGCGATGGGTATGAACAAACAAATCAGACAACGATAGACGAGGTTCTGAGTCCCGCGTACGGCGGTTGTCACATGATCAGATAATTAGCTTTCTGTTTATTCGGCAACCAAAGTAAAGCGTGATAGCGACATAACCAGGTTGCAATCGATGCCCGTCAATCTTGTCGCTATCGAAAGTCTTTCCGTGTCTCTATTCAGGCGGTGGTCTCCCCGTGATGCTGCGCCGGGACAGTCAACAGGAACGCGCGCAAAGCAAGGAAGTCCCGGGTATAAAAGGTGCTCCCTTTCATGGTTGACGTTCTTGCGGTCCGCGGACCGCTTCGAGAGGCAGCCATGGACCGATTGCAAGGCTTCGACCTTATCACTGGCGCGTGGCCTCAACGCGCGCTGATCGCGCTTTTGTCGGTGGTCTGTCTTTCGTGCGGCGGCGGCGGGGCTGGCGTGGGAGCGGGAGCGAGTACCGGCGCAGCGGTTCCGTGGGTTGGTACCTGGGCTGTCGCACCAGCCGTCACTAGCGCACAGGGTTTTAACAACCAGACGGTGCGCCAGATCGTGCACAGCAGCATCGGCGGATCTGCCGTGCGCGTGCGGGTGTCGAACCTCTACGGGAGCGACCCGGTCGTGATCGGCAACGTTTATGTCGCCTTGCGCGACAGCAGTCCCAATAGCGGTCCCACTACGGTCTCCAGCAGCAACAGAACGGTGACGTTCGGAGGCCAACAAGGCGTGACGCTGGCCGCCGGTGCGTCGATTGCAAGCGACCCGGTTCCATTCGACGTGCCGCCACTCGCGGATGTTGCCGTCAGCCTGTATTTGCCCGGCAAAACGCCATCGCATCCGACGGGTCACGACAGCTCGCTACAGGACGTTTATGTCGCGCCGGGCAACGTCGGCGCCGATTCGACCTTCAAGGGCTTCACGACGAATCCCAGTGGCCAGGCTTATTATTTTCTGACGAACGTCGATGTCCAGAATGCGCAGGCAACGGGCGCGATGGTAGCGTTCGGCGCGTCTATCACCGACGGGCGCGCGTCTAGCAGCAACGCTAATCGCCGCTGGACGAACGATCTTGCCGTGCGCCTGTCCGACGCTCACATCGCGGTCGGTGTGCTGAACGAGGGAATCGGCGGCAACAACTTTTTCACCGATGACGGAGGTGAAGCCGGCGTCAATCGCTTTGATCGCGACGCATTGGACCAGCCGGATGTGAAGTGGATCATCATCTCCGACGATGCCGTCAACAACCTCAACACCTCGGCACCAGCCAGCGCACAGGATCTGATGGGCGCGTTCCAACAGTTGATCGCCCGTGCGCATCGAGTCAACGTCAAGGTTATCTGCTCGACGTTGACACCGTTTCGCGGCACGCCGTTCTGGACGCCTGCGATCGAGGCCGCACGCGAACAGGTCAACGGGTTCGTGCTGAGCCCGTCAAGCGGCTGCGATGCGGTGCTGGACCAGGCTCGCGCCCTGAGCGATCCCGCTGATCGGGCCTCCTTCCTGCCGGCGTTTAACAGCGGCGATAACCTGCATCCGAACGATGCGGGCATGCAGGCGATCGCGGGCGCATTGGATCTCAAGAGCCTCCAGTGATCAGCTTGGCACGTCGCTGACGCCTGTGTTGCAATACGGGTCTGCGCAACCTCGAGGCGATGATGCCCGGACAGGAGAAGGAAGATGATCGATGGACTGGTGGGCGGGCGCCTGTACGGCGAGGCTCAGATTGGCACTGGGCAAAACGGCAAACGGTACGTGACGTGCAAGGTGCGGGCAACCACCAATGATGGCGATACGATTTTCGTCAACGTGATCGCGTTCGACGATGATGTGCAAACCGCATTGCTCGCACTGTCTGACGCGGATAGCGTCGCGCTGAGCGGGGCGTTGACCCCAAAGGTATGGATGGACAAGAATGGCCTGACCAAGCCCGCGATGGATATGGTCGCGCACAGGGTCATGACGGCTCATGAGGGACGCCGCAAGGGCGATGCTTGATGTGCTGTTTGACGCCTGTCACTCGCATACTTCGTCAAACCCGGTGAATCTTGCGAAGCGATCAACCGGCTCGCGAGGCATGTCGAGCCGGTTGACGACAGAAAGATCGTCCGCATAACCGAGAGACATGCCGCAAACCACTTCGTGACCCGGTTCGATCTGAAGATGGTTTGCAATGACGGACTGGTAGCGCACGAACGAGACCTGCGGGCATGTATCGAGTCCTCGTGCACGCGCGGCAATCATGATGGTTTGAAGGAATAACCCGTAATCGAGCCAGCTGTATTTCTTTAGAGAGGCATCGATCGTGAAGATCATGCCGACGGGGGCGCCGAAGAAATCGAAGTTTCTGCCCGTAGCCCGTGCGCGTGCATCCATGTCTTTTCTGTCGATGCCGAGTGCGCGGTAATAGCGCACCCCGAAATCTTCCTGCCTCGACCTAAACGAATCCGGCAAGGGTTCCGGCATGTGTCGCAGCGGCGGATGGGTTTCATTGGCGTGTGCGCAGGCTAGCGCATCGCCAAGCTGCTTTTTGATGAGACCGCCCAGCACGTGGACGCGCCAAGGTTGCGTGTTCGAATTACTGGGTGCAGTGCGTGCCACATCGAGAATCGCAACGATGTCCTCTTTCAATACCGCGTCGGGGCGAAAGACGCGAACGGCTGTCCTCGATCGGATAATGGAGTCGACAATAGAGGCATGCAGATTCATTTACCGGTCTCCACGGCTTTGGAAATGTCAAAGCAATGATGACACGGGCCAGGGACGCTCTGCGGTGAAATAGCTGCAAGACCAAATTGCAGCAGATAGGATTAACTCGCGTCCAAGCCACGCAATGAGGACATGCGGATCAGTACGCGCTGACATCGCGCTTATAGAACTGCCTCCGCCACCAGTTGCAACGCGGGCGCGAGTTTCAGATACACCTCCGGCCGTTCGAGCGCATAGGTCAGATTGCGTTGCGCGATCTGCACGTGTTCTGTTGCGAGCGATTGCGCTCGCGTGCCTTCGCCCCGTTCCATCGCCTGCACCAGGCTGTGATGCTGCTGATGCGCCATGAAGAGCCATTGACGGCCTTCTTCGATGGCTGACTGCATCGGCAGCATCGCGCTGGCCGCGGCGAACGGCAGACGGTTGTTCATTTCGATTGCGCGGATCAGGGCCGCATTGCCCGAGCCCTCGACGATCAGCTTGTGAAACCGGTTGTTCATATCCGTATACGCAGCGTAATCGTCGAGATCGAGTTCCGACTTGGCGAGCAGACGGTCGCCCGCGCGCAGACACTCGTTCAATCCGTTCGACAACTGGCGCGGCACGCCATGCTCGCTAACCAGTCGGGCGGCCATGCCTTCGAGATGTCCGCGCACGGCAATCGCATCGGCGATCTCTGCGGCAGTGATGCGCCGCATCACATAGCCGCCTGCCGGCGAGGGTTCAACGAGACCTTCCTGTTCGAGCGTTGTGAGCGCGAGACGAACGGGCGTACGTGACGCCTGCAGCCGCTCGGCGAGCGCGACCTCACCGAGGCGCTCGCCCGGGGCGAATTCGCCCTTGAGGATCAGGTCGCGCAGATACACCAACACACGTTCTTGCTGGGATTCCATTTCGTTCTCCGGCTGCCTGGGCGGGCAGCGATGACATCGCCACTTGTGCGCCTGATTGTAGTGCATTGGCGGGCTGATCGATATGTATCGATCGTTCTTTGCACGATGATTGTTCCTGAATGTATGCAAACGGCGTTCTAAGCTCATCTTGAACCGAAAACATCCCGCCAGGTATAAATCCCTACGTAAGGACTAAAAGTCAGTAAAATCAATATGATAAGGAACTTAGAGGTCAAATTTCCGCCGATGATCGAGCTTGGGCTAGGCGGTTTGCTGCATACAGATATTGAATCTATGAATTCTACCGTCTATTCTTCGTGCTCATCGGCGCTCGGTATGCATACATGAACGCGGCGCCTGCATTCATCAAACCGGAGATAAACCATGATGAGTTCGCAGCAAAACGACACGATCACGCGCGTTGGCAAGGGGACGCCCGCCGGGCAGCTTCTGCGCAATTACTGGCAGCCGGTCGCGCTGGTCGAGGAGCTGCCCGCGCAGCGTCCCGTTCGCGCGGTTCGGTTAATGGGCCAGGACTTCGTCGTGTTCAAGGACGAGCAGGGGCGCTACGGCATGCTCGATCGCGACTGCCCGCATCGCGGCGCGGACCTCGCGGCGGGTCGTCTCGAAGCGGGCGGTCTGCGCTGCGCTTTCCACGGCTGGCTTTTCGACGTCGACGGACACTGCCTGTCGACGCCGGGCGAACCCGTCGGCAGCACGCTTTGCAAGAAGGTGCGGCAGAGCGCATATCCCGTGGTCGAGCGCAGCGGCATCCTGTTCGCGTACATCGGCGGGGGAGAGCCGCCCGCGTTTCCGAACTTCGACTGCTTCGCCGCGCCGTCCGAGTACACGTTCGCGTTCAAGGGGCTGTTCGAGTGCAACTGGCTGCAGGCGCTCGAAGTCGGCATCGACCCGGCGCACGCGTCGTTTCTGCATCGCTTCTTCGAAGACGAGGACGTGAGCGAGAGCTACGGCAAGCAGTTTCGCGGGGCGTCGGCGGATTCGGATATGCCTATCACCAAGGTGCTGCGCGAATTCGAATCACCGGAAATTCTCGTCAGTCCGGCCGACTACGGGCTTCGCCTGATCGCAAAGCGTCCGCTGAACGACACGCAGACCCACGTGCGCGTGACCAACGTCGTGTTCCCGCAGGCGTTCGTGATTCCGATGAGCGCGGAAATGACGATCACGCAATGGCACGTGCCCGTCGATGACGAAAACTGCTACTGGTACGCGATTTTCACGAGCTTCGGCGCGCCGACCGACAAGGCGCAGATGCGCGAGCAGCGGCTCGAACTGTACGAACTGCCGGACTACACGTCGCGCAAGAACAAGCGCAACCACTACGGCTTCGACGCCGACGAGCAGCAGAGCCAGACCTACACCGGCATGGGTTTCGACATCAACGTGCACGATCAGTGGGCCGTCGAATCGCAAGGCGCGATCCAGGACCGGACGCGCGAGCATCTCGGCACGACCGACAAGGGCATCATCGCGTACCGGCGTCTGCTCGTCGATGCAATCGAGAAGACGCAGGCGGGCGAGAAGACGCTGATGATGATCGATGCACAGCAGGCGGCACATCTGACGGGCCCGGCGTCGATCGACGGAATTGGCCCCGCCGACGGCTGGGACGACTACTGGCGGGCCTCCGACGTGAAGCGTCGCGAAGCCGCGCCTTGGCCCGCACCGAAAGCCTGACGACGAACCCCGCAACCACAATGGAGCGCGCGGCCGTCGAGCGGCCGGGCGAAGCAACATGTCATTTGTCGAAACCCACGGCCTGTGGACAGACGATCAGCACACGGCGTATGCCGCGCTGCTGGAACGGTTGAAA
The DNA here is from genome assembly GCA_001319865.1 of Burkholderia sp. E7m39. Lineage (GTDB taxonomy): Bacteria > Pseudomonadota > Gammaproteobacteria > Burkholderiales > Burkholderiaceae > Paraburkholderia > Paraburkholderia bengalensis. Next base: position 27,380 of record BBSL01000427.1, on the reverse strand, counting down.
GAAAGCGACGTGCAGGTGGTGCGTTTTTCGTTTCCCGATCAGCACGGCCAGTTGCGCGGCAAGACGCTCGTCGTCGACGAGGCGATGCGGGCGTTCAAGAGCGGTGTCACGCTGACGAGCACGCTGCTCGCCAAAGATACGTCGCATCGCACGGTGTTTCCCGTGTTCACGGCGGGCGGCGGCTTCGATATGCCCGAAATGCAGGGCGCCTGCGACACGCTGATGGTCGCCGATCCCGCAACCTTCCGCGTGCTGCCATGGGCGCCGCATACGGGCTGGGTCTTGTGTGACCTGTACTTCGCGAACGGCCGGCCCGTGCCGTTCGCCACACGTCACCTGTTCCGGCGCGCGCTGGAGCAGCTCGGCAATCACGGCTTCCAATTCATGTCTGGCCTCGAAGTCGAGTTTCATGTGTTCAAGATTACCGATCCGAACATGAAGCCGGAGCATTCGGGACAGCCCGGCATTCCACCCGATGTCGAATTGCTGTCGCATGGTTACCAGTATCTGACGGAGTTGCGCTACGACGCTGTCGATAGCGTGATGGAAATGCTCAGGCGCGGCATCGACGGACTCGCGCTGCCCGTGCGCTCGCTCGAAGTCGAATACGGCCCGAGCCAGTTCGAGTTCACGTTCGCACCGACCAAAGGCATGAAAAGCGCCGACGACATGATTCTGTTTCGCAGCGCCGTGAAGCAGATTTGCCAGCGCAACGGCTATCACGCGACCTTCATGTGCCGTCCGCGCATTCCGAACGTGGTGTCGAGCGGGTGGCATCTGCATCAATCGCTTGTGCATGCCGCTGACAGCACGAACGCATTCATGCCGACCGATGCGGGCGCGCCCCTTTCCATCACCGGCCAGCGCTATCTCGCAGGATTGCTCGCGCATGCACAGGGCGCGACGGCCTTGTCCACGCCGACCATCAACGGCTATCGGCGCTACCGGCCGTACTCGAATGCGCCCGATCGCGCGAACTGGGGCTGCGATAACCGAGGCGTGATGCTGCGCGTGCTGGGCGGCGCCAACGACAGCGCCACACGCGTCGAAAACCGCGTCGGCGAGCCGACGGCGAATCCCTATCTGTACTTCGGCTCACAGGTGTTGTCGGGTCTCGACGGACTGCGGCGCAAGCTCGAACTGCCGGCGTCGGCGGATACGCCCTACGAAACGCACGCGGATGCGCTGCCTCGCACGTTGAGCGACGCCATCGCCGCGCTGCGCGCCGACGAATGTCTGCGCGAAGGCTTCGGCAGTGCGTTCGTCGACTACTTCTGCAAGCTCAAGCAGGCGGAGATCGACCGCTTCAACCTGGAAGTGACCGAGTGGGAACACCGGGAGTATTTCGAAACGTTCTGATGGCGTTCCCATCAAGGAGTGAAGTCATGCCTATCGTCACCTATATCCTGCGCGACGGCGAGCGCCGCGCCATCGACGTGAGCGCCGGCACCAGCGTAATGGAAGCCGCGATTCACCACAACGTGCGCGGCATCGATGCCGAATGCGGCGGCTGCCTGTCGTGCGCGACCTGTCATGTGTATATCGATGAATCATCGACGGCCGAGTTGCCGCTACCCGACGAATCGGAACGGGAACTGCTCGACGGCGTGGCCGCCGGGCGCCGCCCCGAAAGCCGCCTGAGTTGCCAGCTCGTCGTGGTGCCCGCGATGAACGGACTCGTCGTGCAGATTCCGCCGCGCCAGGGATGACATCATGAAGCGCACGCTGGTGATTGTCGGCGCGTCGTATGCGGGCGTTCAGCTTGCCGCATGCGCGCGCGAACTCGGCTTCGACGGCCGTATCCTGCTGCTCGGCGACGAGCCCGACGCGCCATATCAACGGCCGCCGTTGTCAAAGGGCTTCTTGACGGGCAGTTATGCCGAAGCGCGTTTGCCGCTGCGCTCGCAGGCGTTTTTCGACGAAGAGAAGATCGAGCGGATGCCCGCGACGCGCGCGACGCGCATCGACCGCGTGCGGCGCGAGATCGAACTGCACGACGGCTCGCGCATCGCGTACGACCATCTCGCGCTGACGACGGGCGCGCGCGTGCGCAAGCTCGATTGTCCAGGCGCGACGCTCGATGCCGTTCACTATCTTCGCGATCTGCGCGATGCGAGGCGGCTCGCAGCGAGCGCGCGTTCGGCAAGGCGCGCCGTGGTGATCGGCGGCGGTTATATCGGCCTCGAAGCGGCTGCGTCGCTGCGTCAACAGGGACTCGACGTGACCGTCGTCGAGACTGAGCCGCGCCTGCTGGCGCGCGTCGCGTCGCCGTGGATTTCGGATTTCATGCTGCGTGCTCACGTCGAGCGCGGCGTTGCGTTTGAACTGGGCCGCAAGGTGGTCGCGCTGCACGACGCCTATGGCATCGTGTCCGTCGAACTGGACGACGGAACGCGCGTGCTCTGCGACCTCGTGGTGGTCGGTATCGGCGTGATTCCCAACACTGAACTCGCCGTGAACTGCGGATTGCAGGTGGAAGGCGGCATTACCGTCGATGCCTGCGCGCGCGCGTCCGATCCGCTGATCGTCGCGGCGGGCGATTGTGCATCATTCGTTCCGCACTGGGCACCGCCCGACGCGCGGGCATGCCGCATCGAGTCCGTGCAGAACGCGAACGATATGGCCAGGACGGCGGCCGCGTCGGTTCTTGGCCGGTCGGAGCCGTATCGCGCGATTCCTTGGTTCTGGTCCGATCAATACGACCTGAAGCTGCAGATGGCGGGCGTGAACGCGGGCTTCACCGACTTCGCAGTGCGTGGCTGCGCCGACGACAGGAAGTGCTCGCTCTTCTACTTCCGCGACAAGACGCTGATTGCTGTCGACAGCATCAACCGGCCGCAGGATCACATGCTTGCGCGCAAGCTGCTCGCCAGCGGCGTGCAAGTGTCGGCGGACGAAGTGCGGGACCCTGCTTTCGATCTCAAGACGTTGGCGAGCCGCGATTCGCAAGCCGCTCAGGGAGTCGCATGATGGCCGATGAAACGCACGATCGACCTCTCGTCGGCGTGGTGTGCGACCGCTTCTTTGCCGGCGAACACGACCTGCACAGCGCGAAGCACAGCTATGTCCGCGCGCTGATGTCGGCGGCAAACGTCAGCCCCGTTCTGATTCCCGCCACGCGTGATCTGGACGCGTTCGACGTATATCTCGATGCCGTGAGCGGATTGCTGTTTCCAGGCGGCGCGTCGAATGTCGAAGCGCACCGTTATCGCGGACAAGCAAGCGCCGACATGCTCGTCGATCCCGACCGCGATCACACTGCGCTCGCGTTGATGCAGGCCGCAGCCTCGCGTGGCATGCCTGTCCTCGCGATCTGCCGCGGCTTTCAGGAAATGAACGTTGCTTTCGGCGGCACGCTGCATACGGACATCCACGCGCGCGGACATTCGGAAGATCACCTCGAAGATCCTTCGGAAGATCTGCACACGCGCTATCGCTATCGCCACGACGTCGAACTCGCGCCAACCGGCATGCTCGCGACGCTCGCCCACGCGCAACGCGTTCGCGTGAATTCGCTGCACCGTCAGGGCGTGGCGAAGCTCGCGCCACGGCTGGTCGTCGAAGCGCGCGCATCGGACGGATTGATCGAAGCGTATCGACTCGACGGACACCCATTTGCGCTCGGCGTGCAGTGGCATCCCGAAGTGATGCTGGAAGACGATGCATTGTCGCGCGCGATGTTTGCGGCATTCGGCTCGCATTGCCGCCGCTACAGGCGCGCGAACACAACACGCGACACTACCCGCAGCCGCACATCAAAGGGCGTTGAACCATGTCAGCAGACCGCATCGACCTGAACCTGTTGCGCGTGTTCGACGCGATTTTTGAAGACCGCAATCTCGGTCTGGCGGGCAAGCGTCTGCATCTGAGCCAGTCCGCCATCAGTCATGCGCTCGCGCGGATGCGCGAGGTGCTTGGCGACGATCTGTTCGTGCGCACAGGCAAGGGCATGGAGCCGACCCTGCGCGCGATGGGCATGGCCGCGCACGTGCGCGGCGCGCTGCAGCAGATCCGCGCCGCGCTCGGCGTCGATGCATTCGATCCGCGCGTTGCGCAACGCAAGTTCGTAGTGGCGGCGAACGACTACATCACGCTGCTGGTGCTGGGGCGTCTGAGTCAGCGTCTGCATGCAGAGGCGCCACTCGTCGATCTGGTCGTGCGGCCGTCGACGCGCCTCGATCTCGCGGGGCAGATCGACGTAGGCCGGATCGACGTGGCGATCGGCATTTTCGCGGATGTGCCGACGCGTTTCCGCTCGACGACGCTCTGGGAGCAGACCGATGTCATGGTGCTTCATCGCGATCACCCGATCGCCGACCGGCCGCTCACGCGCGACGACTTGCTGGTTCATCCGATGATCGCGATCTCGCAAGGTGGAGAGGAAGAGGGGGCAGTGAGCGGCTTTATCGTCGAGCGGGGGCTCGCGCGGCAATCGGAAATGTTCAACCGCGATGCCCTCAACCGCGCCTTTGCCGATGCCGACGACATGCCGCGCATGCGCATGTCTGTCGCGCACTCGCTCGCGATTCCCGCGCTGCTGCGTCACAGTGACATGCTCGCGCTCGTGCCGTCGTCGCTCGGCCGTGAACTGGAGCGCTATGGCGAACTGAAAATGCGCGCGACACCGTATGAATGTCCCAACGTCGCCGTGCGCGCCGTATGGCATGAACGCAACGACGCCGATCCCGCGTTGCAATGGCTGCGCAATCAACTCGCCGATGTCGCGCGGCAGGTGCGAAGCAGCTGATCGATTCCGTGCAAGATCGGTATGCAGACAATTCACCGTGGGCTCGCGTCACGCACGTTCGCGCGAACTTCATCGAAATAGCTGGAAAAAAGGGCTTTTTGAGCCTAACCGTGAACATCGCACGATGCTTCTGCATCGTGCGGCGTACGGGCGCGCGACGTTTGCGTGATTCGCCGGGTTGTTGGCGATATTTGACGCTCTTAATCTGGGCTGCGATGACCGGCGAGACACGCAGCGCGTTGCTGACGTGGCGGCGCCGGCAGTTCAATCCCATTAGTGAGGATGCAATGGAAGAGACAAGGACTGTCGATGTACAAGCGCTCATCAATGAGCACCCGTTTTCGCGTTTTCAGTGGCTCGTGTTCGCGATGTGTTTCGTGATCGTATTGATGGATGGCTTCGATACGGCGGCGATCGGCTTCATTGCGCCTTCGCTGTTGTCGGAGTGGCATAGCGGCAAGGCGGCACTTGCACCCGTGCTCAGTGCCGCGCTATTCGGACTCGCGTCCGGCGCATTGCTGTCAGGCCCGCTGTCGGACCGTTGCGGGCGGCGCGTCGTACTGACTGTGTCGGTGCTGCTGTTCGGCGTGTCGTGTTTTGCGTCCGCGTTTGCGCAGAATTTGTCGGAACTGACGACATTGCGATTCGTCACGGGCATTGGACTCGGCGCCGCGATGCCGAACGCCGTCACGTTGATGAGCGAGTTCAGCCCGGACGGGCGGCGCGCAACCATCGTCAATCTGATGTTCTGCGGCTTTCCGTTGGGCGCTGCATTCGGCGGCTTTCTCGCTGCCTGGATGATTCCGCAGTTCGGTTGGCGCAGTGTGCTGCTGCTCGGCGGCGCGGTGCCGATGCTGCTTGCCGTCGTGCTCGCGTTGCGCTTGCCCGAGTCGATCCGTTACATGGTGTCGAAGCAGAAGCCAACGGAGAAGATTCGCAACGTGCTTGTGCGTATCAGCGCTGACGCGCAATTTGCTCACGCCTTCGTCTTGCAGGAAGGTGTGAAGCGCATAAAAGAAGAAAGCAAGGGCGGCATTCGAATCGTGCTGTCACGCTCGTTCATTGTAGGTTCCGTGATGCTGTGGCTGTGCTACTTCATGGGACTCGTCATTTTCTATGGACTCGTCAACTGGATGCCCGTTCTGCTCAAGGATGCGGGGCTCACGCCGCAGCGCGCTGCACTCGTGTCCGCGCTGTTTCCGTTAGGCGGCGCGGGAACGGTGTTGTGCGGCATGCTGATGGACCGCTTCAATCCCAATCGCGTGGTGGCGGCTGCGTATGCGTTCGGTGCAGTCGCCGTGTATGCGATCGGTCAGTCGATCGGCAATATCGGTCTGCTGATGTGCGCGGTGTTCATCGCCGGCGTGCTCGTGAATACCGCACAGGCGTCGATGCCCGCGCTGGCGGCAGCGTTCTACCCAACGGCCGGTCGCGGAACGGGGGTTGCGTGGATGCTCGGCGTGGGCCGCTTCGGCGGCATCACGGGCTCGTTTCTGGTCGCGGAGTTGACCCGGCAGCAGGTCAGTCTGCCGGGCATTTTCACGGTCGTCGCGATCGCGGGCACGGTCTCGTGCGTGGCGCTGCTGATCAAGCAGGCGGTGAGTTCCAATGAAGCAGTATCCGATCTGCCAGACGGCGAATCGCTTGCGCACTGAAAACGGCTAAACGATTTCTATCGAGCAGTGGGAGCCTCATGTGAGGCTCCCAGTGCTTTTGCCTGTCATTGAACGGGCGGTTTGACGTCGTATGCAATGCGTCCCGATGGCAAGAAGAACAACGCGATCACGGCACCGCCTTTTGCCTCCGGAAAATGGTGGCTGCCCGGCGCGGGCGCGGTCCAGCCGCCATAACACCATCCGTTGGGTCCGGCGAGTGCCGCACCTTCGTTGAGCGGCACGACAAGATTGAACTCACCATAAGGATGCGAGTGATAGTCGCCGCGAAACGCGTTGTCAGGATTGCCCTGCGTGTTGGCGGTGCTGTCCATCAACACGGCCGTGATGCTGAAATAGAAAGTTTCTGCAGTGGGCGCGACGAGTCGGGCGCGTCGATACTTCGGGCCGGCGATCTCGACATCGGCTGCCCAGCCTGCCTCCACGCCACGCGTAATGAGGCGTGCGAGATCCTGATAGAGCTCGCTATCGACGCCATATTTCGTGTTCAGCCATTGCTCTACTTCCGTACCCGTCGTCATGTTTTTCACTTCGGCGAGGAAGGGCAGGCAACGCGCGACAAGCTGATCTTTGGTGCTGGAATTGGGGGATTCGGACATTTCGCTATCTCCTGAGTGTGATGGCCCTGCACGTCGTCGTCGCGTAACGCGTACGTCGATGTGCGTGGTGGCGATCTCAAGATGCCATAGCAAAGTCAATCGAAGAAGCGAAACTCCTGCAAATCAATGATGCATGTCGTGCATATTGCAATCACGCATCTTGAACGTTGTGAGACGACGCGACTCGCACTTCTCCGCCTATTTGCCGCGTGCCGTCAGTTATGCGTGCCTTGTTCGCTTCGTTCAATATTGGTTTGAATACATTTCACGGTCCTGTTTGCAATGACAGCACATGAGCGAATCCTGTCGTTGCGAGAAGATTTGTGCCGTGTAGTACGTTTGCGATAGAAGAATTTCCAGACCTGTCGCGCAAATCCGAGTAGCAAAATCCTCCTGCCTTCGCCTCGCGATGTCGCTCGGCGAGCGGCAATCGATGTTTTCCCCGTTGTTGATTTTTTTGTCGAACCCTAAGCTCGCCGGCATGCATTTATCGACAGACGATTCAATTCGTCATCCAAAGTATTGTCTTGAGAGAACGGAGACCACATGAAATACGGCAGGATTGCGGCGCTGGCAGCGGGACTATTCAGCGCGACGGCATTTGCGCAAAGCAGTGTCACGCTCTATGGCGTACTGGACACGGGCATCGAGTACGTTTCGCACGCGAACGCGGCAGGCGATCACGTGATCCGGATGCCGGGCATCACCGGTGAGTTGCCATCGCGCTGGGGCATGCGCGGAGCGGAAGACCTGGGCGGAGGAAACAAGGCCGTATTCATTCTCGAAAGCGGGTTCAACATCAAAGGCGGCGACTCGGGTCAAGGTGGTCGGCTGTTTGGACGACAGGCGCTTGTCGGGCTGGAAGGGGTCTGGGGTTCGCTGACCTTCGGCCGTCAATACACGATGTCGTACTGGGTGCTGTCGGACGCCGATATTCTCGGGCCGGACATCTACGGCATCGGCGCGCTGGACGCGTTCTTGCCGAACGCAAGAAGCGATAACACAGTCGTCTATAAAGGAAAATTCTACGGATTTACCGTCGGCGCTTCCTGGTCGTTCGGACGCGACAGTACGGGCACGGGCAATTCACCGGGGCAGGGCACATGCGCCGGACAGGTACCTGGCGACGTGAATCAATGCCGCGAATGGAGCGCGATGCTCAAATACGACGGCACCTACTTCGGCGTGGCAACAGCCTATGACGAACAGCGTGGCGGCACCAACGCGGCCGCCAACTTCTTCGACGGTGCCGCGCCGTTTCCGATCACAGCCTCAGGCGACAAGGATGCGCGGCTTCAGGCGAATGGCTATGTGAATGTCGCGGGCGTAAAGGTCGGCGGTGGATGGGTGGGGCGTCGCGTCGAATCGAGCGGACCGGGCGGCGACGTGCGTTCGAATCTGTTCTTTCTCGGCGCGCAATACTATGTGAGGCCCGGCTTGGCCATCGACGGCGAAGCGTATCGTGTAATCGTTCAGCAACAGGACGCGCGCGCGACAATGGCGAGCCTGCGCGCCACGTACTTCCTCTCGAAGCGCACGGCAGTGTACGGCAACGTTGCTTACTTGTGGAATAGCGCGCACGCGCGCTATTCCGTCAGCGCGGGCGGCGGTGGCACGACGCCTGCCGCGGGTGTGGGCCAACTTGGTGCGATTGCAGGCATCCGGCATACGTTCTGATGGTCCGGCGAGCGGCTATCGCCGTTCCCGAGGCGAGGCTTTGCATCACGTAACTCGTCTTCGTAACGTTCCTTTCGTCATGAATCAGACTAAGCTGCGACATTGTTAATCGCTCGACAGACCGCCCAGCGCAAGCCAGTCGGCACCCTCGACATTCGAGTTACCATTCGTTTCGCGCAGCCAACCAAAAACGGCGGGCGGACTGTTCGGACGAGTGTTTGCATGGATGGAAGATGCTTTTCGTACAAAGTCGCCGCGCTGCCAGACACCCATCGATGGCATGCTGGGAGCCTCGAATGGCGGGGCGATCACAGACGGCAAGATCACATTGGCGCCAGCAGGTCCAAAAAGCACCTTGCCGATCGCCGCGGAAGCGTACCGTGAAGCAGGCGGATCAATTGAAAGCTCGATGCGCGCAAATGCCGCGCGTGCCGGTGGCACGATGTGCTGCGAATGAATGGAGACGCAGGTCCCGCTTTGCAGAAAACCATACCCGTTGGTGGGTGTGACGCCGCCAAGCAGGAAAACACCTGAATTGGGTCCGTTGCCGATCAGACGTCTGTCTCTGTCGTGAAACGTAGCGCATACATTGAACTCGCCCCCGGCAGGCGTGCCATTTCTTTGTAGTTCGACGTGCACGTCAACCGAAAAGTCATAACATGTCGTGGCGTCGACATCCACGAACCATGCAATGCAGTTATGTGCGTCGAGCGTTGCGCTGTACATCCATTGACCGCCGCGCTGAACTGTCGATACAAATCCTGCACGGCACGCCGAATCGTCCAGAGAGCGCGCCATGTAAGACGTAGGGATGCGGCGTTTGCCAAGGTCTGCGGTGAAATCGGGTAACAGGCTTGTGACGGCCTCAATGCGTCCCGAGAAAGCAAACGTTTCATGGCCGCACCTTATCTTCGAGATGCCCGTGATATTGCGCAGCGAGTACAGGCGACGTTCATACGCCGCCGTTGTATTGCCAGCGGGATTGGTCGTCGCGTCGCGCAACTGCTCGGCGTGGCTGAGCGTGATCTGTTTCAGATGATTGCCACGGCCGATGTCGAAGCCGTCAATATCAATCGTGGTGCCTTGTCCGACGACCCGAACCAGATCCACTACACCGTTCAGCGCGGTGTCGGGTGGAACGTTTTCTCCGTTGCTGTTTCGGATGCGTAAAGTGCCTTGTGTGGTATTCAGCGACGCAACCCCTCCCATCAAATAGCAATGGTCGAGATAAATGTTGGAACCGCCAGAGTCGGTTTCTTCTTGAATCGCATAGGTATTGACTGTGGAGATCGAAGGTGCGGACAGGAGGCAGTTACGAAACATGACATCGCCCGCATTCGCAAAGCGAATGGTCTGAAGTGCTTTTGAGTTCGAGTTGTCGAACACGCAGTTGTCGAACTCGATATTCACGCTTTGCTGTCGTCCTACCTCGAGCGCAACGCATTGCTCCGCGAGCGATCGTCCATGGCTATCTTTGAGTGTCTCAGGGTTCCACGTGCCATCGGCAAACTCCACCACTTCGGAGCGGAATTCACAGTTAACGATACGCATTTGCGCAAAATCGACATTGAGGTCGATGCCGCCCGATTCCGGGTCTATTTCGATGCCACGACGTCTGCTGGCCGCATATCGTTCTGCGATTCCGGCGGAAAAGCACACGGCCACATACCGGATGTCGACCTGCTGCAATACATTTCGCCAACACGTCCCTTTACAGACGACACCGAAGAACGGCGTATGAGCCGAGGCACGTGAGTATTTGCGGCCGCCCGTCAGCGTAAGGCGCTGCAATCCAACGAAGCCTTCAAGGAGCACCATTGGCTTGCGAGCGACATTCAGTGGAATATCGCTTGCCCAGATCAGCCACGTGGAGTGAGGTCCGTCGCCTGTCAAAGTCACCGCGATCACGTTGTTTGCGATGTCGCCTTCATTGGGGCTATACCGATGCGAGAGTTCGAGCGTGTCGCTAATGAGATACCGCCCAGCGGGAAGATAGACATGTCTGCCGGTAGGGAATGCCTGGGCGACAGCGGCGCGGATAGCCGCCGTATCGTCGGTTCGCCCGTCGCCGCGCGCCCCAAATGTTCTGACGTCGATGGAATCGTCTCGACTGGTTACGGTATAGGCTGGCGACGAATCGGCGGGGCTCGGGCAACTTGCGTCCCTGCGCGAGGCGGTGTCATCGATACGGCTTGTCTGATCGTGCAGGTTCGAATGAGCTGCCTCGCGATCTAAAGATGGACCTTCAGCATGCCCTGGAACGCTGAGCGCACAACTGGCCAGACATAACTTGAGCGCGTCTCTTCTCGAAGGCAATTTGGGCTCCCCCTTGCTCGCGCGGGACTGTTCGTGCGCTTCATCGAAACCAACCTTGATCCTCAGTATCAAGCATACCCGTGCTGTTTCTTCAAAAGCCGATTGGTTGGCGCTTTGACGGTTCCTTACCCGCCAAGATGTTGGCGGCATCGGTCAACAAAAATTGGCGGCCCTTTCGATTTGAATATGATCGACCCGTGCATGCATCGGCGAGCATTGAGTCCGAACGCCTCACACGATTGACTGTGTCATCGCATGAGGCGCCTGTTGTGCGGCGCTCTATATGAAGCGCTGTGGAAACGGTGAACCAACGCTATGAGTCAACCTACCGATATGCGTCGATATGACCCGGGGTACGAAGACGGAGTTCAGTTCATGGACCAGTTGTCGTGGCTCGCCCAACAATGGCGGCTTGTCGCGACGGTAGCCTCAATCGTGTTTGCGGCGGGCCTCGCGTACGCGTGCTTCGCGCCGCCCGTTTATCGATCTGACGCGGTCATTCAGGTCGAAGCAGGTGGACCATCCGAACGTGAGCGGGATCGCGAAAGGATCGGACGTATCGAGGAAATCCTCAACTCGAGCGGAAAGACCACTGCCGATACGGAAATGGAATTGATGCGCTCGCGGCTCGTCATCGCAGAAGCCGTGAGTGATCTGCAACTCTACATCGACGTCTCCCCGCGCTACTTCCCGGTTATCGGCAGATGGTGGGCCTCGCGCCACACGGATGACGACCGGGCTGCGCCCGTGTTGGGGCTTTCACGCTACGCATGGGGTGGCGAGAAAATCACGGTCTCTCGCTTCGACGTTCCGCGGGCACTTGAAGGTCGGGAATTCATTCTGATTGCGCGTGATCGTGAAGAATTCGACCTGAGAGGGCCCGGCGGGAACTTGCTCGCCAGCGGGAAGGTGGGGCAGCCGCTGCGGGTGGACACAGTAAAAGGCCCAGTTGAGCTGCTGGTGGCGACGCTGATCGCGTCTCCCGACTGTCAGTTCAAGCTCCGGCGGGACTCGACACTCGAAACCATCAACGGTTTGCAGAAGGAGCTCTTCATAACCGAAAAGACCAAGGAGACCGGTGTTGTGTCGCTGTCGCTCGACGGTTCGGACCCGGCGCAGATCACACGCGTGGTCAACGCGGTGGCCGATGAGTACATTCGTCAGAATGTGCAGCGCAGGTCGGCGGAAGCACGACGTTCGCTCGAATTTCTCGACACCCAACTGCCTATTCTGCGTCGCGAGCTGGAACATTCGGAACAAAGGTACAACGCGTTTCGCAATGAGAATGGCACGATCGATCTCAGCGAAGAGGGACGGCAACTCGTGAAGGACGTCGCCGACAACCGTGCAAAGACGATCGCACTCCAGCAGCAACGCGCGGAAATACTGCAACGCTTCACCTCTTCGACCCCGTCCATTGCAACCGTCGACAAGCAGATCGCACTATTGAAGCAGGAACAGTCTCGACTTTCTGAGCGTGTGGCACATCTGCCCGATACCGAGCAAAACGTGCTTCGCCTGCAGCGCGACGTACGTGTGAACAACGAGCTTTACACGAACATGCTGAACAACGCGCAGCAGCTCAGAGTGATCGAGGCGGGCGAGTTAGGTAGCGCGCGGCTCGTCGATCGGGCGATGGTTCCCGAATCGCCGATCAAACCCAAACGGTCGTTGATCGTTTTGATCGCGGGGATGGTAGGGGTGCTTGTTGGCGTGGGAATGGCCAAAGCGCGCGCAGCGGTCGTCAAACGTGCAGACCGCTCGAGCGACATCGAGCGCGCGGCAGGGTTGCCCGTATTCGCAGTCGTGCCTCGCAGCACGCGTCAGAGACTCATTCAGCGACAAACGGGCGGCAGCAATGCTGTCGAACGGGTGCTCGCGCTCCATGCGCCTCAGGACGAGGCTGTCGAAAGCCTACGTAGCCTGAGAGTGGCATTGCAAGGCGCGATCGATATCGCGACAAAAGGACCCAACATTGTCATGATCACGGGTATCCGAACAGGCGCGGGTAAGTCGTTCCTGTCCGTGAATTTCGCGGCTGTATCTGCCGTTGCGGGGCGGCGGGTACTGCTGGTCGATGCGGACATGCGTTGTGGAAACCTGCACGCGAACTTTGGGCTCGATCAAGGCGCGGGACTGGCGGAAGCACTTGCTGGGCATCCCGTCGCGGGACTCATCCATCAGGGCGTCATGCCTGGCGTCGATTTCCTGAGTAGAGGTTCGCTCTTTGCATCACCCGACGAGATGCTCCTTCGTCACTCGGCAAAACGCACATTCGACGAACTGGCGGGTCGCTATGACCTCGTTATCGTCGATACACCGCCGGCGCTTGCGGTCACCGATGCCGTGCTGATTGGCAGGTTCGCGACTATCAAGCTGCTTGTCATAAGGAACGGAGCGCATTCCGATGAAGAGATAGCGGAAGCCAATAAACGGTTCAGGCAAGCCGGCGTCAAATTCAACGGAATCCTGGTAACCGACGTACGCCAGAGCGCGAAGAGTTATATGACGGGCTACTCACGTTATTACACGTATTCGGGTGGTGCCGTGCCCGATCACGTTTGACGATACCTTGAGTCCTTTCAGCAAATTGCATAGCGACAATCGCTAACGTCCGTTTCAATGGCCTCTTTGCGTACCGCTCGCTCATATGAGCGCCGCGGAGCGGGACTTTGTTCAACTTCGGTTTCGAGCGTCGCAGAAGCCAATATGCCGATGGCGCAGGGGCAAGATGAGACGAGGGCTATATAGGATTTCGATGGGGCTGGGCGCGAATGTCTTCGGCCAGGCTGTAACGATCGCAATTCAATTGCTGTCGTTGCCCATCTTCCTGCATTTCTGGAACATTTCGCTTTATGGCGAATGGCTGATGCTGTCGGCCATACCTGCGTATATGTCAGCGATGGACGTGGGCATTCTGTCCGTCGGCATGAACAGGATGACGATTCTGGCTGCGGGCGGAGACGTGCGCAGTGCGGAGCGCGTTTTTCACAGCCTGCTGGCGTTTGCGCTACTTGCGATCGGTGTCGTCGGTACAGTCGTGCTCGCCGGGCTGTGGCTTTTCAGCTTTGGAGACACCGGGTCCGAAATCGAGCACCGGCTGACATTGTCAATGCTGCTCATTACATCCCTGATGTGCGTATTCTGCGGGCTTTTTGAAGCCGTCTTTCGCGCCAGCGATGCTTACGCGAAGGGAATCATTGCGTTGAATCTCGGCCGTCTGAGTGAATGGATAGGTAGCATAGTCGGACTCGTGCTGGGTCGATCGCTGTTCCACGTGGGTCTCGGCTTGCTATGCGGACGTATGCTCGCTAACGTGATGACCTGGATATACGTGACCCGTCGTTATCCGCAGTACCGTTGGCACACCCGCGAAGCAAGCCGAAGCGAACTGACAGCAATGATTTTACCCGGGCTGTCTTATCTATCCCTGCCCGCTGCCAATGCGCTGAGTCTGCAGGGCATGGTGTTGCTGGTGGGAACTATGTTCGGCACACCGACACTCGCCGTATTCAGCGCCTATCGAACCTTGTCCCGAGTCGGATTTCAGGCTGTGAACATGCTTGGTCGCGTACTTTGGCCGGAGTTTTCACGGCGATACGGCGAACGCGCCTACGGGACGATGCAAACGCTGTATCGATATGGCACGTTCGCGACACTGATGGCCTCGCTGGGCGTTGCATCGATACTCTATTTCGCCGCGCCGGTCATCCTCTCGATCTGGACTCACGGAAAGATCAGTTACTTGCCAGTACTGTTCAACATTCTTCTGCTTATTACGGCATTTTCCGGAATATGGCAGGTTGGATTGATCTTGCTCACAGCCGTCAATCAGTTAGGCACCGTATCGATCATCTATGTCTCGGTATCAGCATTGAGCTTGGCAGCAGCGTATATTGCCGGACGGTGGTCGGGAATAGAGGGCGCCTCCCTCGCTATGCTGACTACCGAGATCGTGATGGCGTTGACCTGCTTCATCTACGTCAGGCAATTTCTTGGGCAATACGCTAACGAGTGCGGGTCTGTCCTGGCTACACGATGAACCCGTACGCAGTAGATAGCAAGAAGTGTCGAATGCCAGACGATCGGAATATAGGTAACGGCTAGTAATTAAGTACTACTACGAGAGATACGTGAAGCGCCATGCACAAAGTGATCATTTCGAACGGTGTGTTCCGGTTTCATCTGGTTTCCGCTGCCGTCGAGGCCGCGCGGCGAGGGGCGCTCGATATGTTTCTGACCGGTGCCTATCCTACCGGGCGTTTGATAGGGCCGACAGCCAGATGGATTGCCCGACTGTCTCCGCCCGTGGCGCGGTTCCTCGATCGTGCAAGCTCTGGACTTCCCGAATCGCGCGTGAAATCGGTCTGGTTAGCCGAGTTATTCATCCAGTTTGGTGTGGCGTGCGGAAAGCTACTTCACCTTCATGACCTCAACAACCGGCTGCAGAGCATAGGCCTTCTGTTGTATGGCTGGCTTGCGCGTCGGCCGATTGCGCGGAGTCAGGCGCAGATCTATCACTATCGGGCAGGATATGGCGGAAGTTCCGTAGATCTCGCAAAGCGGATGGGCATGCTGTGTCTTTGCGATCACTCGATTGCTAGTCCGTTGGTACTCGAGTTCATGGTCGATCATGGCGGAGTCATCCCCACCCCGGATCTGATCCCGAGGACAAAATTATCGCCTATGTGGAAGCGGGTAATGGCGGATATCGACGCGGCAGATCACGTGCTCGTGAATTCCGAATTCGTCCGCACAACGCTGATGTTGCATCGAACACCCAAAAACAAGATTAGCGTCGTCTATCAAGGTCTGGACGAGAAGTTCGTCGACTGTGTTCCGCCGGCTGCTCAACCGAGTGGAGCGAACCATATCCTTTTTGCCGGCGAGGTATCCAGACGAAAGGGATTCGATCTCGTCATTCAGGCGTTGGAAGCGACGGCTTCGAAGGACTGGGTGCTGACCGTCGCGGGCGGCATCAATGAGAAAGAGCGTCATATTTATCAGGCGTTCCTTTCCCGCTCTAACGTTCACCATCTGGGATTCGTCTCCAGACAGAAGCTGGCGGAATTGATGTCGGGGATACCGATATTTCTGTTTCCGTCCTTGGCCGAAGGCTCGGCGCGAGTGGTGTTCGAAGCACTCGCATGTGGGTGCTACGTGATCACGACGCCCAATGCGGGAAGCGTCGTTGAAGATGGCGTGCATGGCTCGCTTGTGCCACCCGGCGACGCTGCATTGCTACGACTGGCGATTGAGAAGGCGCTGAACGATCCTTCGCTGGTTCGAGACATTGGCGTACGAAACCGGACCTTCGTTCGCGACCAACACAGCCAGGACAAGTACGGTGATCAACTCAATGCGCTGTATGGAAAGCTGCTTGTGGCTCGTGGGAGCCGTCGTACCGAAAGTATAAAGACGAACTCCCTTTCCTGACATCGTTGCAAATGGGAATGATGGTCGTCGGTCGAATTCATTAGCCATCACCCATTACTTACGTACACGAGGACTCCGGTGAACAAGATTTCCGTGGTGACGATTTCCTTTAACAAGGGTAAGTATCTGCGTCGATGCATTGATTCCGTGTTGTGGCAAGACGGCGTGCCTATCGAGATGATCGTGGTAGACCCGGGAAGCACCGACGGCAGTCGCGACATCATCGATTCGTATGGCGACAGCGTCGTCCGTGTCTACGAGACAGATAGAGGGCCAGCGGACGGATTGAACAACGGCTTTAAACGGGCAACCGGCCAGATTTATTGTTTCGTGAATGCAGACGACTTCCTGCTTCCCAGATCGCTGCGATTCGTCAGCGGCTTCTTTGACCGGGAGCCAACCGTCGATGTGCTTCACGGCGGCGGGTACATTGCCGATCAGGAAGACGCATTAATCCGGCGATACTTTCCGTCCTCGTTTGGAAAACGCTTTTTCGCCTACCAGGCGATGAATCTGTTTCAGCAAGGCTACTTCTTTCGCGCTTCAGTTTACAAAGAGGCGGGCGGCTTTAACGAGGACAACCGGGTCTGCTGGGATGCCGAACTCTTTTTGCGTTTCAAGCTGCAGGGACGACGGTTCTACGGTATATCGCGACCACTGGGTGCATTCCGCCGCTACGCAGAAACGATTACGGGCGGCCCAGAATACATACAAAAACTCGACGACGAGTACGTTCGTTTATTCGCCGACGCGATGGGAAGAGAGCGTCAGACGTTCGATCAGCGAGTTGGCCATCTGTTGTGGGCACCAAAGCAATTCACGATTCTCTTCATCATGCTCCGTTCGATGCTTAGAGGTTATGCGTGACCTTCCATCATGACCGCAACGCTGAATACCGCTAGTCACAAAGGGAACTGAAATGAAGATTGCCTATATTACGCCCTATGACGCACACGATCCGAATGCATGGTCCGGGGCGGGTTATCAAATTCCTCGAGCGCTTGCCAGCGCGGGCGCGGAAATTGTCTATATCGGCGGTCTTCGCAAGCAGCCGGATGCACCGGCACTGGCGCGCTCGCTGTGTGCAAGGCTCCTTGGAAATGTTCATCAACTCGAGCGCGAGCCGTCCGTAGTACGGGCCTATTCGGAACAGGCGAGCCGAAAATTGCGGGAACTGGATGTGGATCTTGTGCTCTCGCCTGGTGCGATCGCGGTCACCTATGTGAAAACGGAGGTGCCGAAGATTATCTGGACAGATACGAGCTTTGGCGGAATCGTCGACTATTATCCTGAGTTCGAAAAGATGACCACGCGTAACCGGCGCGATGGCGACATCCTCGAGCGAATCTCGCTCGAGACCTCCGATATGGTCGTATTCAGCTCCGATTGGGCCGCCAAGCGCGCCGTATCGCTTTACAGGCTTGACTCATCGAAAGTACGTGTGATTCCGTTCGGCTCCAACTTTTCCAGCGGGCTGGAGGCATCGACTGTTCGCTGCCTGTCAGTGGACCGTTTGCGTGGCGACGAGATCAGACTGCTCTTCGTAGGCGTAGCCTGGGAGCGAAAAAATGGCGAGTTTGCACTGGCAGTAACGGAAAAGCTGCGTCAACTCGGTATTAAAGCGTTCATCGATATCATCGGATGCAGGCCGGGTGCTAGACGCGAGTGGGCGATGGAATATGGCTTCCTTTCAAGAGATAACGAGCAACAGTCGCGAACGATTCAGGCCAGCTTTGCACGCGCGACATTTCTTATTCATCCCGCCGTCGCCGAATGCAATGCGAACGTGTTCTCGGAGGCGTGCTCTTTTGGCGTTCCGATTCTTGCCAATAAGACGGGCGGAACTCCGACTTCAGTCATACCGGGCGTCAACGGGAACCTCTTTGCGTTAGACGATCCGCCGGAGGTATGGGCGGATTACATCGTCAACACAATGAGCGAGCGCGAGAAGTATCTGAACCTGTGTCTGGGGGCCTTTGAGCAGTATTCGAGTAGGCTGAACTGGTCAGCGGCTGGCTCGACGATGCTGGATGCGATGGAACGAGTGGTGTCGCGTTATCGCGCGCATGCACGCGAAGCTCCAGCGATGGGGGTTGTGCCTTCAATGGGGTAAGGATTCGCAATCGCAGGAACGTCGACTCAGCCAACACCAATATGAGGAGGGGTGATGCATACGAGGCAGTATCCTGCATCGCTTAGAGTCTGGATGTGGATCGAGCAACACACAACAAGACGGGCAAGGAACGAATCACTGACGGGTATTGACCTCGAGTCAGACTTTGTCGTGCTGTTCAATGGCAGGCCGGGTATGGCTGCGTTGTGGAACGTATTGCTTCGTAGGATTACACCGCACATTCAGGTGCTGGAGCGCGACTCTGGAAAATCGACACATCGCGTGCTTGCCGAGTCTTATCTCGCGCTGCCGGAGAAGGACGCTTTTTGCAGATCGCTCGAGCAGTGCGTGCGCCGTTGTGAGGCGCTGTTAGGTCGGGCGCGGCGTGAGCCCGGTGTCGAGTCCCGCGATCTGGGTGAAATTTCCGGACCATTGCCGGACACGAAAGACCGTGTCTCCATAGGCATCGTGTTGCGGTTTGGTGCACATCATCTATTCAAGCGGGTTAGGCGGAAGATTGCGTCGTTCTTATACCATGATGAGCATTGGACGCTTGCCACACACAGGTTGGAGCGTCGCCGGTGCGAGCCGTCGTTGCCGAAGTTGGGTCGACGAGTTGGGGGGCCGCTGCCGGCAGTTCTGTCCGAACGGGAGTGGCACCACCTACCCGGACGCAGCGATCATTTCTATGCCGATCCATTTCTGTGGACTGACAAGTCAGGTCAGTCTCATCTTTTCTTCGAAGAACTTTCTTATGAGGATAATTGCGGCGTTATTAGCCATGTAGTGATCGACTCACGGGGAGAGCGATTCATCGGCGAGCCACAAGTCGTGCTACGCCGCCCGTACCACCTTTCCTATCCGTTTTTGTTCGAGTATGGCGGCGCAATCTTTATGATTCCGGAGACGTCGGCGAATGGAACGATAGAGGTATATCGTGCATCCACATTTCCCGTAGTCTGGGAATTGCACAAGGTGTTGCTCAATGACGTCATCGCTGCCGACACGACGCTCTTTCACGAGAATGACACGTGGTGGATGTGGACCAGCATCGCGAGCAGTGGAGAGCCAAACTACGATGAATTGTCTCTGTTCTACGCCGATAATCCATTTGGGCCATGGACGCCGCATCCACTCAACCCCATCGTGTCGGATTGCAGGTCGGCGAGAATGGCCGGAAACGTTTTCCGGGACGGGACGAACAGGTTGATCCGCCCAGCTCAGGATTGCGAACGCGCCTATGGTGCAGCCGTAGTTTTATGCGAGGTAACCACGCTTACCAGGACGACATATGCCGAGCGAGTCGTACGTATCTGGGAACCGCTCAAGGGCTTCGATGGCGTGCACACCTGGAACCAGGCGGGCGATCTCGCCGTGATAGACATAAAAAGAAGGGTGAGCCGATGGACACCCACCCGGCAACGGCGCGGGCCATCCAGGAGGAAGGGCGATGAGAATAGCGATCTTGTGCTTCGGCCGTCTTGGACGGGGCGGGATGGAAACGGTGATAGCTCGCGTCCTGGGCGAGATAACCCGACAGGGGCATGAAGGAAAGCTCTTTCTTTTGGGCGGGTCGACGCATGAGGGCTGGCTGGAAGGCCTGAATAGTTGCGTGATCGGAGACCCGCGTGAAAGCCGCTGGCGGCGCTATGTCAAATATGCGTTGCTATCCGCCATAGCGTTGCGACAGTTTAAGCCCGATGTTCTTTTGTGCGCCGATGGTGCAGCGCTAAAACTCGCGCGTCCGATCAGGTCTCTTCTTCTACATGAGGCGCCAATTGGCGCGTGGTTTCATGAGACGCTGCAAGACGAGCACATATCGGAGCTGCGCACTGCGGACTTTCACCTCTGTATCAATTCAGCAAACGAACGGTTGTTATCGAACGCTGCGGAACTGAAAGGGCAGCGCATTTATCTGGTACACAATCCGGTCGATGTGAAGCACAGCTCGCAAGAGATCACGCGTCCAGAAAGGGAGAAGCGATTCCTGTACGTCGGTCGACTGACTTATGAGTATCCAAAGAATATCAAGGATCTTTTGATTGCGCTTGCGGGCGTTGGGGGAAAGTGGAAGGCGACAATCATCGGTGACGGCCCAGACCAAAAAAAGCTGATGAATTGTGCACATCGATACGGCTTGACCGATCGGATCGAATGGCTGGGGTGGAAAGTCGACCCTTGGGAGAACATCGAGTCTGCTTCGGCGCTGGTTTTGACATCGACCGTTGAAGGGTTCCCCATGGTTTTGTCTGAAGCGATGGCAAGAGGGTTGCCATGTGTCAGTTCCGATTGCGCGGGTGCGCGGGATATCGTGGAAACAGGTGTCAACGGTTGGCTTTATAAAGCCGGTCAAGCGGAGGAGTTAGCCGCAATATTGGAAGGCATCGTGACGGGAGACCGCCAGCTTCCGGAAAGCTCCGCGGTGCGCGCATCCGTGTCGAGGTTTGATTCCAGCAATGTTGTCAAGGAAATTATCGACGCCTGTGCAGCAGAGTGTGCGCGCCGCAACGGTTCTCCGCGCTTCCACAATAAGGAACGTCTGGATTCTCTTCGCCCATGAGAGTCGCGATTAACGACAGCCCAATTTGCGATGCCGGTCAGTTGTCTTTTCCGGCCCGCCAACTTCAATGATCAGACGTTTGTGATGATGCTTTTCTGAAACGTTGCATTTTCATCGAATGTCGCATCCTGAAGAAGATCGATATTCCCGGGTATTTTCGAGGGCTCCAAATTTGAGATCCTGCTACTTCGGTTTCTGTTCTTGGCGGGTCCATGCTGGCCGTTTCGGAATATAAAGATGTACTGGAAATATATGTCCTGACGAATCAAGACGAAGAGTGCATTAAGTAAATCAATCCGCAACAGTGTTGCAATGCAGTAATGTCTCTATGTGGCGCGCGGTTATGGTGCGAGCGGCTACGGTCTGGATATGCGTTGTTGTGGAATCAAACAGAAAAGCGAAATGCAACTTCTGAATAGAACGCCGAGCGGCCTGTTCAGTCCTGCTTCGTCAACCATTTCCTCGTCTTACTACCGATCTGCTGATCTGGAGACATCTATCGGCAAATCGAGCGAGTCTTGCGGGAATCGCAGTATGTGTGATCGGGCATCGAAGACGTAGGTAGTGTTTCCATTTGAAGCTTTCTTTGCCTCCATAGTGAAACGCGTCGAACACTTTTAGCGCTGCGTTCTCTATGAGGTGTCTTGGGTTTGCAGTTTCTGGATTGCAACTTCTTATGCGGGTAGGTTGTATTTACTCGCGCGGCGTACACAGGTCTACGGCGTAGCGTGTTGAGGGACGCGCTTGCCCGCAGTCCGGATCTCGATGGCCGCATATTAAATAGGAGGAACCAGAATGAACGAGTTTGAGAAAGCGGCTTTGGCTGAGATCTCGGAGGAGCACGGTACACTGGAGAATGCTTCATCGGTCGCTCCGATTCGTACGTCAGCGCGAGCGGGAACCACACCCGCCGATTCCAGCATCGTCGGGCGGCTGCATCTGATCGACAAGGTTACCGCGATGCAAGTGCCTGTCGTCACGTCCGGAGCAACGCACCGTCTGCGGTTGTTGCTTCAGCCTTTCACATGTGAGCTGCTTGCTTCGCTCGCCCAAGGAGGACCTCCGCCATATGAACTGATCGCGGCAGGATGGTTGTACGTCAACGAAGACGTTGAAGCCGCCAGCAGTCAAGCCGTCGAAATTCGTTTCCGGTTCCAAGATCCGGGAACGCGCACACATTTGAGCGCGCGGGATGAAGGACCCGCCATCGACGAAAAGATTCATGCGTCCGCGACGTGGCTCAAGTCCAATCTGGAGCACGCGGTTACCGTATCGGACGTGGCGCGTACCGTTGCAATGAGTGAGCGCAATTTCTTGCGACGCTTTCGTCAGCAGATCGGAATGACGCCATCCGAATATCTGCTTCGCGCCAGGCTCGAAAAGACCTGCCACTTACTGGCGGAAAGTCAGCTGCCTGTCGACAAGATAGCGAGACGATGCGGCATGTCGGACGGTACGCGGCTCGCAAAGATCTTCCGAAAGCGCTTTGGGATGCCGCCGACAGAGTATCGCCTGCGCAGCAGAACGATGCTGGGTGTGGGCCACCAGACCTGAATCAATTGCGTTTTGTACCTGGTGGGCGCGAGCGCGTAATCGCGTGCAGGTCAAGTCCGCGCAAAAATCGCGGAGAGGAGGTATTCGTGGTCCGCTCAACGCTTGACAGGGACGTGACGTTCTCGCGCGGAATGGCACGATTGCCACTGGTCTCCCTGTTTGTGGGCGTCGATCTCGCTATCCTCCTTCCATTCGATGCTGCGTGGGGCGCCGCCTGCAGCATTCTTTTGCCAATCTGCATGTTTATTTCGGTGGCGCATCGCTATCGATCGTTACTCGACTACAGGTGTGTGTACCTCTTCGCGCTCACTGCATGGTCTTTCACACATTGCTATGGCATCCTCGTTCTGCTTTTGCAGGATGGTGTTCAGCTTCAACGCTATACGGGTGCGCTGACGGTCTATGGCTATGGCGTCATTCTTTCGACACTGCTTGTACTGTTGTTCTGGAAGGAGAGCGCAGTAGTCGTATACCCAAATCGGAATTTTGTTGGCAAAGGCCCTGGGAAACTGACGTTGTTAATGTTTGTCCTCACGAGTTTTGCCAATGCTGCCGTCGTACAACTGGATCTGTCGTCGCTGCCATTGGCTTCGATGTTCGGTTCGTTCATGCTGGTTTCGTTTGCTGCCGTACAACTCGGCTACGCGAATCAGAGGCGATGGGGCGCACTGATTGTCGCCTGCGGATATACAAGCGAAGTATTTTCGTTGGGAGCGGCGAACCGTACCAGCATGCTTGTGCCAATGGTCGTGACGGGACTCGCGCTTCTCGTCACCCGTCCGCGTTTGAATAAACGAATCATGTCAATCCGGACGGCTTTGCTGGCCGTCTGCATTCTGCTTGTAGCCTTGTTGGCCGACTGGCAAAAGCAGATGAAGATCTCGCTCTTCGAAGCGTTGTCCGGTAGTGGCATGAGGACGCTACCTGGATTCATGGTGTCCGCGTCAAATAGCAACTACATGGCACACGCCGATGCGACCGTCGATTACCTGAGCTACGTTCAGTACGTCATCGATCACCAACTTTATCATTACGGATACTGGTTCATGCAGGTTGCGACCTCGTTTGCGCCGCGCATGCTCTTTCCAGAAAAACCCAATTTCGACGTGTCGGCTATTCTTTACGAGGCACATGTGGTGCGGGCGCCGATGTATTTCGATTTTCTGTTCGACAGGATCGTCGATTCTGGGCTATGCGGAATCGTGCTTTACAACCTGGGTTATTTGCTACTTACGTCAATTGTCTATCGCATGTACGCTCGCGTCATGGTCGAGAGACCTCTGGGCTTAGAGTGCGGCCTGTACCTTGCTTCGCTTGCCACGCTCTATCTTGTGATGCGCGGTCCCATCATCCTGATTGCGTGGTTTCTCTTGTTCCCAATGGTCGCTA
The DNA here is from genome assembly GCA_001319865.1 of Burkholderia sp. E7m39. Taxonomy (GTDB): domain Bacteria; phylum Pseudomonadota; class Gammaproteobacteria; order Burkholderiales; family Burkholderiaceae; genus Paraburkholderia; species Paraburkholderia bengalensis. Next base: position 3,316 of record BBSL01000427.1, on the reverse strand, counting down.
TTGCCGCGTTCGATCTTGTCTTGAGGTTCATGCGAAGAAGCAGGATTCGCTCGGTGGCGCATCGGATAGGTAATGCCGGGTAGTAGTCCTTCTGCAGCGGAACACATAGCGATGACCGCCCGCCACAGCGTTCGCTGCCAGCCGGTTGCCCCCGCGGCCGCTTGACATAAGGCCCGGCGGCGCCGCGTTCTTGCCATCAGACTCTCTTCGTCTGTCACACGCCATCCGCACGTCCAAAGAGCAGCATTTGCACGGGCACTTTCAGGCCATCATCTTTTCCCTGACTGATCGCATAGATCGAGACTGCGCAACCCGATCCGAGCGTTGGGCCAGCTTGCCAGCATGATCGGCGACTTAAGCACCTGTCGGCGATGGGCGCATCGACGCTCAACGGGTCGAGGGTAAAGGGTTTTTTTGGTTAGCCATATAATCCCTACTTTTTTACCCACACTCGGGCGATCCAGTTATGAAGAAAATTATCCTTACTTTGGCCGCGTCGGTGGCCGTCTATGTTTTCGGTTCTGCCGGTGCACAGGCGCAAGATCGAGAACTGGTGGTGGCATCGAGTGCCACTTACACGCCGTTCGCGTTCGAGAACAAGGACAAGCAGATCGTCGGATTTGACATTGACATCGTCAATGCCATCGCCAAACAGCAGCACATGAAGTTGCGCATCGTGAATACGCCGTTCACCAGCATTTTTGCGTCGCTCAACAATGGCGACGTCGACTTTGTCATCTCAGGCGTCACCATCAACGAGAAGCGAAAGCAGAGCTTCGATTTTTCGTCGCCGTACTTCGATGCGCGTCAGTTGATCGCCGTGCCCAAGAACAGCCCGGTGAAGTCACTGAAAGACCTTGATAGCAAGAAGGTATCGGTGGTCAGCGGCTCCACGGCCGACGATGTCATGAGCCGTGAAGTAGGCAAGACCAATCCGAATATTCGGCGTTTTGAAAGCACGCCGCTCATCATCTCCGAGCTGGCTTCAGGCGGTGTCGACGCTGCCATAGGCGACAATGGTGTCATCGCGTACCGTGTTTCGCAGAATCCTGGCCTTAAGACTGTCGAAGACGCCAATTTTCCCAAGGAGTATTACGGCATCGTCGTACGCAAAGGCGACAAGGCCTTGCTGGAGAAAATCAACGCAGGCCTTGCGGCGATCCGTGCGGATGGCAGTTATGACGTGATCTACAAGAAGTGGTTCAACCAGGATTTCAAGCCTCAGTGATTGGCTGATGTGACTGCGTGTATAGGGCGGGGCCAGGGCGTGCGTCACAACGACACCTGGCCGTTCGTCGGTCCTGGTTTTTCTAAAAAGCGAGCATGGAAGACAGCAATCCAGTCATGTGGTTTGGGTGGTTCCGCCCGGATATCCTCGTAGAGTACAAGCAGCTGTTCTGGCAAGGCGCATTGGTCACCGTGGGCATGACCGTGGTGTGTGTGCTGATGGGCTGTGCCCTGGGGCTGCTGTTGGCACTGGCGCGGCTGGCCGACGCGAGACACCAACCGTGGAAGGCCGCGTGCAAATATCTGCTTCGCTGGCCGTCGACGGCGTACGTCAGCTTTTTTCGCGGCACGCCGTTGTTCGTGCAGATTCTGTTGATGCACTTTGCGGTGATGCCGCTATTTATCCATCCGGTGAGCGGCCTTTTCATCAGAGGCGATCTGGCTCGCACGCTGAAGCAGGATTATGGCGCACTGATCTCCGGCGTCGTTGCGCTCACGTTGAACTCGGGTGCCTATATTTCGGAAGTTTTTCGCGCCGGCATACAGTCGATTGAGCGTGGCCAGCGTCAAGCCAGCTTGTCACTGGGCCTCACGCATGGCCAGATGATGCGTTATGTGGTGATTCCGCAGGCATTCCGGCGCATGCTGCCGCCATTGGGCAACAACATGATTTCCCTGCTCAAGGACACATCGTTGGTCTCCGCAATCGGCCTGGGGGAGATGGCGTACGCCGCGCGGACGGTGGCAGGTGCCTACGGCCGCTATTGGGAGCCTTATCTGGCGATCGCCGCCGCGTATTGGCTGATGACGTTCGCACTGACCATCGGCCTGCGAAAACTGGAACAGTACCTGGCGCGAACGGATCACGTCGCGCACTAAAACCTGAACGTACCGAGGCGAAACTCGTGTACGCCACGCGCTTGAGGGGGTGCCAAGGCGATGAAGATGCATCGCATGCTTTGCTTCGGCCGTACGGATGAGAGTGGCAATGCCGCGGTCGTGGTAGAGGAGTCAGCTTTGGCTGAACCGGAGCGGCTAGAGTTCGCTGGGCGGCAAAGCGCAAACGCGACGGTGTTTATGGAAGCGAATGCTGCTGGTGATATACAGCTTGACTACTACTATCCGCACGCCCGCAGTCCCCTTTGCCTGCATGCAACGCTTGCGGCGGGCGCGGTGTTCTTTGAGCGATCTCCGGGCACCCGACGGGCCCGGTTCGTCACGAGCATGCATCGGCAGGTGCTCGAGGTGGAGCGCGTCGACGGCGGTATTTTTGTTGGCGTCACGGCGCAGCGGTGCCCGCCATTGGTTGTCGATGTAGCGGAAGCGGCTCAGTTGCTTCGGGTCGGTCGGGCCGAGTTGAGGGGCGTACCGCGACTCGCATCGGTTGGCAGCGCAAAGTTGCTGGTCGACGTGTCGGCCCCCTCCGTGGTGGCCACGTTGGACCCTGACCTCGCCGGCATTGCCGACTGGAGCCGCAAGCACGGCGTGTCGGGAATGTACGTTTATTGCCGCATTCGTGATGGCGTATATCAGGGGCGTAACTTCAATCATCTCGAGCGGCAATTCGAAGATGCCGCGACGGGCGTGGCAGCAGGTGCGCTCGCCGTGTCGCTTAAGCGGGACATCACGGTACTGCAAGGCGATGCGCTCGGCCAACCGTGCACGATCCAGGTCCGCTATACACATGAGGCGTTGCAGGTTGGGGGACGAGCGGTCAGGGTGGCCCATTCACGCTCGCGGGTTTGTTCGAGCGGGTGATGCTTTTCGTTTAGCCAGTCCTTGCCTTGCAATACGCCATGTGAATCACGCAACGTCGAACCTGTAAAGTCTTGCAGGCGTATCCGCCAGGACCACCGCGCGCTGTTCTTCAACCGGAAGCAGCGCGCGAAGAAGTTCGAATGCGTCAGCAAAATCCTCGTTCGCTTCGAACCGCGTATGCGGCCAGTCGCTGCCCCACATGAGGCGATGCACGCCAAAGGCCGCTTTGAGAAAATGAAATGCCTCGTGCACGTCATCATCGTCCGAGCGAAGCTGCCGCCTGTTCCGGTACGCTGCCGATATCTTCACCCACACGCGCTGCGTATCCGCC
>BBSL01000426.1 GCA_001319865.1 Burkholderia sp. E7m39 | reverse complement strand
TTCACCCACACGCGCTGCGTATCCGCCAGGTCAAGAAGACGGCGAAAGCCCGTGTCGCGTACACCAGCATCGGGATCGGGCCTGCCGAAATGATCGACGACGACGTTCACGCCAGCATCCAGAAGCGGCTCGACGACGCCCTGCAGTCGCGCAGCTTCCGCATGCACTTCGACATGCCATCTCAGATCGCGAACATGTGCGAGGGTTTGCGCGCTCAACCATCTGTCGAGCGGAACGTCAGCATGCCCGATCAGGTTCAGCCGAATCCCCGCAATGCCCGCATTCGCCATCTGCGTCAGCGTCTCGATGTGACAATCACGCTCGATCACCGCGACACCACGTAGCCGCTTTGGCTCGCGGCGCAGCGCATCCAGCAAATAGCTGCAATCGGTGCCAAGAAAGCTGGGCTGCACGAGCACGCCGCGCGACACGCCGTGCGTATCCAGTTGGGCGAGGTATGCATCGAGCGTGGCGTCGTAGTCGGGCGCATAGCGGCGCTGCTGGGCGAGCGGTAGGCCGCGCTCGAATACATGAGCATGGGTATCGACAGATGCAATGTGGGCAGGACGATGCGCAACCTGCTCGTGGCTCGCGTCTATCTCCGGCTTCTCGATCATGGACGTCCCTTCATTACTGGTCTTGCGCGGCTACGGGCGAGTGCCCCGCGCGTCAATGCCTTTGCGCGTGAGAAAGCGCGCCTGCATGTTCCGACTCAAGTGTGGCTTCGCCGAGTGCGCGGCCGCGCGTCTCCGGCAGCATCAGCACGGACAGCACGACAATCGCGTAGGCGAGTCCCGCATCGATGCCGATCGCCGTCCCGAGCGACATATTTGCGGACATATGCCCCACAAGCACCGGAAATCCCGCCGATACGACGCGACCGAAGTTGTAGCAAAAGCCCACGCCCGTGCCGCGCATTCCGCGCGGGTACAGTTCGTTGAACAGCGCGCCCATGCTTGCCGGAATACCCGCTGCAAAGAAACCCAGTGGAAATCCGAAGAACAACATGGCGGTATTGCCGAGCGGAAGAAACAGATAGGCCGTCACCGTTATCACGCAGCAAATTGCAAACATGAGAATGGTCTTGCGGCGCCCGATGCGATCCAGCAGGTGCGCACTCACGAGGCACCCGCAAAAAAACGCGACGATCACGACGGCGAGGTAGCCGCCCGTGCTCAACACCGACAGGTGGCGCTCGCTCTTCAGAAATGTGGGCAGCCACGTCATCAGCGCGTAATAGCCGCCATGCGCGCCCACGCCGAGCAGTGCGCCGATCAGCGTCATGCGTAGCACTTGCGGAGAAAAGATGCCGACGACGAGGCCAGGCGTCTGGTCTTGCTGATGCGCACGCGCATCGCGCGTCGCGTGTGCCGGCGCGGCAGGCTCCTGCACGCCGCGTCGAACGTACAGAATCAGCAGCGCGGGAACGATGCCAATGCCGAACATCACGCGCCACGCGGTATCCCCAGGCAGTAGCGAGAACATCAACGCATAGAGCAGCACTGCCGCGCCCCAGCCGACGGCCCATGCGCTCTGCACGCTGCCCATCGCCTTGCCGCGATGTTCGTTGCGGATCGTCTCGGCCATCAGCACGGCGCCCGCCGCCCATTCTCCGCCGAAGCCAAAACCCTGCAGTGTCTTCAGCACGAGAAACTGCGGATAGTTCTGCGCGAACGCGCACAGGAAGGTGAACACGGAAAAAAACGCGACGGTCCATTGCAGCGTCTTCACGCGTCCCAGCCGGTCCGACATCATGCCCGCGATCCAGCCACCCAGCGCCGACGCCACCAGCGTGACGCCGCTGACGAGCCCCGCCTGCGTGCGGCTGATCGACCATTCGGCGATGATCGCCGGAATCACGAGGCTGAACATCTGCACATCGAGCGAATCGAGCGCCCATCCGCCGAAGCACGCCCAGAACGTCCGGCGTTCATTGCCTGAAATCTCGCTGAACCACTTGAACATCGCTGTCTCCTGAGTCGCCGTTCCTGCCTGGGAACAACGTAGGTATGAGGGCGTGCGATCGTTAGCGGATCTCGGCCTGATAGATGAATTCGCTGGCGGGCCCGCGTGAGCGGCGCCATTCGAGCGGCTGTCTGTCGTAGCCGTACGCGAGACGCTCGATGACGACGGCAGGCGTACCCGGCTCGATGTGCAACAGCCGTGCGTGCAACGGCCCAATGGCTTCGACGGTCAGCGTTTCCGTGGCGGACGCCACGACCTGATTGCACTGCGCCTCGTACACGGGGTACAGCAGGTCACCAATTTCATTCAGGTCCATCTGCGCAAAGGCGGCAAAACGTACGTAGGGCAGCCAGATTTCTTCGGCAAGCATCGGCACGCCGTCGATCAGCCGCAGGCGCGACATCTGGATCACGCGTGCGCTGCTCGAAATCTGCAAGGTCGCGGCGACTGCCGACGGTGCGTCGACGACTTCGCGCCGCAAGATGCGGCTCTCCGGAATGCGCCGTTCGCCTTGCCGCGTCTGAAAGCGGAAGAAGCGAAACAGGGAGCTATCGAAGCTCGCGCGGCGCACGAACGTCCCTCTGCCCTGGAAACGCTCCAGCAGGCCTTCCGCGACGAGCAGATCGACGGCCTTGCGAACCGTCCCAACCGCTACGTCGTAGCTTTTGGCGAGGGCCTGCTCAGTAGGGATCGCTTCGCCCGGCCGCCAATGGCGGGCGGCGATCAGGGCAACCATTTCGTCGCGCAAACGCTGGTAACGGGGCAACCGGTCATCGGCATGCATGTTAGTCTCCGTCGAATTCATATACATGATTTCATGATGGAGCCCGCCGATGGATTGGTGATAACCCGTATCAATGCCTTTATTTCTAGGTGAGCGGGTTTCTACCCATTGTTTCAAAATCGGATTCAACTGAACATATATATGAATTCTTGAACGGAGATGGATCGTGAGCCAAACCTTGAGTGCCGAGCAGGCTGTCGTGAAGAAGATCGCCTGGCGGCTGATGCCGCTTTTGATCGTGATGTTCCTGATCGCGTTTATCGACCGGCAGAACGTCGGCTTTGCGAAGCTGCAGATGGTGCACGCGCTGGGGATGTCGGAGGCGTCCTATGGTCTGGGCGCGTCGCTGTTCTTTATCGGCTATCTGCTGTTCGAGGTGCCGAGCACGCTTGCGCTGCATCGTTTCGGCGCGCGCCTGTGGCTCGCTCGCATCATGGCGACCTGGGGCGCCATTACCGTGGCGATGGCATTCACGCATTCAACGGGACTCTTCTATGTGTTCCGCTTCGCACTGGGTGTCGCCGAAGCCGGCTTCTATCCGGGCGTGATCTTCTATCTGACGCTCTGGTTTCCGCAGAGTCATCGCACGCGCATGCTCGGCTTCTTCACACTGGGCAGTGCGCTCGCCAACATGCTGGGCTCGCTCGCGGGCGGCTTGCTGTTGTCGCTGGATGGCAATCTTGGTCTCGCCGGCTGGCAATGGGTGTTCGTGGCAACGGGGATGCCCGCCGTCATCGTCGCACTCGTTGCGTTGCGCTTTCTGCCTGAGTCCGTCGAACGCGCGCCGTTCCTTTCCAACGAAGAGAAGGATCTGATGATCGCGGCGCTCCGGCGCGAGGCGCCGGTGCAAGCGGCCGCGGAGCATCCGTGGCGGGCGCTCGTCGACAAACGCGTGCTGATGTTCGCGTGCGGCTACATGCTGATGTCCACTTCGCTCTACGGCGTGACGTACTGGCTGCCGACGTTGCTGAAAAGTGGTGGCGTTTCGCATTCGTCGCTCAACGGCCTGCTCAACATGATCCCGTGGATGCTCTCCGCGCTGCTTCTGCTGTGGCTGCCCGCGAAGCTCAAACGCGAGGGCGTGGTACTCAAGGCGATGGCGATGGTGGCCGGCGTCGGCGTGATCGGCTTCGCGCTGAGTCTCGTGCTGCCCGGTCTGCCGCTGCAGTTTGCCGCCCTCGTGCTGGGCGGGGCATGCATTCCGCTGCTCTATCCGTGCTTCTGGTCGCTGCCGCCGCGATACTTCACAGGCGCCCGCGCTGCAGCGAGCATCGCAGCGATCAATTCGATCGGCAATCTTGGCGGCTTCTTCGCGCAGAACCTGATGCCCTACATCGGGAAGATCGCAGGCAACGCGAGCGCCCCGATGCTGGTGCCCGTCGTCTGTCTGACGCTGCTTGGTCTCGGCATGTCGATCGCGTCGGCACGAAGCAGCGCAGGCGAGCGGGTGCGGGTTGCGGCGCGGCAGTAAGCAACTTTCGACGAAAGGTATAGGACGGGCAGGCCGGCGCTAAAGCGGGGGACAAACGTCAGTCGCTGCCGTGCCGCTCATGCATGCGACGACATTGGCGCCACCGCGCCTGGATGCAGCAGCGTCCTGCGGAATTGCTCTACCAGCGGTCTCAGGTTGACGCGATGCCACGCCGCCCATAGCGCCGTCCGATAACTGAACCACGACAGTTCATGCAACACCACCCCAGCGGGCGCATGGCGCCGCAGGCTTTGCTGGATCATCGTGACGCCGAGGCCCGCCGCGACGAGACCGAGTGCCGCCAGCGGCTCGGTGGCTTCCATCGCGATGTCGGGTGTGAACCCGGCTTTCGCACATGCCGCGATGAAATTGTCGTGGCGCAGCGCGCCTTCTTCGTACATCACGGCAATCCACTTCTGCGCCGCCAGATCGTCGCGTGTGAAGCGCGACGCGTTCGCCAGCGGATGATCCTCGGGAATCGCGAGCAGCATGGGATCGTCGAGTACCAGCGCGGATTCGAGGTCCGGGTCGTCGGACGATAGCGGCTCGCAAACGAGCGCGATATCGAGGCTGCGCTGACGCAAGCCAGTTAGCTGATCGGCCGACCGGTAGCTGTAAAGGGCGATGTGCACGTCGGGCTTCTGCGCGCGCAGTTGCCGCAGCGCGCGAGGCAGCACGCCGGAGTGCATCGCGTTCTCCAGATAGCCGATGCACAACCCCCCTTCGTCGCCGCGCCCAAGGCGCCGCGCCAACGATTCCAGCCGTTTTGCGTGCGTCAGGAATGCCTGCGTTTCCGCGAGAAAGGTGCGCCCATCGGTAGTCAGCCGGATGCGCTGCTGCGAACGCTCGAACAGCGTCAGACCGAGATTTTCCTCGAGCTGGGTGATCTGGCGGCTCAGCGGCGACTGCGAGATGTGCAGCTTCTCGGCGGCGCGCCCGACGTGCTCCTCTTCGGCGACCGCGACGAAATAATGCAGTTGACGGATATCCAGCATATAAGACCTCTTCGGACTCAAGTTTGTCGAATTATGTCTTAGACAGACTTAACTTGCCATCCTAGACTCTGCACTACCGACTCAATCAAGGAGCAAGTCATGAGCATCAAGGACAAACTGCCCGCCGGCACGCAACTGGGTTTCGGCGCTGCGCCGCTGGGCAACATGTTTCGTAATATCCCGGAAGAAGAAGCGCTGGCAACCGTCAAGGCAGCGTGGGATCAAGGCGTGCGTTATTTCGACACGGCCCCGTTGTACGGCGCTGGCCTGTCGGAAATCCGGCTGGGCGATGCGCTCTCCGCCTACAGGCGCGACGACTACGTGCTGAGCACGAAAGTAGGCCGCGTGATTCTCGACGAAATCGAGGATGTCGGCGCGCGCGATCTCGGCGAGAAAGGGGATGTGTTCGCCTTTGGCCGTCCGAACAAGATCGTCAACGACTACTCCGCTGACGCAACGCTGCGCTCGATCGACGACAGCCTGAAGCGCCTGAAAACGGATCGTCTGGACATCGTCTGGGTACACGACGTCGCGCAGGACTTCTACGGCGACGAGTGGCTCGCGATGTTCGAATCGGCGCGCAAGGGCGCGTTCCGTGTGCTGAACCGTCTGCGCGACGAAGGCGTGATCAAGGCGTGGGGGCTGGGTGTCAACCGCGTCGAGCCGTGCGAACTGCTGCTCGATCTGTCGGAAGTGAAGCCGGATGGTTTCCTGCTTGCGGGCCGCTATTCGCTGCTGGATCACGAGCGTGCATTGCAGCGTCTGCTGCCGGCCGCTGCCGCGAAAAACGTGGAGATCGTCGTTGGCGGTCCGTATAGCTCGGGCGTTCTGGCGGGCGGCGCGCTCTTCGAATACCAGAAGGCGTCGCCTGAAATTCTCGCGAAGGTCGAGCGCATCAAGGCGATCGCCGCGCGTCACAACGTCAGCGTCAAGGCCGCCGCGCTGCAGTTCGTGCTGGCCAATCCCGTTGTCGCCGCAGTGATCCCCGGCGCGAGCAAGCCGGAGCGTATCGCGGAAGACCACGCTGCCGTCAAGGAAGCGATTCCCGCAGACTTCTGGCGCGAGTTGCGCGAGCAAGGTCTGGTCGCCGCCAATGCACCGCTGCCCGTCAAGGCCTAAGGAGACTGACATGGCTCAAGCCAATGCGTCGATCCGCATTCCCGTTTCGCCCGACAAGGTGTGGCAACTGATCGGCGGCTTCGACTCGCTGCCGGACTGGCTGCCCTACATTCCGTCGAGCGAATTGAGCGAAGGCGGACGTGTGCGGCGTCTTGCCACGCCAACGGGCGATGTGATCGTCGAGCGTCTGGAAGCCTTCGACAACCGCGCGCGCAGCTACACCTATTCGATTCTCGAAGCGCCGTTTCCCGTCACGGGCTATCGCTCGACGCTGCAGGTGCGTGAGAGCGACGAGGCGGGTGCGTCGCTCGTCGAGTGGAGCGGTGAGTTCACGCCGAACGGTGTGAGCGACGAGGAAGCGTCGAGGCTTTTCGAAGGTATCTACCGCGATGGTCTGCGCGCGCTGGCGGCATCGTTCGGCGATAAAGGCATCGCGTAGCTTGCGTGGAACCGGGCCCGATGATGCACCATCGGGCATTCGCGCCGCATGCCGCAGGCGCTGAGTCGTTGAAAACGGGTAACCGCTGGCGAATCAATCGTTTCGCCGGCGGGAAGATTGCGTTGGCGCAGCGTGCCCGATCGCCGTTGCGAGGGGGCGCTTCACAAGCAAAGAGAAAATAATCCGCGCCCTGAACCGGCTAGCCTGCTTTCCATATCTGGTCACACGTTTGAGCGATGAGCGCCAGCATCCATCGGTGGGCGGAATCGCGATCGTATCGCGTATGCCAGGCCATTTGACAATCGAACGGTGCAAGCGTCAGCGGTACATCGCATGCGTAAATCTGGTCTTTGAGGGCATGGGTGCGCACCACTCCCGCGGGCAGCACGGCGATCAGGTTCGACGAAAGAAGAAGCGATGCCGCGCCCGAAAAATTATTCAACGTCATCGCAACTCGACGGCGCTTACCGGCGCGCTCCAGCGGGCCATCCGCAAAGCCAACGGGATCTCCCGAAAGGGAGACGAGAAGGTGCTCGGCTTCGAGGAACTGCTCCCCGGTTATCGGAGACTGCGCGAGCGGATGATCCCTCGCGCAGACCCAGCCTTCTGTGAAAAGCCGCTGAAGCTTGAATTCGGCGCCCATCTGCTGAAGCCCACCGATGCATATGTCGATATCGTTGTCTCGTAGCCGGGTACTCGTTTCCTGACTGGTGTAGGGCACCGCCAGGATTCGGTTCCAGGCGCGTTCCGCTCGATGTACCTGCGCAGGGAACTCCACAGGGAACCCGACAAGTAATCGGTCACCGCCACGCGGAATGCGCGGGTCGACGTCGCGGCATCGAACCGGATAGGCGATGGGAATCCGCGGCGCTGCCCGCAATGCGCTGTATGTTGCCAGCAAGCATGCGGTAGAGGGCCTTACAAAAACCGCTGCACTCGAAGCCGCAGCGTTCAATATTCGCGTCAATGCGGTGGCGCCCGGCCCCGTTCAAACGGAGATGCTCGACCGGATCACGGGTTCCGAACAAGGCAAGGCGACGATGCTCGCCACCGTGCCGCTACAGCGCGCGGGAACGCCGGAGGAAATTGCGGACGCAATTGTCTTCGTCGCGTCGGATAAGGCGAGTTTTATGACGGGGGAAGTTCTTAGAGTCAACGGCGGACGAACGGCTGCATGAAGCGTTTGGATTGACCGCGCGGGCAACAGGTTTGTATTTGATTTTGCATTGCGCACAAAACCTGAGCAAAAAGTATTGAACTGCTGATCCGTTTTGGCGTGGATCGCGTGTTTCGTGGGTGTTAACTTAGCCACCGTATTCTCGGGTGTGTTGAAGCCCGCCCGAGGATAACAACGCGATCGACACAAAATCCTTCAGGAGACAGCAGTGAACAGGTTCCGCTATTCAGCAGCGTGTGCCCTCATCGGCGCGGCTTTGCCTCTCTCGGCGTTGGCGCAGTCGTGCAACGTCCCCGTTCTCAAGGTATTGGCCCAGAAGAGTCTGGGCCTGACCGTCATGGAAAAGTCCCTCGCGGACTATCAGAAGCGCACGGGCACCAGGATTGAAATCAGCTACTTCGGCGAAAACGATCGACGCGCGAAGTCGCGGCTCGATGCATCGACGGGTGCGGGTTCGTATCAGGTTTATTACGTCGATGAAGCGAACGTCGCTGAGTTCGCGTCGGCTGGCTGGATCGTTCCTTTGCTCAAGTACTACCCGAAAGACGCGGACTACAACGACTTCCTGCCGGGCCGCCGCGACGTCGCGAGCTATAAGGGCGTCGCGTACTTTGCGCCGCTGATCGGTGGATCGGATTTCCTTTTCTACCGCCGCGACGTGCTCGAAAAAGCGCACATGCCCGTACCTCGCACGCTGGACGAACTCGTCGCCGACATCAAGAAGCTGAACTCGCCGCCGAACATGTATGGCTGGGTCGCGCGTGGACAGCGCGGCTCGGGCATGAACGTGTGGCGCTGGGCGCCCTTCATGCTCGCAGAGGGCGGCACGTGGACCGACAAGAACCAGCAGGCGGCGTTCAATTCGCCTGCTGCAGTGAAGGCGACGCAACTCTACACGGACCTCTTCAAATACGCGCCGCCCGGATCGGCGACCTACGACTGGAGTAATGCACTCGAAGCATTCCGTTCCGGCAAGGTTGCCTTCATGATCGAATCGACGCCGTTCGCGGACTGGATGGAAGACCCCACGAAATCCAGTGTCGCAGACAAGGTCGGCTATACGAAGCCGCCTGCACCGCTGCCTTCGGCCGCATACGGTCACGGTCTCGCCATCTCGTCGATCGGCGCCAAGGACGAATGCACGCGTCAGGCTGCCGGCAAGTTCATTGCATTCGCGACGAGCAAGGAACAGGAACAGGCACGTCTGCGCGAAAACGTATTCAGCGACTACAACCGCACGAGTACGGTTCAAAGCGATTACTTCCAGAAGCACGTGAAGCCGCAGATTCTGGCTGGCCTCAAAGACACGACGCCTGTTTCCAAGGTCACGTTCTGGCCGAGCGCGCAATGGCCCGATATCGGCGACAACCTTGGCGTCGCGCTCGAAGAAATCTTTACGGGTACGCAGAAAGACGTGCCAGGCGCATTGAACGACGCCGCGCAATATGCGCAGGACGCGATGGAGCACGCACGCAAGTAACAGCGCGTGCAGGTGAGGGCAGAGCCGTGTCACGTCTCTGCCCGGTTCGATCCGTTCCGGAAGGCGGTATTGCCTTCCCGTTTCATCGTCCGTCGAGGTGTTGTATGTTCAATCGCGGAAAAACCAGCCTTCCGTTCGTCTTTCTCGTGCCGCCATTGCTCGTGATGGCGGTGCTGGGTCTGGTACCCACTGTGGCTGCAATCAATCTCGCGCTGAGAAATCGCGTGCTGCGCTATTCGGATAGCGAGTACGTGTGGTTTCGCAATTTTGCGCGCCTGTTCTCGGATCGTCGCTTCGTCAATTCGATCGAAGTGTCGGCAATCTGGGAAATCGTTACGGTGGTTGGCGCAGTAGCGGTGGGGATTGTCATTGCGATCTATCTGTTCGAGCACGTTCACGGCCGCATGCGCAGTGCGATCAGCGTATTGCTGATTACGCCCGTGCTGCTGCCGCGGGTATCGGCTGCATTTATCTGGAAGTTCATGTATTCGCCGTTGACGGGCATTCTCAGCTGGATGCTCGGACTCGTCGGCATACATGACACCGCGTTTCTTTCTGATCCGGGCCTTGCGCTTTACGCAGTCGCACTCGTCGATATCTGGCAGTGGGGACTGTTCTTCTCCGTGGTCGTGCTGAAGCTGCTGGAGACCTTGCCGCCTGAGCCGCTCGAAGCGGCACGTCTGGACTATGCGAAGACGTGGCAGGTCTATGCATATATCGCGCTGCCGATGCTGAAGGCGCCCATCATGAGTCTGGTGTTCATCAAGATGGTCGAGTCGTTGCGTTCGTTCGATCTGATCTATGTGATGACCAAAGGCGGCCCGGGTGTATCGACGGAAACGCTGGACATGTACGCGTATTCGCAAGGTATCGGTTTGTCGGGCAAGGTGTCGTACGCGTCGAGCATGGCCGTGCTGATGATGGTCGCGACCACGCTGATTTTCACTTTTATCTGGAAACGGGTGAACAAATGGGAAGACTGATCCCTCGCAGCACGGTTCTCCTGTTTGGCGTGGCGCTGGCGCTGGTTGCTGTATTTCCGGTGTTTTGGGCCGTACTCAATTCGCTGAAGAACCTGCTCGATATCGTCACGCCGACGCCGCGCTTCTTTTTCAGTCCAACGCTCGATAACTACCGGCAGGTGATTTCGAGCCCTGAGGTACTGATCGCGCTCGGCAACAGTTCAGTGATCGTCGGCACGGCGGTGCTGCTGGGAACGCTGCTCGGCGTGCCGGCCGCGTATGTGATTGCGCGCTATCACGTGCCGGGCAAGCGCGACATCCAGTTCTTTCTGCTGTCGCTACGCTTCTTGCCTCCCGTGGCCGTCGCGATTCCGCTGATCGCGATCTGGGTCGATCTCGGACTGTACGACACGCGCTTTTCGATGATCGTCACCTATCTGCTGACGACGCTTTCGACCATCACGTGGCTGTCCATTCCCGTCTTCCAGCGCGTGCCGCGCGAAATCGAGGAAGCGGCCACGCTCGACGGCTGCGGCCCGTACGAAGTGTTCTGGCGCATCGCCTTGCCGACCTGCGCGAGCACGCTGATGGGCGGGATCATCTTCAGCTTCGTGCTGGTATGGAACGAACTGATGATCGGCCTCGCGCTGACTTCTTCGCACAGCGCCACGCTGCCGGTCGTGGCTTCCGCATTCACGTCGCTCGGACAGGAAGTGCCGTGGGGTGTGATCAACGCTTCGACAGTGCTGCTGGCACTGCCGCCAATTATCTTCGTGGGCGCGCTGAGCCGCCTGCTGAACTCGATGCTCAAAGGAAAGTAAGGAGACTGTAGTGAAGGCACTTGTACTGGAAGCCACCCGCGAACTGAGTCTGCGCGACATCGAATTGCCTCAGGCCGTCGGCCCGCGCGACGTCAAGATCCAGATCCACACGGTGGGCGTGTGCGGCAGCGACGTTCACTACTACACGCATGGCCGCATCGGGCCGTTCAAGGTCGAAGAGCCGATGGTGCTCGGGCACGAAGCGTCGGGCACGATCGTCGAAGTCGGCGCGGACGTCACCCATCTGAAGGTGGGCGACCGCGTGTGCATGGAGCCGGGCATTCCGCAATTCGACTCGCCCGCGACGATGCGCGGTATGTACAACCTCGATCCCGCTGTGCGATTCTGGGCGACGCCGCCCATTCACGGCTGCCTGACGCCGTTTGTCGTGCATCCCGCCGCGTTCACGTTCCGCTTGCCGGATAACGTGTCGTTTGCGGAAGGGGCGATTGTCGAGCCTTTGTCGATCGGCCTGCAGGCCGCGAAGAAGGCGGCGATGAAGCCGGGCGATGTGGCCGTGGTCATCGGCGCCGGGACGATCGGCGCGATGACGGCGCTGGCGGCGCTGGCTGGCGGCGCGTCGCGCGTGATTCTCGCGGACGTGGTGGGCGCGAAGCTGAAGCACTTTGCCGGCAACCCGGCCGTCACGACGGTCAACGTCACCGAACAGTCGCTCGCCGATGTGGTCGCAAACGTGACGCAAGGCTGGGGCGCCGACGTCGTGTTCGAGGCGTCGGGCAACGCAAAGGTCTTCGAGACCTTGCTCGATTACGCATGCCCCGGTGGTTGCATCGTGCTCGTCGGCATGCCGCCCGGACCTGTCGCGCTCGACGTAGTGGCGATGCAGGCGAAGGAACTGCGCTTCGAGTCCGTGTTCCGCTACGCCAACATCTTCCCGCGCGCGCTGGCGCTGATCAGTTCGGGGATGATCGACGTGAAGCCGTTCATCTCGCGCAAGTTCTCGTTTTCGGAAGGCGTGAAGGCGTTCGAGGAAGCCGCTGCCGGTCATCCGGAAGACGTCAAAATCCAGATCGAAATGGACTAACGCCATGGCCAATATTGTCTGCAAAGGGCTGACGAAGCACTACGATGGCGGCCCGCCCGTGCTGCATCCGCTCGACCTTCAGATCGACGACGGCGAATTTGTCGTGCTGCTCGGGCCGTCTGGCTGCGGCAAGTCGACGATGCTGCGCATGATCGCCGGGCTGGAGGGCATTTCGGGCGGCGATCTGTCGATCGGCGCGACGGTCGTGAATGAGATGCCCGCGCGCGAGCGCAATGTCGCGATGGTGTTCCAGAACTACGCGCTCTATCCGCATATGAACGTGTACGACAACATCGCGTTCGGACTGCGCCGGCTGAAAACGCCGAAGCAGGAAATCGACCGCCGCGTGCGCGAAGTCGCGTCGATGCTCAATCTCGACACGCTGCTCGACCGCAAGCCGCGCGCGATGTCGGGTGGTCAGCAGCAGCGCGCGGCGATTGCACGCGCGATGATCAAGACGCCCGATGTGTTCCTGTTCGACGAACCGCTGTCGAACCTCGATGCGAAGCTGCGTGCGCAATTGCGCACCGACATCAAGCGCCTGCATCAACGTTTGCAGACCACGACCGTCTATGTCACGCACGATCAGCTCGAAGCGATGACGCTGGCCGATCGCGTGATCCTGATGCGCGGCGGCAGAATCGAGCAGGCTGGCACGCCGAGCGAGCTTTATCACTATCCGCGTACCTTGTTTGCTGCAGGGTTTATCGGCACGCCGGCGATGAACTTCTTGCCGGGTACGATCGGGCGTTCGTCGGATGCAGTTTCCGTGCGCGTGCTCGACGAAACGTGGATACTTTCTGGGTCGCGGTTCTTGTCCTTGAGCGCCGGCCAGGATGTCAAGGTCGCGATAAGGCCGAATTACGTGCGGATCGCCGATGGAAGCGGCCAGGCCGATTCCCTCAAGATGCGCGGCGTGGTGGAACTGGTCGAAATCCTCGGTGCTGACGCTCTCGTGACGGTCGACTGTTCTGGCGAGCGGGTCACAGCCCTTGTGCCGTCGGACAGCCTGCCGTCGATTGGCTCGCGTGTGACGCTCGAGATGAACCGCCGAGACCTGCATGTGTTCGATGCGCAGAGCGAGGAAAATCTCACGCTCGCGTCGGGCAAGGAACTCAGGCACGCTGAGGGTGAGCGGCCAACATCGTCAGTCGGGATGCACTAGCGCGCACAACCGGCTACGCAGAAGAAACCGGGTGAGCCGGTACGAAGGAGACAACGAATGAGTCCAGATCTGGAACTGGTACACACCCGGCAGGATGAATCTTTTCGGGCATGGACCCACGACTATCCGCATAGCGTGGCGAAATGGCACTTCCATCCCGAGTACGAAGTGCACGTCATTCGCGCGTCGACGGGGAAGTTCTTCGTGGGCGATTTCATCGGTGACTTCGCGCCGGGCAATCTCGTTCTGACTGGCCCCAATCTGCCGCACAACTGGATCAGCGACGAAGGCGCCGACGCCGATGTGCCCTCGCGCGACCTCGTGCTGCAATTCTCGCGCGAGGCGGTCGAGCGCATGGTCGCCGCGTTTGCCGAATTGAGCCCGGTGCTTGCCCTGCTGGATCAGGCATCACGCGGACTTCAGTTTCCCGATGCGCTCGGACTGTCCATCACGCCGTTCATGCAGGAGCTGTCGTCGGCGCATGGCGCGCGCAGGGTTGCATTGCTGATGAACGTGTTCGAGGAGCTGGTCGGCTGCGCGGACCGGAAGCTGCTTGCGGGGCCGTCATATGACGTGAACGCGCAGCGCTATATGTCGTCGACGATTAATCAGGTGCTGTCGTACATCCAGCAGAACCTCTCGGGCAATCTGCGCGAAACAGACGTCGCGGCGCTGTCTGGCATGAGCGTGAGCAGTTTCACGCGCTTTTTCAAGCGCCACACGGGCTGCACCTTCGTTCAGTACCAGAACCGGCTCAGGCTCAACGAAGCCTGTGAACTGCTGATGTGCACAGACCTCAGCGTGACCGACGTCTGTTATCGCGTCGGTTTCAATAACGTATCGAACTTCAACCGGCAGTTCCTCGCGCAGAAGGGCATGCCGCCGTCGCGTTTTCGCGCGCTGCATCGGCTCAACGAGGTTTCGCGTCCGGAACATCGCGCAGCAGCGTGACGTCGCACCTCATAACCAGAGGAATCAGATCTTGAGTTTTCTTGGAATCGACCTGGGCACCTCCGAGGTCAAGGTTGTGCTCACCGACGACGAATCGAATGTCGTTGCTACGGCTGGCGTCCGCTTGCGTGTGGAAAATCCGCACCCGCATTGGTCGGAGCAGAGTCCGCAAGCGTGGTGGAACGCGACGCTCGACGCCATCGGCAGCATCAGGGCCGAGCACGCGGCTGCATTTTCCAGGTTGCGTGGCATTGGACTTTCAGGGCAGATGCATGGGGCCACGCTCCTGGACCGCAGCGGCAATGTGCTGCGGCCGGCCATTCTATGGAACGACACCCGCGCTTACGCGGAGTGTGTCGAACTGGAGGCGCTGGTTCCCGACTCGCGAACCATCACAGGCAATCTCGCGATGCCCGGGTTTACGGCTCCCAAGCTCATGTGGCTTTCGAAGTATGAGCCGGCCGTCTATCGATCCGTCCATAAAGTCCTGTTGCCCAAGGACTATATTGCGTGGAAGCTGACTGGCGAGTTCGTGTCGGAGATGTCCGATGCGTCGGGAACGCTGTGGCTCGATGTCGCGCGACGCGATTGGTCCGATCGGATGCTGTCGGCAACAGGGTTGTCGCGCGAGAACATGCCGAGGCTCGTGGAAGGAAGTGAGCCCGCTGGCCAACTGCGCGATGAACTTCGGCGCGAATGGGATTTGGCGGGTTCCGTCGTCGTATGCGGCGGCGCGGGGGATAACGCGGCGAGCGCCGTGGGCATCGGGGTCGTGAATCCGGGCGACGCGTTTCTGTCGCTGGGAACATCGGGCGTACTGTTCGCCAGTACCGCGCGATATGCGCCGAATCCCGAACAGGCCGTTCATGCGTTCTGTCACTGCCTGCCTCGCCAATGGCATCAAATGAGCGTGATCCTCTCCGCGGCCGCCAGCCTGCAATGGCTGTCGGCGCTGTTGAAGACGGATGTGTCCGAACTCGTCGCTATCGCGCCGCAAGGGCGAGACGGCAATCCGCCGATATTCCTTCCGTACCTGAACGGCGAACGAACGCCTCATAACGATGCAACGGCAAAAGGCGCCTTCTTTGGCATGACGGGATCGCATCGCGCCGAGCATCTCGCCTATAGCGTGATGGAGGGCGTCGCGTTTGCGATGTCGGATGGTTACGCGGCGTTGCGTGGCGCTGGCACGACGCTTGAGGGTGCATCGTTTGTCGGCGGCGGTTCCAGGAGCGCGTTCTGGGGAAGTCTGTGCGCGACGGCGCTGGGTTTTCCACTTCATCTCCATCAAGGAAGCGACATTGGCGCCGCTCTGGGCGCGGCGCGGCTCGCTCGCCTCGCACTCGGGAAAGACGATGTCTCCGCCGTGTGCTCGATGCCGTTGGTTCTGGAGACCTTTGAACCACAAGCCGATTTGCAGGCCGAAAGTGAGGAGCGGTACGGTCGGTACCGACGGCTTTATACAAGCGTGAAATCTGAGTTCCGGACCTGAAAGGCCGGGCGTGTATCTGCGAAGTGGGCTTCCGGGCGGACCTCTATTTTGCCAAGAGGCGATAATTTTATGCCGCCCGGAGATTGCGTTCATGTCTGCATCAGATTCGAAATCTTAACTTAGCCTTAAGAAAGGACCATTTGGCATCGCCGATCTTTTATTTTTTATTCCGGAAATCTTTACGCCACATTGTCTTTCGACTTTAATCAAACCAGCAATTACTGCGCGATTTTCCGTTTTGCTGCGCTAGATGCATGAGCGCTAAGCCAGGCGTTTTCCCTGACCTTCGTAGCTCCCCAGCCACCGTACCGCTCCATTCTGATGTACGCGCGCTTTCTGCAATATAACCCCGGCTTACTACACTGCTACACGGTCTGATGGCAATCAGCCGTCGGTGCACGGACCGCACATCAGTGTGCAACGCGTCATTTCGTACGCGGCGGGTTCCTGTTCGCATAGCGCTCATAACCCGGTCAGCGCTACAGAGGAGTGTGGCGTCGCAGCACGCCTTCGATTGCATCAATTCTCATTGTCGTTCCATATTTTTCGCATCGAATAAAACTTACAGAAATGGTGCTGTTTACAGGTTGACGACGTTTCGGAATCCATACATTCATTCAGATATCCATATGGGTATCATTAAATTATTTGTCGATCTTTTTTACTGATCCTTCTTCATCCTTGTCTCCAGTGCGAAGCAGTACAACTTGTGCAGTACTCAAGCATTTTCCACCTGTTTTGCCGCTCGGAGGAGCCAACTGATGAAAAAACCGATACTGGCCTTGTTGTTGATGGCCACGGCCGTACTCGCTGGATGTGGAGGAGGAGACAACGGTTCGAATTCGACGTCATCCACGCCCGCGCCTACGCCATCGAAGTTGTTGACGAACATTGCCGTGCCCAATTCGAAAACGCCCGCGTTTAGTTTCGACATTGGCTACACGGAAGCAGGCAAGTACTATCTCGCGGATCGAAACAACAAATCCGTCGATGTCGTCGACACGAAATCGAACACGCTAATTGCGCAGATTCAAGGTGGATTTACTGGCGCAGGCGCGAGTACAGATGCTTCTGGGCCTGACGGCATCGTCGGTGTAACGGGAATGAATACGCTGTATGTGGGCGACGTAGATTCTGTGAAGATCGTCGATACGAACGCGATGAAAACGGTCAAGACGATTCCGATCAGTACATCGGGATCGCGCGTCGACGAAGGCTGCTACGATCCCGACGATCATCTCGTTATGTTCGCGAGCCCCGGCGAGACGCCACCGTACGTCACTTTCATCTCGACCACGACGCAGGCAGTCGTATCGAAACTGGTCTTTAACGGCTCGTCGGGACTGGAAGCTTGCGTGTATGACCCGTCCTCAAAGAACTTCCTGATCAATAACGATGGAACGGCGGCCAACCCGGACGGCGAACTCGACGTCATCGCCGCCAGTTCCGTCACGTCAGGCACACCTGCTGTCAGCAAGTCCTTTCCGCTCGGCAAATGCGCGCCCACCGGCATTGCGCTCGGGCCGAACAGCGATGTGCTGATCGGCTGCGACCCAGATGCGGGTAGTGCGCTGATTACGTTGATTCTCGATCGCAACACGGGTTCGCAACTGGCATCGATTCCGTTCGGAGGAACGGACCAGGTCGCTTACGATCCCGTGTCGAATCGCTACTTCCTGCCTGCGCGTCATTGGGTGACGAGCGGCACGGCAGCGGCGTCGGGATTCACGCCGCAAATGGGCGTCATCGACGGCACGACACGCAAGTTGCTCTACACCGTCGCAGTAGGAACGGGCGCGCACTCAGTTGCAATCGATAGCGGACTTGGACAGGTCTACGTGCCGTTCCAGGCAGGCGCCGGTGCGTTCCCGAACGGGGGGATCTCGGTCTTCGCCACGAAGTAGGCCGCTCACAGTCGGGATTTCGGCAGTCAGAGGGCTTTGCCAGTGGACAAGCAAATCGTCCACTGGCTCTGTCTCGATCAGCGGGCGCACCGTGGGCGCAGCAGCCGGCATGGCAACGGCGTTTGCTGGAAGGGCGCTTGCCCAGGCCAATGCAAATGGCTCCGCGAGCGGCAGCTCCGCGCTTGGCGCGCGGCAAGTCGCTCGCGGAGGCGGTCCCACGTAGCTAGGCAGCCATGTGCGCTTGCGTCCTCAGACGTTCGGCGTGCCGCTTTGCGGATCTGCGGGTGTCGCCGGATCGGGACTCGCTGCCGGAGGAGCGTAGTTAATCACGTTCGGCAGGCGCGGATTACTCGTGTTGGTGC
>BBSL01000425.1 GCA_001319865.1 Burkholderia sp. E7m39 | reverse complement strand
ACGATCACGGACGGGTCGAACGCAAAGGCGGCCGAGTCGACGAACGTGTTGTATCTGACAGTTGCATTGCTGAAGCTCGGATATCCATTCGTGCCCGCCTGATAGGTAGTCACGCCGGCCCGAACAATCGGGGTGACATTCAGGCGATAGGCCTGGCTGTATGTCATCGAAAACGCTGCCGCATTGCTGATCTGTACGAATGCGTCCTGGAGCAGCGTGTGCTGAATGCTGACGAGACCACCACCCGTTTGCGGGTCCACGTTGCTGACGGTGACGCCGAGTAGCTGGGCCTGGTTGGTTTTTCCCACGTTCATCGCGCCCGCGACATCGATAATGCCTTTGGTCGGAATCTGTCCGATGCAGTCGGCCGTACACGGCACCGGCTTGAACGACTCAACGATGGTACCGTCGCCCACCGTGAGGGTTGCACCTTTGGCGACCCGCACCGTTCCTGCAATGAAGTAAGGGGAGCCATCCGGCGACCATGTAGTGTCTGCCGAGATCACCGTCCCGTCGGGAATGATCGTGGTCGGCAGCGCATAGACATAGGCCGTCACGACGTTGCCATTCGGGTCGTTGCAGACCTTCGCAAGGTCGGTTGTGTAAGGCCCGGCGGTACAGGCAGCGGGCGTTCTCGCTGGCGTCGCCGACGCTGCGTTGTTGCTGCCGCTACCACCGCCCCCGCCGCATGCGGCAAGCGCGACAGAAGTCATGGCGACCAGTTTCGCTTTCATCCTCATCTCCCTTTGTTGAATTTTTTGGTCCAGGTCGGTCACGTCAAGACGTGCAGGCTGGATACTTCTGCAAGCAACGGGTGCATCAGCTACTTCTTATCCGGCCAGCAGCGCCTCACTGCTATGGAGCAATGAGGCGGCATTTCGCTTCGGTTCGAGGCCGACTTCCAGCGGCAAGCGCTGTGTTTGACGGCCTTCGTCCGTCGCGATGGACTGCTGGGTCGCGGCGCGATATTCGGTTGGCGTCATGCCCGTTACGCGCCGGAGAATCTTGCCGAACCGGTCGCCGTTATTCAGACCGACGCGGCGTGCGATCTTGTCCGCCGGCAGCGACGTGTGGGTAAGCATTTCGCACCCGCGCTCGAGTCGAACCCGCTGCAGGTAATCGGACGGCGTCGTCTTGAGGTATGTCTGGAAATGGCGAAGCAGACTGCGCTCGCTCATCGCACACGCGTCGGCCACATCCATGACAGACACAGGACGATGGCAGTTTTCGCGAAGCCAGCGAGTAGCCGAATGAACCTTGTCGGCCGCGCTTTTTACACCGCCGAATCCGGCGCCGTGATCGTGTTCGCCAGTTGCCAGCCGGATTGCTTCCAAAGCCTGCTCGTCGCCGAGGCCTGCACAGGTGATATCGAAGACGGCACGCAGGGCGGATAACACGCGATCTCTCGGCGTCTGCAATCCAGGTATGGTTCTGAGTGTCGAAGTACTTATCGCCAGACGCGCGTCGGGCGCTGCGCCGATCAGGCGGATCGTCGAGCCGCTGTTTCGCATCCGCTGCAGCCACGCATTTCGAACTAACTCGTCCGACTGATTTTCCGACCGGTCTCCGCCCGCAAGAAGCACGTAGTCAGGCCGTTGGCCGCTGAATTCATGAAGGGCCTGGGTTGAAACGCGCAGCGACGCCGCGCAGCGGACGTGCCCGCCCCTTGCTGAAAGATGATGCACTTCGTACCTGACGCCAGCCGCGAGACGTTCGGACAGAACGTTGGCCTGGGCGAGAACCTCCGCAACCGTGCTTGCCGCAAGGAGGTCGCAGCCCTCGGATAGTACGAGCGCAATCCTGCGCGTCACTGCCGGACGCGGATGCGATGCCGCGTCCCTTTCGATTTTGCCGGCGGTAATCATGAAGGCTCCCGAGCTATTCTTTTATTAAAAATGTGCTTATGTCGGCGCATGATGCCTCAGCGAAATCGCCTCTAATGTTAGGTAGCGTACAAGCGATAGATAATGGTCAGTTATTACATCGGATAACTAAGTAAAGGAAAACATTGCACGTTATTGAGCACAATCGAACTGTGCGTTCGAGACGCAAAATCGGGGTCGGTTCGGTTGCGGCGTGGGAGGGAGATCTGACGGCTGAATCGGTGCCGACGTGAAGGCGAAGACGAAACGAATGTTCCCTAGTTTCGCTTGCCGTGAGTATTGGCGGGTTCGCTACGGTCGTGCGCACCTTGAAAGCTCCGCGTGCGGCCGCGGTCGGCCATGCCTGCCGCTGAGACAGCGTTGTTCGTCGTCCGGACACGCGACGACCGGCTGGCGCCCGGCGGCTGCCCCGCGCGGTCGGCGCCCGACGATGTAATCGGTATGCCGGGTTTCGCCGCGGAGTCAGCGCCCGTTTGCGCGCCGGCCGCGAGTGGCGCGGCGGATATCGATACGGCCATCAGCATCCGGAAAATGGAAACGTTATTCATGCTTGCTCCTTTTGCAGCGTCCTGCCATTTATGCGCAAGTCTTATTCCGTGTGCCCATGCGCGGTCATACGCTGCCGTCGCAGGTCTTATCGACGCAGCGTGTTTTTCTGCACCGGAGGGGTCTTTTACCGCTGACGCAGGCTGCGCGCGGAAGCCGCAGCCGCGCGGAAAATAGTAGTCGCGGAGCAACCGGCATCGACTGTGCTCGCCTGCCTCTGAAAAGGGTTGATCATGTGGTCGAAGTTGTATCGCTTTCGGACGAAAGCACATGCAGCAATGCGTGAGTTACCCATCGCTCGGCCTCGAGCCTTGTCAGAAGGAAGTCTGCTTGCGTCTGGTCGAGCGGGGCGAAACTGATCGTGATGCGCTCAAAGTCTGCACGCTTCATACAACTGGTGCGGGCACCCTGCATGTGCGCGCCCGCTGCTGCCAGCAGACGCCACAGCGCGATCACGTGAAGATCGCCGCACGCCGCTTGAACCGTGACCCCTCCGACACGCTCACCTGTCTGTAAGTGACGCATGATGTCCGTCCGCACAGTCAACGTCGCCGTTTCGAGTGTAGCGCTTTCAAAGCTGGATGGTGAGCAAACCAGCGACGGTTACATTGTGCTGACGACGGACCACGGCGATCAAAGCGCTTTCTTCATCGAAGGAGCGGGGTGCAACACATAATCGCGTCGCTCATAAAATTTGACGGCGTCCGGCTTGGCGTCGAGGAATACCCAGTTCATGTTTCGCGCGCGAGCGTCCGCTTCGGCATAGTCCATCAACGCTCGGCCCGCACCGCTTCCCCGATGACTCCTCGCAACGACGAGATCGTCAACGTATAGAAACGCCCCTCTCGCTAACGTGTGAACAGGCCGCATGCCAAGCAATCCGACGAGCTTTCCGTCAATGAACGCACCGACCAGTTCGTAGCCGGAATACGATTGTCGACTGATGGCCTGCAGAAACTCCGCTTCGTCCACGGAGCGCAACTGCGAAATAACCGGAAATGCGGTCGGCCATTCTCCGGGAGAAAGTCGTCGAACAGTGATGGCAGTACCGCGAGCAGAAGTCGTCATTGGTTTCCTTTTCCTCAAACCCGATTCGCTTATCCGAAGTGTGATTCGCGTCGTTAGCGCCGCGTGATATGCAGCGCTGTCCGGTCATGTCGGCCGCGCGGGATTGCGCAGGTCGAGCACATCGTCGCGCCGATCCAGCAAGTAGCGGGCGCGTTCGAGGCCCGCCCGTTGCGCTTCCTCGCGCGTCTGCCAGAACGGTCTGACGTCCTCGGTTTCTTCCAGTTGCACGGGATGTCCGTCGCGCTCGACTTCAATGACGGCGCGCCAGTTGTCGCGATCGTTGCGTGTTGCGTAGACGCTCACGTGGTAGCCGCGATACTCGAGGCGCTCACGCGGGGACTCGCCGGAGTGCGGTAAGGAGGACATAAACGGGCCTCATCGGAGAACGGCTGCGGTGACACGACGTCAGCAAAGAGCCAGCAAAACACAATGCGTTGTAATCGAAACCCGCGCAACGCGTCCGGTTCAGGAGATGGACTTGCCGCCACGCACAACGTAGTGGGCTATTCCTCGTTACCGACTGCCTTGGAGACGGCAGCGGGGCTGTCGAACTCCTCGTCGGGCAGTGCGGCAAGCGCTTCCATCACCTCTTCGTCGGCATTGTTTCCCTTCGCGGTCTTGAGCAGTTCTTCCTTCCTCGCGGGGTAGGAGGCGCCCTTCAATGCCTTCTGCACGTCGATGAACTTGCGGATTTGCGGATTCTTTGCGCCGGACGCTGTCATGATCGATCTCCCTGTAGTCGGCTGCGCAGCAGCGCTGCCACAGCGAAGCCCGCGGCCAGCGCAACATATACGCCCGCCAGCGAACGGTTGGAAAGGTGTGCGTCGAAGCCCGGCGTGAGCCGCTCGGGCACGAGGTGGTAGTCGACGATATAGGCGGTCGCGGCCGTCGCTGTGGCGGCCGTCGCGGTCGCCACGGGGTCCGTGCGGCGTGCGCCGCGCGCGAGCCGCGCATTGACCGCTTCGAACAGCATCGCCCAAAAGACCGCCGACGCCTGATGAATCGCGAGACCTGTCAGCGTGAAACGCAGACTGAAGCCGGTTTCGCTGAAGGCGCGGCGCGGCCAGATGCAGTGCGTGACGGCGTTGATCGGCGCGAGCATCGTCGAGCCTTCGGATGCTGACCGCCAGCCCGCGAAGGCCGCCGCCAGCGTGCCTGCCGCAATGCCCGACTGCAGCGCCCGACGCGATACCGGTTCGTGTCCTGCGTTCGGGCTGCATCGTGCGCGCCTGATTGATTCCATCGACTGTCTCCATGCGCCGCCAGGTCGATTGGAGACGCGCCATGTCTGTGACGCTTGCGAACCCGCAAGCGATGTGCCGCACCTATGAAGCCGATATCAAGCACCGATCCCCCGGCATCCGCATCCGTGTACGCCCACAGGCACAGCGCTTGCCGCACGCCGTGCTTGTCCAGGAGGAATGCAAATGAGCAAGCAGGATGTGCCAGGCGTCGGACCGTATGGCGGACCGGCAGGCGGCTGGGGTGCGTTGCAGGCAGTGGCTCGCGCGCTGCGCCAGCAGATGGGCGTCGCGCGCGAAGCGAAGATGCTGCTGAAGGTGAACCAGCCGGCGGGCTTCGACTGCCCTGGTTGCGCATGGCCCGATCCGCGCAGCACGTCGTCGTTCGAGTTCTGCGAGAACGGTGCGAAGGCAGTGTCGTGGGAGGCGACCACTAAACGAACGACCCCCGAATTTTTCGCGCGGCACGCCGTCAGCGAGTTGTGGAACTGGTCCGACTTCGACCTGGAGGACCAGGGGCGGCTAACCCATCCGATGCGTTACGACGCCGCCAGGGACCGCTATGTGCCCATCAGCTGGGAAGATGCGTTTGCGCGCATCGGCACCGGCCTGCGCGCACTGCATGACCCGAACATGGCGGAATTCTATACGTCGGGCCGTGCATCGAATGAAGCCGCGTTTCTGTACCAGTTGTTCGCGCGCCGCTTCGGCACGAACAACTTTCCCGACTGCTCGAACATGTGCCATGAGGCGACGAGCGTCGGCTTGCCTGAGTCGATCGGTGTCGGAAAAGGTACGGTGACGCTTGCCGATTTCGATCATTGCGATGCGATCTTTTGCATCGGGCACAATCCCGGCACCAACCATCCGCGCATGCTCGCAACGCTGCGCGCGGCGTCGCGGCGCGGCGCGAAGATCGTCGTGTTGAATCCGTTGCGCGAGCGCGGACTCGAACGTTTCATGTCGCCGCAAGATCCCGTCGAAATGGTCACGGGCCGGTCTACGGCAATCGCCACCGATTACCTGCAATTGAAAATCGGCGGCGACGTGGCCGTGCTGAAAGGCATGATGAAGACGCTGCTCGCGATGGATCGCGCGAACCGCGCAGCAGGTGGCGAGGGCGCGTTCGACCGGCCGTTCATCGACGCGCACACGGCGGGCTTCGACGAACTGGTGAGCGACCTCGATGCAACTTCGTGGGCCGATATCGTCGGCACGGCGGGCGTGTCGCGCGAAGAGATAGAGAAGATCGCGGACGTGTATGCGCAAGCGCGCGCCGTCATCGTCTGCTATGGCATGGGCATCACGCAACATCGCAGTGGCACGGCCAACGTGCAGCAGATCGTCAATCTGCTGTTGTTGCGCGGCAACCTCGGCCGTGACGGCGCGGGCATCTGCCCGTTGCGAGGCCATTCGAATGTGCAAGGCGATCGCACCGTCGGCATCACCGAGGTGCCACCGGCGCCGTTTCTCGATTCGTTGCAGCGCGTGTTCGGTTTCGAGCCGCCACGAGAGCATGGACATGGCGCGATAGCCGCCATCGAAGCCATGCGGGATGGCCGCTCGAAGGCGTTGATTTGCCTCGGCGGAAATCTGCCCGTCGCAATGTCGGACCCGCAGGTCTGCTTCGACGCGATACGAAAGCTGGATCTGGCCGTGCACATTGCGACCAAGCTGAACCGCTCGCATTTGCTGGCTGCCAAAGAAACATTGCTGTTGCCGTGTCTTGGCCGCACGGAACTGGACGTGCAGGCCGGCGGTCCGCAGTCGGTCACCGTGGAAGACTCGATGTCGATGGTGCATGCATCGCAAGGGTCGTTGACGCCTGCATCGGAACATCTTCGCTCCGAGCCCGCGATAGTCGCCGGCATGGCCAAGGCGACGCTCGACGATCCTTCGCTCGTTTGGGACGGCTGGATTGCCGATTACAGCCGCATTCGCGACAAAATTGAAGCGGTCTTCCCTTCGTTCGAGGGGTACAACGAACGAATCCGCGAACCGGGCGGCTTCCGGCTGTACAACGCCGCGTCCGCGCGGCAGTGGAACACGGCATCGGGCCGCGCGCTGTTTGTTACGCACAAGGGCGTGATGGAAGACCCGCGACTCGGCAGAGCCGACGCGCTAGTGCTCGCAACCATTCGCAGCCACGACCAGTACAACACCACCATCTATGCGCTGAATGACCGCTATCGCGGGATAACGGGCCGCCGGGACGTCGTGTTTGTCAACGAACAGGATCTGGAGGAGCGCGGCCTGAAGCATGGCGATCTCGTCGACCTCGAGACGATCGAGCATGCGGTTAGTGTCGGCGGATCGCGCAGGCTGTGTGGACTGACAGCCGTCGCATACGACATCCCCCGGGGCTCGGTCGCCGCGTACTACCCCGAGGCGAACGGGCTCGTCAGTCTCGGCGATAACGATTCGCGCAGCGGCACTCCGTCGTACAAGTCGATTCCTGTACTGCTTTCCCTTAGCCAGGGCGACTGTTTGCCGGAGGCGTCGGTGGCCGCATGGCGTCATAACGATGTTCGCGACAATCGTACGGGCGCGGCTGTCGCCGCAGAAGACGGCGGGCGCCGCGCGGACCGTTCGACGCCTGCGTGAGCGCTCTCGCATGACGCCGTGCGGAACAGAGGACAACCATGATCGTGCTGCGCTTCAGCCTTAAAAGCTCCGACGGTAAGGTCACTCATGACGATGTTCCGCAGTCACGGGAACAGCGGATGCTGCCTTTATCGAACAACATGTAGAGGCCGGTGAGAGTCAACATGCGCATCGCCCAGGTTTCGACGCTCTACGAACGCGTGCCGCCCGTGGCCTATGGCGGCACAGAGCGCGTGGTCTCGTGGCTGACGGAAGAGCTGGTGGCAAGGGGACACGACGTGACGCTCTTCGCGAGCGGCGATTCGACGACGGGCGCGAAGCTCGTGCCGGTATGTCAGCGCGCGTTGCGCGAAATGGAAGGCGCAGCCGACCCGGCGGCGTTCCACCTGGCCATGCTCGAACGCGTCGTGCGCAGCTCGGAAGCCTTCGACGTGGTGCACTTTCATACGGACTACGCGAGCTTTCCGTTTGCCCGTCGCCTTGCGTGTCCACACGTGACGACATTGCACTGGCGGCTCGACATACCGGGACTGGAAACGATGTACCGCGAGTTCCACGACATGCCCGTCGTGTCCATTTCGAATGCTCAAAGGTCTCCGCTACCGTGGCTTGCATGGCAGCGTACGATCTATCATGGTTTGCCTCTCGATGTCTATCGGTTCAATGCGCGCCCTCACGACTACCTCGCATTTGTCGGGCGCATCGCGCCATCGAAAGGGCCGGGCGCCGCAGTCGACATCGCAAGGCGAGCGGGCGTGCGTCTCGAGGTCGCTGCCAAGATCGACGAAGGCGACCGCGCGTACTACGAGCGCGACTTTGCACCGCTGGCCGCTGAATCACACGTGCTGTTTCGCGGAGAAATCGGCGACAGCGAGAAGAGCGCGTTCATTGGTTGCGCGCGTGCGTTGCTGTTTCCGATCGATTGGCCGGAGCCGTTCGGCCTCGTGCTCGCCGAGGCGCTGGCATGCGGGACCCCTGTCATTGCGATCGGCCGCGGGTCCGTGCCGGAGATCATTGAAGACGGGGTCACGGGCTTCGTCGTCGACAGTATCGATGATGCCGTCGATGCCGTGAAGAAGCTGCCCGATCTCGATCGCGTCCGATGCCGCGCCGCATTCGAGAAACGCTTCACGGCAGCGCGCATGGCGAGCGAGTATCTCGACGTGTACAACACGCTACCCAGGTCGGCGCAGGCTCGACGCGAGTGAGACGAGAGGCTGACCATGCGATTTCTTGCGCTTGCGACTGATTACGACAACACGATTGCGACGAATGGCCGTGTCGCAGATGCGACGTGGGCTGCAATCGACCGGCTGCGCGAGTCGGGACGCCATGCGGTGCTGGTGACGGGCCGCGAACTTTCGGATCTGATGACGGTGTGCCCGCACGTCGACAGGTTTTCGCGCGTGGTGGCGGAAAACGGCGGCGTGCTTTACGACCCTGCAACAAGGGAATCGCGGCTGCTGGCCGATCCGCCGCCGCAGTCGTTCGTCGATGCATTGCGAGAACGAGGACTGGCGAACTTCAGCGTCAGCCAGACGCTCGTCGCGACGATGAAGCCAAATGAGATCATCGCGCTTGAATTGATACGCGACCTCGCGCTGGATCTTCACGTCGTGTTCAACGGCGATGCCGTCATGATCGTCCACCCGGGTGTGAGCAAGGCATCGGGCCTGCTCGCTGCACTCGACGAACTGCAGCTTTCGGCGCTCAACGTCGTCGGCGTGGGGGACGCGGAGAACGATCACGCGCTCATCAGCGCATGCGGCATGGCCGTGGCTGTGGGCAATGCGCTGCCCGCGCTCAAGCAGCATGCCGATCTCGTCACTTCGCTGCCCGATGGCCAAGGCGTATGCCAACTGATCGATGCGATCATTGCCGACGATCTGCGCAGCCGCTCGTCGTCGCTGGACAAGTGCAGGCTGCCGATAGGCGCGCGCCATGACGTGGTGGGCGCGGAACCCGTTTCCATCGACGCTTATGGAAGCGTTGTGCTCGTGATAGGCGGGTCGGGATCGGGGAAGTCAACGGCATCCGCGATGCTTATCGAGAAGCTGGAAGAGGCGGGACATCAGTTGTGCATCTTCGACCCTGAGGGAGACTGCAGCAACGATGAATACACCACGGTGGTGGGCAGCGCACGCAGTGCGCCCGACGAAGAAGAGGTGCTGCAACTGCTGCAGGATGCGCGAGGGCAACGCGCGGTCGCCGTCAACATGATGCGCGTTGCGCCCGGCGAGCGCCCGCAGTGCTGCGTGCAACTCCTGTTGCGATTGCAGGCGTTGCGCGCCAAAACGGGGCGGCCGAACTGGCTCGTATTCGACGAAGCGCATCATCTGTTTCCCGCACAATGGGCATCCGCAGACGGAACGATGCCGGGCTTCGAATCAGGGTTGCTGATTACCGTCAACGCGGATCAGCTTGCACCCGCCGTGCTGCGTCAGGTCAATGTCGTGATCGCGACGGGCGACGATGCGTTGGAAAGGCTCAAGTCATTTGCGACGGCGACGGGCAACGAGCCGCCGGATGGGCCGTCGTCTGCTGTCTCGCGCGGCGAGGCGCTATTCTGGCGACCGTCTGACGGAGTTGTCTGCGTGGTGACGCTCGGAAAAGGCCACAGACAGCAACGCCGCCATCGGCGTAAATACGCGGAAGGCCTTCTCATTCCGGAGCGTAGCTTCTATTTTCGCGGGCCCGGCGACAGATTGAATCTGCGCGCGCACAACCTCGTGCTTTTTATCGAACTTGCTGAAGGCGTCGATCGGGATACCTGGCTGTATCACCTGAGGCGGGGCGATTATTCGCGCTGGTTCCGTGAAGTCATCGACGACGACGATCTTGCGAACGAAGCATGCGAGATCGAACGGGACGATTCGCTCACGCCGAAGGAAAGCCTTGAACGCATGCGCGGCGCTGTTTTCCATCGTTACACGCAGCCGGAAAATCCAACCTTGCCGAAGCTCGAACCGCAGTGACCGAATGGACCTTCACGAAAGCCGCCTTTCGTTGCCCGAGCGGTGAATGGTCAGGCGATAGACGCGCGAGCATATGTTCATGCAATGACATGCGCGTGCCGCGATGTGCGGAAAGAAACGCCGCTTCCTGTGTCTGCTACGTACCGATGATGGCATCGGTGCAGTTGCGTAG
>BBSL01000424.1 GCA_001319865.1 Burkholderia sp. E7m39 | reverse complement strand
ACCATCTTCCACCACTTCCTGCATCGCGCCTCGCCTGAACGCAATCACGGGCGTGCCGCAAGCCATTGCTTCGATGGCGACGAGACCGAATGGCTCTTCCCACTCAATCGGAAGAAGTAGCGCAGCCGCGTGGGATAGCAGGCGCTCGCGTGCTTTGCCTCGCGTTTCGCCAAGGTATTCGACGGACCGGGAGTTCTTTTTCAGCAAAGGCTCGATTGAATCATGGAAGTATTCGCGTTCACCTGGATGAACGACGCCTGCAATCTTCAGCGGCAGGCCTGCCAGTCGCGCGATTTCTACAGCGAGATCAGGACGCTTGCCAGGGATGATGCGGCCGAGAAAGAGCAGATAGTCGTCTGGTTCGGTGTTGAGCGGGAACAGGTTGGGCGGTACGCCGTGGTGAATGGTGCGAACCCAATTTGCCCACGGCACGGGTTTGCGTTGGCTGTTGGAAATCGAAACGAGGGGTGCGTCGGCGAATTCCCGCAGCAGCGGCCCGTGGTCGGACGGAAGCAGTAAGCCGTGCATCGTCGTCACGCAGGTGCACCCTAAATGGCGCATGAGCGGTAAGTGGATCGGCTCGCCGTGAAAATGGAGAATATCGAAGTCGGGGCAAAGGCGTGCAACCTGTTCCAGTTGGCGCACATGGTGGGCCGATGTGTGCCAGACGTTCGGGTCTCGCCACAGTGCGCGTTCGCAACCCGCCACTAATGTCGCTGAGGTATCCGAGTCCGCGCTTGCGAAGAGTGTCACGTCGTGACCGCGACGAACCAGTTCCTCCGTGAGGTAGTGGACGATGCGTTCCGTCGCTCCGTAGGCAAGCGGCGGCACCGACTCGTATAGCGGCGCTACCTGGGCAATGCGCATGTCTTTTCGCCTCCCGTATCTGGCAAGGAACGCCGTGCGCGCATGGCGCCCGCGCCGGACTAGTGGCGCCTGCGAGCTTCGTCCGCCGCGCGTGACGGCCGATCGGCTTGCTAAACGTCGTTCGCCATCGATAAGTTCCTTGCATGACGTGTACCTGAATGAGCGGGGCAAGTTGCGGCAGTGAGAGAGGCTAACGATGTGACGGGAGGTATCCGGATGTGATGACCCGCCATTTGTCCGGCAAGGAGGCCGCGCAGGGGACGGCTCCAAAATGCTGAAACAGGCTAACGAGTGGCGCGGCGCATCGAACGTCGAGGGCGCTAAACCATGCCCAGAGATTTTCCTGGACCCGAGGGTCGGCGAGCGCATCGTATGGATAGGCAACGGTTGCCTGCAGCATGGCAAGCCTTTCTACCGCCATGCGCATACGGGCCGTGTGACACGACTGGCCGATCAGTCTGTCGAGCGCGCGCAGCATCGCATTGCGTGTGCTCGCTGGTCTGCAATTGGCCAGCAGCACCTGCTGAACCAGATAATAAAGAGGTGCTCTGCAATCCTGCGGCAGCCTGGTTAGCAACGCGCCGCAATGGACATCCGCGACGCACTTTGCGTCCGAGGCGAACATCAGGCAGGCGAGCCTTGCCCATTGTCGCCGGGTAAGCCGCTGCCACTCCTCGTTGGGATCGCCGCACGCGAGTGCCGCAACACGTGCATAGTCTTTGCGTCCTTTTGCCTTGTTGGCCCGTGTGCTTAACACCACGAGATTGCCGACAGCATAAGCGCCATCGTTGTTGATGCGATCGACGGACCAGTCCGTGTCTGCCAACGTGGCGTGCGTCAGTGGCGAGAGCACGACGGGACAGAAGTCCGCGTCGATGGAGCGCAGATAGTCCGCTGTAACGCCGGCGTCGACCGCACGTCTTCGACGCAGCGCGCCCACACGCAGTTGCAGCCACTTTGCCGTAAACCGATCACAGCGATGCTGCGGGAAAGGAAATTGCAAATGGCCAGCCCTGTAGCCGTCACGCAGTCCGGGCAAAGCAACGTCCTTGGGCGCCGTCCTGCCGAAGCGGGCGAGATCCCAACCGAGATCGAAGCCTATTGCAAAGAACTCGCTGTCGGCCATTCGGTGCGCGCTCCAGGTGGAGGAAGAAAACGACAGTTGCCGCAACGCGCACGTGGTGGAACGACGAAACGTCGGGCGTCCCTTCAGGACGAGCAACCCATGTACCGTGAGCCCGATGTTTTCGACAGGCCTCGAAAGCATTATCGGCCGCCTGGGACGAGGTGCGCTGTCGATCGTCGAGGTGGCAGCTAAAGCCGCGCAGGCAGTCGACGCGTTATGTCGCAACCTTGTATCCGACGGTCGCGTAAAGCAGCTTTCGCGAGGCGAATTCAATAAAAGCCGTTCGGCGCGAGGAAGCGGCAAACGTAAGAGCGTGGCTTTTCCGCCAACGCCAGGGGGCAGTAGCGATGGAGAACGTACCGTCCATATTCACGGCGCCGTGACACAACGCGCATTGTCGCCGACCTCTGCCGGCCTCTGTCCCTCAGCCTCGAGCGCGACTGACCCTGCTGGCCGTCCCGAGCCACGCCAGCCTTGACCGCGCTGCTCGTGCCTGCGGGATCGCCTGTATCCGGCGTTGCGGCACGGCGCTTGCGGCACGCGTTGCGCTCGCACCCGCGTGCTGCGTAGATTCGAAAGGGAGGAAGCGATGAATGTGGCGAGGCAAGTAGTGTCGTTTCTCGGCTCGCGCGGCCTGAAACTGGTCACGGCCGAATCATGCACGGCCGGGCTGATCGCATCGTGTCTGGCCGAGGTGCCGGGCAGCGGGGCATGCCTGGACGTCGGGTTTGTCACGTATTCGCCGTCGGGCAAGGCCGGCTTTCTCGGCGTGCAGCATGCAACGATGCAGGCTCATGGCCTGACGAGCGAACCCGTCGCACGTGAGATGGCGGAAGGAGCGCTGCAGCAAAACGCCGTTTGCGCTGACGTTGCCGTGTCCAACACGGGTGTTGCCGATGCCGTACCCGCGAGCGGACCGCCTCCCGGTACGCAATGTTTCGCGTGGGCCTACCGGCAGCGCGATGGGAGCATCGCGACGTTCACCGAGACGCGCCGGTTTTCGGGCAGCCGTAACGAGATCAGGCGCCAAGCCGCGCGCTATGCACTGTCTCGCGTCGAGCACTATTTCAATGCCCTCGGTGCCCGCCGATGAGCCCGCACACGTGTGCCCGACGGGCGGTCCGGGCGTTAAGGGCAGCGACGCGTGTTCTCGCCGCAATAACGCCACAGTAACGCCGCAATAATGCCGCAGCGCAAAGCGCATTACCGATACGGAGATCGAACATGACTGTCGATGTGTCAGCATTCCAGCGCGACTGGCAGCAGCAGGTGATCCACGAGCTATGCGTCGCTGCGCATTTCGACGCAAACGCCGAACGCGAACGGCGTGTCGAGTTCCTCAGCGATTATCTGTATTCGAATGGGCTGCGTACCTACGTCCTCGGCATCAGCGGAGGCGTTGACTCGTCGACGGCGGGGCGGCTGGCGCAACTCAGTGTGGAGCGGCTGCGGGCGAAAGGTTATGAAGCGCATTTTCTCGCCGTGCGTCTGCCGTACGGCGACCAACGCGACGAAGCGGATGCGCAGCACGCGCTGCACTTCATCCGCCCGGATGAGGCGTTGACGGTCAATGTGAAAGAACCGTCCGATGCGATGCTGTCCGCGCTCAAGCGCGCGGGCGCACAGTACACCGACGACTTCCAGGAAGACTTCGTGCTCGGCAACATCAAGGCGCGGCAGGAGAGTGATCGCGCAGTACGCGATCGCGGGTGCGAGAGCGGGCGTCGTGATCGGCACCGACCACGCGGCCGAGTCCCTGATGGGCTTTTTCACCAAGTTCGGAGACGGTGCCGCGGACATTCTTCCCCTCGCCGGGTTGACCAAACGACGGGTGCGGGAGTTGGCGCGAGCGCTAGGCGCGCCCGATCAGCTGGTGATGAAAGTGCCGACCGCCGACCTCGAAACGCTGACGCCGCAACGACCCGACGAAGACAGCTATGGCATCGCCTACGACGACATCGACGATTTCCTCGAAGGCAAGTCCGTCAGCGACGAGGTCTTGACCACGATCCGGCGCTTTTACATGGCGACGCGGCACAAGCGCGCATTGCCCGTGACG
Organism: Burkholderia sp. E7m39; assembly: GCA_001319865.1. Lineage (GTDB taxonomy): Bacteria > Pseudomonadota > Gammaproteobacteria > Burkholderiales > Burkholderiaceae > Paraburkholderia > Paraburkholderia bengalensis. The sequence goes on along the minus strand of BBSL01000424.1, from coordinate 17,158 downwards.
CCGGACTGAATACAAGCCAACGTATCGCTGCGCTGCGTGGGCGGGCCGACGGGCAAACCCGCATCGAGCGGACCACGACGCGGGTCGCCGTCGCTGCTAACGCGCAGCGATCATGCCGATGATGATGCCGCCGAGCATCGCGTACGCGATCGACTTCCATGGACTGTCGTGAACGAACGCATCGGTCGATGCAGAGGCTTCGTGATAGCTATGCGCGACCGCCTCGCGCGCGTCCGCGAGTCGCCCCCTGATTAACCGCAGACGCGGCGCCTCCCCGCGCTCCTCTTCTGCCTTTCCGGCCGTCGCGCTGGTCGGAAACGAGTAGGTATCGGCGGTAGGCTGCGCGAGTACGGCCGGCGCGGCCGCCTGAACCGTTGCATTGCTCACGCTTTGTTGCGGATCTGAAGCGCCCAACGCGTCATTCGATTCAACCTTGGTATTCATCGCTGCTCTCCTGATCTGTTGCCGGACTGGGAACTGTCAGAAGAGCAAGGCTTGTACCGCGAGCAGACATCTGCGGTGCAGCAAGGGCCACAAGCGCGATACGGCACAGGCATGCGGGATGCAGTGTGTCCCCGGTCGCCGTCGTGGTGATTGCAGCCGAGCGCCATGACGAAGAAGACCCTGAAAGATGTTTTATCCATCGGCTGTCCGACATTCACATTGCCGAAAGGCAATTGACGAGTCGCTGTCGAAGTTGGCGCGTGCGGCGCTTTTCTTCTCGTACCGACGCCGCCCAATGGCTATGCGTGAACCGACTATGGATACTGCGAAGTATGAGATGTGGGGCGCTACGCGCCTCGCCAGAGAGAATGGAGATGCGCGGGTGCTGGTGGTCGACGACGATCCAGGCGGCCGCGGCGCCATCGCAGCGTATCTGGCACTCGAAGGGATGGAGGCGCGCGGCGTCGCGAGTTGCGACGAGGCGCTGCGGGTTTCTTCGGAGTGGGAGCCAGATATTGCGGTGCTGGACATCATGATGCCCGTCCATGACGGGTTTCAGACTGCGCGGGCACTGCGCGCGAAATTCGACGAAAAAATCTTGATCGTTGCTTTCACGGCGACCGATAGCGTATTCGTGAAGTCGCATTCGGACAGTTGCTGGCTGTTCGATGGTTATTGCCAGAAAGGCTCGCCGCCGATGCACCTCGTCCGGGTACTGGAAAGTCTGCTAGCGAGCAAGCAACGACGGCAGTCGCCCGCGTGAAAGGGATAGACGATCGCCACTTCCGGCCATTCATCATGACCCGTTCGGTCTCCGTGGCCTAGAAAATCTGACCCGTCTTCATCCAGATCCCGCCGTTGCAATATGGGCGTATACGGCACGAGACGGCGTTCGGCGCGCTAGCGCCAGTACCTTGCTGGCGCAGTTCGATGGACACTCCGCCGTATTCGGTTAGACTGCGGTTTTCAGTCGGCGGACCGGATGCACTAGCGTAGACGTGCGTTGGAGGTCACGCACGTGACTGGTCGACGCTAACTCTCTCTCTCACGGATGCATGCAATGGATAACACGCTTGCGCGGTTAAGCAGCGACGTTCCAGGACTTGACGAGATCTGCGGCGGCGGCCTGATCGCCGGCTCGTCGTACATCATCCAGGGACGTCCAGGCGCGGGCAAGACGATCCTCGCGAACCAGATCGCGTTCGCGCAGGCCCGACGCGGCAGCAAGGTGCTCTATGTGACGTTGCTCGCGGAATCGCATGACCGCCTGTTTCAGTCGCTGTCCGCGCTCGACTTTTACGACGCGCAGCGGGTCGGCAAGGATCTGACGTACATCAGCCTGTTTCGCACGTTGCTGGACGAGGGGCTCGATGCGCTCGTCGCGACGCTGCGCGGTGAACTCGCGCGCCAGAAAGCGAGCATTCTGATCCTCGACGGCTTGCTGAATGCCCGCGAAAGCGGCCAGAGCAATCTCGACGTCAAGACCTTCGTGGCAGAACTGCAGGGCCACGCTGCATTTACCGGCTGCACGGTGCTCTTTCTGACGAGCGCGCGAATCGACGAGTCCAGCCCCGAACACACGATGGTCGACGGCGTCCTGCAACTCGAGGAAAGATTGTGCGCGTCACGCACGGTGAGGCAGATCCGCGTCGCCAAGTCGCGCGGCAGCGGCGCGTTGGGCGGGTTGCACCTGTTTGAGATCTCGCAGCGAGGAATCGACGTCTATCCGCGCCTCGAGGCAGCGCTCGCGTCTCCTTCGGTTGTCGAGCGGCCCGTCACGGCGCGCCTGACCACGGGGGTTGCGGGCCTTGACGAGCGGCTTGGCGGGGGCTTTCCGCATAACTCGGTGTCGGTACTCGTCGGACCTGCCGGCAGCGGCAAGACGACATTCGGCCTCACCTTCCTGAAAGAGGCGACGCGCGAGCGGCCCGGCGTTCACTTCGGCTTTTATGAAACACCCGAACGCCTTTGTACGAAGGCGCGGGCGCTCGGAATCGATTTACAGGGGCTGGCGGCGTCGGGCGCGCTGAAAATGCTGTGGCGTCCTCTCACCGAAAACCTGCTCGACAAGCTCGCGTACGATCTGCTGCGGGCGGTTCGCGAGACGCGCGCCGAGCGGCTCTTTATCGATGGTCTCACGGGCTTCGAGCGGGCCACGGTCGATCCGCATCGGGTCGTCGAATTTTTTTCCGCGCTGACCAACGAACTGCGCGCCGTCGGCGTAACAACGGTCTGCACGTGGGAGGTGAAGGAGCTTTCGGGTCCGTGGGTGACCAATCCTTCGCCCGAGATACTGAGCCAGCTGGACAACGTGATCGGCATGCAGCACGAGATGACGGGCGGCACGCTCAAGCGCAGCATCACCGTGCTAAAAGTCCGCGACAGCGTTTTTGACACGTCGGTGGCAGAAGCCGTCATTTCGAAGGAGGGCGCGGGTCTGCAGGTGACGGGCACGATGCCGGGCGGCCGCGCGGCGGCCGAACGCGGGGCCGGACACTAACCGGGCGTGAGCCAGCGCATGACAACCCTGGTCGTCGTCGATGACGAATCCCTGGTCACTGACTTTCTGACGTTCTTGCTGGAGGGCGAGGGCTTCACGGTCCATGTCGCCGCGAACGGCAAGGAGGCACTGGACGTGATCGGCCGCGTACGTCCCGTGCTCGTCATCACTGACTTGATGATGCCGGTGATGTCTGGCCTGGAGCTTGCGAAAGCGCTACGGGCGCAACAAGCATTCGTACGGCTGCCCGTCATCCTTTGCAGCGCTGCGACGCATGCCGTCGCGCAGGATGACCGGCTGCTGTTTTCGGCAATCCTTCAAAAGCCGCAGGCGCCCGCCGCCTTACTGGCCGTCGTAGCGCAGTACGCGCGTGCGGCGAAAAGCGACCGCGAAACGGATGCTGAAGAGCCGTGAAGCGGGCGCGGCGGGTTGTGCCGGGACATGTGCAAAGCGTGTGTCCCTTCTCGGTGTCAGCTAGAGGATCTTATCGGTGGCGAGCAGTCCATGACGCGTGTCCTTCTTGTCGACGACGAACCGGAGCTGCTCGAAGCATGGAGCTTCGCGCTCGAATACGTCGGTTACGATGTCGAGCGTGCTCGCGAAGGCCGGCAAGCCCTTGCCGCGATCCAGCGTCAGCCGCCCGATCTGCTGATCACCGATCTCATGATGCCGGGCATGAACGGCGAAGACCTGTGTCGCGCACTGCGCGACGATCCCCGCTGGACAGACATTCCCATCGTCCTCCATACGTCGGCCTATGTCGGCTCGAACGACGGCACGGCGCCGTGGAATGCCGTCCTTCGGAAGCCCGCGCGGATGGAGGATTTTCTGGCAACCGTTGCAAGACTTACTCAAGGGTGACCGACCATGTTCGCCAACCGGAGCGGGAGTGGACGCGCCATCTGCGTGGTGCAGCAAGCGTGATGGAAGCGCGTTCAAGCGGCACGGTCGCGCTTGCCCAGACGGAAGCGCAGATGCGGCTGTTCGACAGGTTGCCTGAACCGTATCTCGTGCTCGACGGCGCGCTGTCGGTGGTGACGGCGAACGCGGCGTGGCGCGAGTTGTTTGCGCCTGACGATCTGCGTCAATGCGAGCAGTTGCTCAGCACGCTCGCGATCGAGCTGCGCGCCAGCGATCGCCGCCTGTCTCCCGTCTTCCGGCTCGATGTCGGCGCGGCGGAAACCGACGAAGGCGAAACGCGGCCACGCTACTGGCAAATGCATGCGTTCCTGCTTCCCGCGACGCCGCAAGATCGGGCGCTGATCGCGGTGCGCTTCGACGACGTCACCGCGCGCACGTTGCAGGAAGACGAGGACCGGCGGGAGAAGGCACTGCTGCGCTCGCGGGCGAGGTTGCGACAACTTCTCGTCAAGGAAGCTGGTGAGCGTCTCGACGATCACGCGAGCAAAGTCGAATGGGCACTCGCGACGGCGGGTGTCGGAGTCTGGCAGGTCGACGTGAGGAGCGGCATCATCGACTGCAGCGAACGATGCCTGCGCGACCTCGGACTCGGTCAGACGGCCGCGTTGACCAAAGAGAGCCTGCTGGGCGAGCGGACCGGGCAGTTCGTCGCGAACTGGAGAGTGCTGCAATCCGGTCATCCCGTGGAGTTCGAGCTGAAAGTGCAGGCGTCGCAAGGTGCTTGGCGCTGGGTGCTGATTCGCGGTATCGGCCAGTTCGACGACGAGGGCACGATGCGCTCGGTGATGGGATTCACGCTGGACATCACGGGCCGTAAAGAGCATGAACTGGAACTGGACGCAGTCGCGGGCGCGGAGCGTTCGGAACGCGAGCGCAGCGATGCCTTCGCAAAAGCGATGGATCAGTTCATCGCAGCCGTCAGCCATGAATTGCGTTCGCCGCTCAATGCGATCGTGTCGTGGGCGGAACTGCTTCAGCTCGTTGCCGACCCTGCGAATGTCGCGCGGGCGGGCGAAGCGATCCGGCGCAACGGCCGGCAACTGTCACGCATGGTCGACGACCTGCTCGACAGCGGCGCGGTCGGCACCGGAAAACTGTCGATGAACCTGCAGCCCGTCGACCTCGGCGCGCTCGCCGCGACGGTGGTGGAAGACACGCGCAAGCTGATCGAGCACAAGGGCTTGCAGCTCAGCACGGCGGACATCTACCCTTGCGCCGTCATGGCCGACGACAACCGGATGAAGCAGGTTGTCTGGAATCTGCTGACCAACGCAGTCAAGTTCACCGATGCGGGAAGTATTCAGGTGTCGGTCGTTCAAAAGGGCGACTATGTGGAACTGATCGTCCGCGACACGGGACGCGGCATCGAGGCAGACGCAATGCCTCTGATATTCGACCGTTTTCAGCAGGTCGCGCCCAACTCGAGCGGTCGCGTGGGCGGGCTCGGGCTCGGGCTGTGGCTGGCGAAGCACATCGTGAATCTGCATGCGGGCACCATCACCGTTACCAGCGAAGGGCTCGGCAAGGGCGCACAGTTTGTCGTCCGCATTCCTGCGCTGACGACGCGCATCGATTGACGCTTCGGACAATCGCACTTTTCTGGCCGTCGATCGCAACACACGTTCGACGCAATACGCAGCGTGACGACGTGAAGCGACGGTAACTACGCCTTCGCGCGCTTGCGAGCCGTGCGCGTCGGCTTCCCGGCGAGCGCGCATTGCTGGATCACGCGCTGCAGATGGTCCGGACCGGCCGTGATTGCGCTGAGCAAGGTCATCAGCACGAAATCGATCAGCTTTGGAATGGCGACCTTGGTATCCGCGCGCGGCGCGCGGTTCGCCAGAAGCAGCGTGGCGAGGCCATGTTCCATGCTCCACGCGGCGTGGGTCACCAGCTTGAGATCGGTCTGGGTCCAACCCGTCTCGATGGCCAGCGCTTCAATCGTCTCCGAAAACAAGCCGAAAGAGCGGTTACTTTCCTCGATGAGTTCCGGATACGCTTGATGCGCGACGATGCGAGGCCCGATCATCAGGCCGAACAGCCCATTGTGGCGCTGCGCAAACTCAACATACACTCGCATCATCCGATACGCTTTGGAAAGCGCTGTATCCTCGCTGTCACGGATGGCAACGCGCAGCGCAGCAAGGTCGCGATAACCGCTCGCCGCGATCGTCGCCAGCAGTTCGTCGATACCCGAGAAATGTCGCGAGGGCGCGGCTTCGGATACGCCCACCATGCGCGCGAGGTAACGCAGACTCAGGTCTTGTGCCGATACGTCCATGAGCGCGCTGCGCCCCGCTTCGATGAGCGCGTTGCGCAGATTGCCATGGTGGTAATCTGCATTCTTCGCAATAGATGGCTTGGGACTCACGTGACCTTCGTGCGTGGAGCAAAAGAAGGAATCGATTATAAATTCTGCGCAAAGAGCCACGCAATTTTTCGGATGCTGCGTAAGCAGGCGCGTCGCTGCACTTATTCTAGCGGGCCAATGGTGCGGCCGGCTCCGCGCGATGAATACCCGTGCGCCCGCGTCGGCATCGACTCATAACGTCGGGCATCGAACCGTTACATCGTCGCCATGTGATCGCTTCCGGACAATGTGTTGAACGCCGAAAAGAAGAACGACGACGCCGAGCGCCTGGACAGCGGCGATCATGATGAACCCGCTCGCATAGGTACCCGTGGCGTCGCGGACATATCCAATCAGAAAGGGCGTAACGAAGCCGGCGACATTGGCCACGGAACTGATCAACGGCACGCCAACCACTAGTGACTTGCCGCTGAGAAAGCCGACAGCCATTTGCCAGAACAGCGTGATTCCCGCTCCCGTTCCTGCGAAGCCTAGAGCAAGCAGGAAAAACGTCGCGGCGGTACTGCTGTGCCACACGAAAACCAGTCCCGAAAGGCTCACGGCAGTGAAAACGGACGCCAGCGCGCAAAAGACCCGTCGACGCTGCGCACTGCCCCCGATGCTGCAGATGGCCACATTGCCCAAAGCGCCCAACACGCACGCGCCGGCGACTGCGCGGCCAATCTCTCTGAATCCGCCGAATCCCGCCTCGCGAAGTATCGTCGGCGAGAAGAAAAAGAGTGCTGCCGTCGCGGCCAGGAGGCAGAAGTACGCGGCGCTCAAGATCCAGACGGCGGGGTTGCGCAACAGAGGCTGCTCGTCGTGGTCGGTATCGCTCATCGTTTCGGCGCGATGCCGCAGATCGTCCTCGACGAGCGTCCGCTGTCGCGCCGAGAGCCACCCGGCGCCGCGAGGCAGATCGGGAAGCAGCATGAACGCCACGCACGCCAACACGACGGTAGGGATGGCCTGAGCGAAGAACATCCATCGCCAGCCCTGGAAGCCGGCCATTCCGTTCATATGCTCAAGCACGAATCCCCCCGTTAAACCAATTGCGACCGTCGAAAAGAGCGACCCTGAGTGGAAGATGCTGAAGTTGCGCGTGCGCCTTTTCCCCGCGAACCATGCATTGAAGTACAACACGACGCCCGGGTAGAAGCCCGCCTCGAACACGCCGAGCAGGAACCTCAACACGTAGAAGGTCGGTGCGTTGTTGACGAACGTCATCGCGACACTTGTCAGTCCCCATGCGAACGCGATACCCGCGAGCACGGCGCGTGCGCCGAACTTCTTTTGCAATATCGTGGTGGGAACGCCGAACAGCACGTAGCCGACGAAGAAAAGGCCGGCGCCCAATCCATAGACCGTTTCGCTGAATCGCAGATCCACCACCATTTGCAGCTTCGCAAAGGCAACGTTCGAACGACCGACCCACGCGAGCATCCATAGCCCGAACAGGATCGGCAGTATTCGCCATTGCGCCGAAGCGTAGGCCTTGCGAAGCAGGGCGTCGTCATCTGACGATGCCGCCTCTGTGTGAGCCTGATTTATCACTTCCATTCCGTCCTCCAATCTCTTGGGTCGATACACGTGCTGCGAGGCGTACTGCCGTGATCAAAGCTCGCCCGTTACTGCCTGCAACGCGCTTGCTTGCGCAAGAGCGGCAACGGGTGTGTGCTGCGCGGTCGGCGGCGGGCCGCCGACCAGAATGCCCGTATCGATTGCCTCGCGGATTTCGCTATTCGACAGCCCCGCTTCGCGGAACACCTGCTCGTTGTGCTCGCCGCGAAATGCGGGCGCGCTGCGCATGCCAAGCTCGTCGTCGGAAAAGTGCCATGGATAGCCGTGTATCAGATACGAGCCGCCGCGACGGTCCGTGATTTCGTGCACTGCACCCCATTGCTTCGCCCAATCGGTCTCGGCCAATTCCTTCAGCGTACGAATCTGGCCCATCGCAATCTTGGCCTCGTCGAGTTGCGCGTCGAGCGTCTTGAGATCGCGGAACGACAGCATCCACGTCTGGATCACTGCGTGAAGTGCCTTGTAGTTCTGCAGGCGGCGCTCAGCCGTGCTGAAACGCGGATCTTGCGCCAGGTCCATACGGCGCATTGCGCGCAAGTAGTTCGGAAACGTGTTGCTGCCGACAATGCTTTGCGCCGCCACGAACGCTTCGCCTCCGGGACCGACGAAATGCGGCCCGTCGGCGGCGCCGAGAATGCCGGGCTCGGCGCCCGTATCGATTCCCGCGAGATCGAGGTGGGCGCGCTCGTTGATCGACAGCATCACCGCTGCCATCGCGACGTCGATGTATTGTCCGCGCCCCGTGACTTCGCGCTTGCGCATTGCCGCGAGTACGGCGATGGTCGCCTGCAGGCCCGCATAGACGTCGGCATGCGAGAGGGGATCGGTCCACCTGCGGCCCTCGCTTGCACTGTCGAAATGACGCAGCGTGTTGTGCGTGAATCCCGTCTCGGCCTGCACGGTCGGGGCGTAGGCCATGCGCGATGCCCAGGGGCCGCGTTGGCCATAGCCTGTGATCGATACATAGACCAGCTTCGGATTGCGGCGGGAAAGCGTGTCGTAGTCGAGTCCGAAACCCTTGAGCGTGCCGGCCCGAAAATTCTCGACGACGATGTCGGCTTCGTCGCACAGGCGCAGCACGAACTCGCGCGCACCCGGTGCATTCAGATCGATGCTGATATTGCGCTTGCCGCTGTTTTGCTGAGCGTAGTAGCCGGACATGCCATCGCGATTCGGGAATGCGGCACGCGATACATCGGGCCGAGGCGGCTCGATCTTGATCACGTCAGCACCGAGATCGGCCAGCGTGCGCGCGCAGAGCGGCCCCGCCAGCACGCGGGAAAAATCGACTACCTTGAGTCCTTCGAGTGGTCCGGCCATGTCAGTTCCCTTCGAAAATGGCAGTACCCGGGCCAGCCTTGTCGAAGGCCTCCAGTCCACGTTTGAGATCCTGCGACGCCCAGATCGGCTTTTGCAGTTCGAACATCGCCTCGTCGGCGGCAGCCACGCCTTCGTTGACGGCAACGCGGACGAGCTGCTTCGTCGCGGCATGCGCGATGGTCGGACCGGCCGCCAGTTCCTGAGCAACCGACAGCGCCACTTCATCGAGCTTGTCGTCGGGCACAACAAGATTGATCAAACCCCAACGTTCAAGCGTCGCCGCGTCGTAACGGCGACCGAGCAACGCGAGTTCTTTCGCACGCGCAGGACCGGCTCGCATCACCTGACGCTGGATGCCGCCGAGCAACGGATGCAGACCGAGTGCGACCTCGACCGAGCCGATCCTGGCGGATTCGGCGACCACACTGAAATCGCAGGCGAGCGCCACTTCAAACCCGCCGCCGAGGCAGGTGCCGTTTACTGCGACAACGATCGGGATCGGTAGTGTCTCGAAGCCACGCAGAACCTCGAGCGGGTCCATCAACGCTTTGCCTTGTTTGGCAATGCGATCCGGAAAAAGCGCGACTTCAGCGCCGGCCGAGAAGTGACGTAGACCACTGCGCAGCAGGATCGCGCGGGAGCCGCGTTTTACTGCCTCATCGAATTCATCGAGTAGCGCGCGATACAAGGTCGGGCCCATCAGATTGTGCGGGCGACGGTTCATCGTCAGGATCGTTACGCGGTCCTTGATTTCTGTCTGAACAATTGCTTCGTTCATTTCTGCTCCATTTCATCAGGTTCGAATGTCCCTTTCAGTTTTAATGTTAATGTGCATAACATTAGGCTAAAAGTTCACGCGACGATTCACTCGATTGCGGGTGCGTGTCAGATCCGAAGATTGACTATTGCCAATTGGTAAGGGCACAGCGCGGCCAATCTTTGCGCGTGAAAATGCGCGCCCCAAGAATAAGGTCGCAGCCCAGGATCTCAATCATCGAGACCCGCAACGACGCGGGCGTCCCTTTCCGCGCCATCACCCAACACGTCCAGCGCTTTCTGATAAGCCTCGCTCGTGAACGTGGCGAGTGCCTGCTCGAAACTCGGGAATTCGACCACGACCGTCCGTTCCTTCAGGCCCGCCTGAAAGGCAACGACTTCGCCGCCTCGCACCAGAAATTTGCCGCCCGCGGCTTTCACCACCTCTGTCGCGATCACGCCGTATGCCGCGAGCTTGTTTGCGTCGTGGACCGCCCGGTACGCTGCCACCCAATATCCCTTTGCCATTTTGTTTCCCAAACGAGTGATGTCAGGTGCAAATAGTAACGGCGTTAACATCGATATCAATGCGGGTTTTTCCTGGCCAAAAAAAGCTAGTCAGGTGACGTGTTAACGGTGTTAGCATGGGGCCAATGCGATGACTCGCTGCCAACCTTTTCGCGGAGAACTTCATGCCGTACACGACGACCAATCCTGCCACGGGCGAACTGCTCGCCACCTACGACGACATATCCGACGCGTTGCTTGAAACGAAGCTCGCCGCCGCGCAGCGCGCGTTCGAAACTGACTGGCGCCGTCGTCCAGTCAGCGACCGGGCTCGCATCGTGTCGCGCGCGGCGGCGCTGTTGCGCGAGAAGGTGGACGAATATGCAGGCTATCTGACGCTGGAGATGGGCAAGCGTAGCGGCGAAGCGCGCAAGGAAGTGGAATCGTCGGCGAACATTCTCGACTATTACGCGAAGCATGCGCACGCGTATCTGCAACCGCGTCTGCTCGATGAAGCGCCCGGTGCTGCCGTGCACATCGAACCAATCGGCGTGCTGTTCGGTATCGAGCCATGGAATTTTCCGTACTACCAGATCGCGCGCGTAGCCGGGCCGCAACTGATGGTAGGCAACGTCCTGCTGCTCAAGCATGCGGAGAGCGTGCCGCAATCCGCGTTGGCTTTTGCGCGGTTGTTCGAGGAAGCGGGCGCGCCCGAAGGCGTCTATACGAATCTGTTCATCTCGATCGAGCAGGCCGGCCGGGTCATCGACGATCCGCGCGTGCAGGGCGTGACACTGACGGGCAGCGAGCGCGCTGGCGCCGCCGTGGCCGAGCGCGCGGGCCGCAATCTGAAGAAGGTCGTGCTCGAACTGGGCGGCAGCGATCCGTTCATCGTGCTCGACGATGCGCCGCTCGACTGGGCGATTGAAAGCGCGGTCGCGGGCCGCATGCTCAATGCGGGTCAATGCTGCGTCGGTTCCAAGCGCATCATCGTGGTCGGCAAGGAGCGCGGTGCCGCGTTTCTCGAAGGCTTCGCGCAGCGCATGGCAGCGCTTGAGACGGGCGATCCCGCCGACCCTTCGACCGCCGTCGCGCCGCTTTCGTCTGAGCGCGCGTTAAAACTGCTGCTCGAGCAGATCGATCGCGCGGCTGCGCACGGGGCACGCATCGTGTGCGGCGGAAAGCGCGTCGCGCGCCCGGGCTTCTATTTGCAACCGACTGTCCTCACCGATATCTCGCCGCAGAATCCCGTTTTCGCGGAAGAACTGTTCGGGCCGGTCGCCGCGTTCCATATCGTCGACGACGAAGCCGCGGCGATCGCGCTCGCCAATGGCACGCCATACGGTCTGGGTGCGTCGGTGTTCACCGCGAATACCGGGCGAGGCGAGGGGATTGCCGCGCAGATCGACAGCGGCATGGTGTTCATCAATCAGCCGTTCGGCACGTCGGCAGAACTGCCGTTCGGTGGCATCAAGCGTTCGGGTTTTGGGCGGGAGCTTTCTCTGCTGGGCTTCGACGAGTTCGTCAACAAGAAGCTGATCCGCGTCGCGCCTGTCGGCGCTTCACCGTTCGGCCCCGCGCGGGCCGCCTGAACGCGCGATGGCAGCGCCCAATTTTTATATCCTTTGAACGAACATCATGACGAGCAAGACGATTATCAGTTGTGCACTCACAGGAAGCGACGATACACAGCGGCTGAATCCCGCAGTGCCCGTGACGCCCGAGCAGATCGCCAATGAGGCCATGGCTGCCTGTGAGGCGGGAGCGAGCATCGCGCATATTCACGTACGGGACCCGAAAACCGGCGCGCCAAGCACAGAGTTGTCGCTGTACGCAGAAGTCGTTTCGCGTATCCGCGATAGCGGGTGCCCGATATTGATCAATCTGACGACGGGCCCAGGCGCGCGTTTCGTTCCCAGCGACGAAGACCCGAACCGCGGAAGCGAACTCAGCACGATGATGACGCCCGAGGCGCGCGTGCGGCACGTGCTTGCATTGCGTCCGGAAATCTGCACGCTTGACATCGCGACCATGAACTTCGGCAATCGCGCCTTCGTGAACGTGCCCGACCATCTGATCAAGATGGCGACCTTGATTGAAGCAGCCGGCGTCAAGCCGGAACTCGAGGTATTCGATCTGGGCCACGTGCGTCTGGCGCGTCACCTGATCGAAACGCAAGGCATTCTGCAGGCTCCGCTGTTCCAGTTATGTCTTGGCGTGCCATGGGGCGCGTCCGCCGACACCGAGAGCCTGCTTCAGATGAAGCGCTATCTGCCAGAGAACGCGCGCTGGTCCGCGTTTGGCATCTCGCGGGCCCAATTTCCGATCGTCGCGCAAAGCGTGATTCTCGGCGGGCATGTCCGCGTCGGTCTCGAAGACAACCTTTATCTTGCCAAAGGGGAACTGGCGCCGGGCAACGCATCGCTCGTCAAACGCGCGGCAGGAATCGTCAAAAGCATCGGCGGGGAGGTCGCAACACCGGAAGAGGCTCGCAGCATGCTCGGACTTTCCCGCCGCCAATAGAAGGCAAGCGCCGATGCGATCGCGCCTCTATCTGACGACTCGCAATCAATGCTGCGTTGCGAAAGCATTGGTTTCAAACGGTGGCCTATTCTTGGGCTATCGATAACGCCGCCTCACTCATGTCGGGTTCTGACATGAAATGCGCGGCATCTATTGATGCATGGAGACAAAAATGCCTTTGTGGAATATCTATCATCCCCCCGGTGCGTACACGGCAGAAGACAAGCTCGAGATGGCGAATCGAATCGCCGACATCTACATCATTCCGCGCTTCTATGTCGGCGTTCTGTTTCATGAACAACCGAAAGACTCTTTCTTCATGGGCGGTGTGTCGCGCGACGATTTTGTCAGAATCCGATTGGATCAATTCGCCAGGCACATCTCCAAGGACGTCGCGTGGACGGAGTCGTGGTTGCGCAAGGCCAACGCCGCGATTGCGCCGTTTGTCCAGGAGCGGGGCTATCACTACGAGTTGCATGTCGGCGAAACGCCGCGAGAGCTGTGGTTGATCGACGGCATTCGGCCGCCTCGGCCGGATACGGAAGCTGAGAAGAAATGGAAGCTTGAAAACCGGGCGTCGCCGTACGAGCCGAGCGAAGGTTGAATCGCTCGTTTCCCTTTGAAGCGACGCGGAGGCTGAACCGATCGACTGCGGTGAACGCGCGGCTTTCACCGCAGTCTCTCCCAACCGTCTGGAAGAGCAGCGCCGCACACGACGCCAGGCCGCTGCTGGTTTCGCGCAGCGTTGAACTTCGCGCAACGTCACCAGCGACGCGCGCCATAAATGAAACTGCGTTGGCATTTCCGGCGCAGGCCGCGAGCGCAAGTCGGCGTCCGCCGGGACCGTTCGCCGCTGAAAGGTAGATCGGGTCCGCAAGCCCGGCATGCGAACGATCGTGCGCAACTGTGTCGGCGGCTGCGTCGGTAGCCGGGTGAGAAAGCTCGCCCATCTGCGGCTCGCGAAACGGCCGGAGCCACCGGACGAGCGCCGAACTCCGTCGAAACGGCACGCCCACTCCGCGCTGGGCCGCCTCCGTTCGCGGCACCCCAGTCCTTATTCACCACGGGTTTCAGCGGGGTCGCCCGGACCGTCCGAGTCACTGGTAAACCACTATCGCGCGTGGATTGGTATGCCATTACTGTCAGACGGGAAAGCGTTTACCCATGCCCTTCTTTTCGCTTCGAGGAGGCGCCGTTGAAAAGCTCCTTCTGCAAGTCCGATCCAGTCCCGCCATAGCAGTTCCGCGAATACTGCGCACCAGCCATGTGTGCAGGCAATCGGTACGTCCAATCGAACAAAAAGGAGGCAACATGCTTTCAGGAATCCACGTGCTTCGAGCGGCGGCGAGCGCCGCATTGGCGCTCTGCGCAGGCGGGGCTTTCGCGCAGGCTTCAATTGTTTCAGGGCCGTCCAGTGATCCCACCTGCATGGTCCCTTGGAAGAGCGACACCAAGTTCATCAAGTATCCGAAGAAGAACGCGCCTTACCGGATCGCACTCGTGAACGGCTATATCGCGAACACCTGGCGTATCCAGATGATCCGGACGGCCAAGGCCTACACCGCGCAACCGGCCGTTGCCGCCAAGCTCAAGGAATTCAAGGTCGTCTCGACCGGCGAGGATGTTCCGGCGCAGATCTCGGCCGTCAACAACTTCATCGATGCGGGCTATGACGCCGTCATCGTGAACGCGCAGAATCCCTCCTCATTCGGCCCCGCGATTCGCCGCGCGAAGAACGCCGGTGTGGTGCTGGTCGCTTTCGACAACACGCTCGACAGCGAAGACGCGATCAACGTCAACGTCGACCAGTATGGGCTAGGCGCGCTGTGGGCCAAATGGCTCGCAGGCCACCTGCCGAACGGAGGCAAGGTGCTCGAAGTGCGCGGGGTGGCGGGCACGTCGGTCGATACGGACCGGCATAATGGTTTCACCAAAACGCTGGACGGCACCGGCAAGAAGTGGAACGTCGTCCAGGTCTACGGCAAATGGGACGACGGGGTCGCGCAAAAGGCCGCCGCCGACGCGATCGCCGTGCAAGGTCATTTCGATGGCATCTCGGCGCAGGGCGGCGACACGGGCGTTGTGCGCGCGATGATCGATGCGAAGCATCCGTTCGTGCCTTTCGGCGGCGAGACGGAGAACGGCTTTCGCAAGTTCTGCGCGCAGTATGGAAGCCAGGGCCTGAAGTGCACGTCGGCGGGCACTGGGCCCGCGCAGGTGGCCGTGGCGATCAAGACGGCACTCGCCGCGCTGGATGGCCAGACGATTCCCGTGGCGATCAAGCTGCCGCTCGACGTCACCGACGATTCGATGCTGAAGTCGGGCGTCAATTATTTTCCGAACGACTCCGACAACTTTTTCGTCGGCAATTCGTTTCCGACATGCGGTATCAATTTCTCTGCGCAGGAAATCATGAAGCAGAACCAGGGCAACCAGTGACGGGATGACGGCCCGCGCTGTGACGGGAGACGAAGCATGCTGCAGGATGCAGAGCCGCCGTTCTTTCAGATGTCTGGCGTGTCGAAAAGCTATGGCGGCGCCGTCGCGCTGGATCACGCCGAACTCACGGTGCGCAGAGGCCGCATTCACGCGATCCTCGGCGAGAACGGCGCGGGCAAGTCCACGTTGCTGAAGGTGATGTCCGGCGTCGTGCAGCCGGACGAGGGCACGATGCATTTCGAAGGCCGGGAGGTCTCGTTCGCGTCGCCTGCCGAGGCGAACGCGGCCGGTATCGTCTGCGTGTATCAGGAGCTGTCGCTGATCCCCGACTTGAGCGTGGCGGACAACATTTACGCCGCGAACCCGCCGCGACGTTTCGGGATGATCGACCGGCGGGCCCAACGCCGCCAGGCGGAGGAGGCGCTCGCGCGAGCGGGCGCCGCCGACATCAATCCGCTTGCGAAAGTCCGGGACCTGCCGCTGTCGCGCCAGCAGATGGTCGAGCTGGCGAAGGGGCTGGCGCACGCGCCGCGCATTCTGATCCTCGACGAGGCCACCTCGGCGCTGACCGCGGCCGACGTCGCGCGCGTGATCGACGTGCTCAAGCGCCTGCGCGAAGAAGGGCTCGCGTTGCTGTTCATCTCGCACCGCATGCACGAGGTGAAGGCGCTCGCCGACGAATGCACGGTCTATCGCAACGGTCGACATGTGATGAGCTTCGACGCGGGCACACGCTCCGACAACGAGGTTGTCGAAATGATGATCGGCCGGAAGTACCAGCATGCGTTTCCTTCCAAACCCGCTGCGAAATCCGCAGCCAAAGCGGCGGACCAACCCTCGGACGCCCGCAGCACCGGGCCGGTTCTCGCCTGTCGTGATCTCGCATGGAGCGACACGCTGCGGGGCATCAGCTTTACGTTGCGGCCCGGTGAGATCCTCGGACTGGGCGGCCTCGACGGGCAAGGCCAGCGCGAACTGCTGCTCGCGCTGTTCGGCGTGTTGCGCGGCTGTGCGGGCAAGATCGAGATCAACGGCAAAACGGTGTCGATCGGCAGCCCGACGGCGGCGCGCGCCAAAGAAATCGGTATGGCGCTGATACCCGAGGATCGCAAAACGGAAGGCTTGATGCTGCCGATGTCGGTACGCGAGAACCTGTCGTTTGCCGCACTCGACCGCATGTCCACCGCCGGCATCATCGATCGCGACCGCCAGCACTCGCTCGTCGAGCGGATGATGGAACTGCTTGCGATCAAGTCGTTCAGCATCGACGCGCCTGTGGCCGCGCTGTCGGGCGGCAACCAGCAGAAGGTCGTCATCGCGAAGTGGCTGATACGCCAGCCGAAGATACTGCTGCTCAGCGACCCAACGCGCGGCATCGACGTCGGCACCAAGCAGGAGCTCTACCAGCTGCTCAGGCGCCTCGCCGACGAAGGCGCCGCGATCGTCTTCTATTCGACCGACTATGACGAGCTGATCGGCTGCTGCGACCGCGTGCTCGTACTGTACGAAGGCAGGATCAAGAAGGAACTCGTCGGCCCGACGATCACCGAGCAGAACCTGATTGCCAGTGCGCTCGACCTGCCCGTCGGACAGACTTTGCCTTCCACGGGAGTGGCGCGATGAGCGGGCTGCGGTACTGGTATGCGGAGAATCGCGGAGCGGTGTTCGCGTTCGGCCTGTTCGTGCTGATGTTCGCGATCTATCTCGTCAACTATCCGTCGGCGTTGTCGGCCAACGTATTTCAGACGGCGGCGAACAAGGCGGTTCTGCTCGCGCTCGTCTCGATGGGCCAGGCGCTCGTCGTGCTGACGGCCGGC
>BBSL01000423.1 GCA_001319865.1 Burkholderia sp. E7m39 | reverse complement strand
GCTGGTGCTGACGAACTGCATCGGCTCGTGGATCGTCGCGGGCGACTCGCTGCACAGCGCGCTCGGCATCGCCGGCGTGCTCGGGGCGGGTGCGCTGTGCGGCGCGCTGAACGGCGTGATCATCATTTTCGGCCGGCTGCAGCCCATCGTGACGACGATTGCGACGGGCGCCGTCTACTACGGACTCGCGCTGCTGCTGCGCCCCGTGCCCGGCGGATCGATCAACGAGAACCTCGCCGACGCACTGACGGGCAAGGTCGTAGGCGTTCTGCCAGCGAGCCTGCTGATCCTGCTCGCCACGATCGTGATCGTGTGGATTCCTTTCAAACGCTCGGCGATCGGGCGAGCGGCGTACGCGACGGGGTCGTCCGAACCCGCGGCTTTCCTGTCCGGCATGCCGATCCGCCGCGCGAAGTTCGCGAGCTATACGCTGGCCGGCCTGCTCGCGGCAGTCGGCGGTCTGTTTCTGACGTTCTTCACGGACACCGGCGAAGCGAACCTCGGCAGCGCGAACTCGTACACGCTGTTTTCGATCGCGGCGGTGGTGATCGGCGGCGTGTCGCTGCTCGGCGGCAAGGGCAGTGCGATCGGCGCGATCTTCGGCGCATTCGCGTTCCGCTCCATCGGCGATCTGCTGTTTGTGTTCAATGTCGATGCGCTGTGGCAGCCGCTATTTCAAGGTGTGATTCTTCTGCTTGCTGTCGCGATCGGCGCGTGCGGATTGTTCCGGGTACGCAACCGTCTGGAGTGGTTTCAATGAGCCAGGCTTCCGCGAGCGGCCGCACCACATTCGTGTCGAGGCTCACCCGCAGAATCGACAAGCCGATCGTGATCGCATTCGCGTGCATTGTCGCGCTGCTGCTCGTCGGCGGGATGTTTTCGCGCAACTTCACGTCGCCGGAATACATCCTGCTGCAACTGAAGGTCGGCGCATTCCTCGGCATCATCGCGACGGGCCTGATGATGGTGATCCTGCTCGGCCACATCGACCTGTCGCTGCCGTGGACCATCACCGTCGGCGCGATGATGGCGTGCGCGGTCGCGGGGCACGGCGATCTCGGGCGCGTTCTCGCGATTCCGGCCGGGATCGGTTGCGGCGTGCTGATCGGCATCGTCAACGGCACCCTCGTCGCACTGCTGCGCATCCCGTCGATGATCGCGACGCTTGCGACCAATGCGGTCGCGCAGGGCATCATGATTGTCTATACGGGCGGATCGTCGCCGCAGGATTCCGCGCCCGAGGTGATGCGCTGGCTTGCGGCGGGCTGGCTGGTACCGGGCGTGCCGAATGCCGTCGCGCTGTGGGTAGTGATCGGCGGCGCCACGATGTTCCTGTTGTCGCGCACGACCTTCGGCCGCACGCTTTACGCGATCGGCAACACCGAGCGCGCGGCGTATCTTTCCGGCATCGATACGCGGCTCGTCACGGTGACCGCCTTCGCCGTGTGCAGTGGGTTCGCCGCGTTCGGCGGCGTACTGCTCGCGGGCTATGCGTCGAAGGCCGCACAGTCGATGGGCGACGCTTACCTGTTGCCGGCGATTGCGGCGGTCGTGCTCGGGGGCACGTCGATTCTGGGTGGGCGGGGTTCATACCTGGGCACGGTGGCGGGCGCGATCCTCATCACACTGCTGCAATCGATCCTCTCGGTCGCACAGATGCCGGAGGCGGGGCGTCAGATCATCTACGGCGTGGTGATCGCGGCGATGCTGTTGTTGTATGGGCGAAGCAAGCGAGAGGTGTAGGGCGGAGAGGATGTGCTTTTCGCTTGTTGCCGAGAGGTCATCGGCCGTTGCCGCACTTACGAGGTTGCCGTGCAAGGAGAGAACTAAAAATCAGATCCTGGGGTCGGAGGCAGTCGCACCACTTCGATTAGAGTGGTAGTTTGGCAATGCTCTCGTTATTCTGTGCGCGAGTCGTAGCCTTGCCCCTCACGGGAGTCAAAAATGGACCGGACGATCACTTACAGAGGGTTCGAAATCAGTCTCATGCTGACCCCATCCTCTGAAGGCGAAGATTTGTATGACGTGAAAATGCAGGTAAAGGGTGGCGAAAAACTGGCCATCATCGGTGAGAGCGGGAAGGCTGTCATGCTTCGTCACGGCCCGTTTACCGCCCGATGGGCCTATCTGATCGGGGAAGTCGCTGGGCAAGCCGCAATAGATTTGCTGTTTGCGAACGCAGATTGACCAAGCGGCGGCACTCCATCCGGCAGCCATTCGAGTCGACTGGACGCCGCAACCTAACCGAAATGGTGCTGTTGCCGCTAGTGGCACTTAAGTTGGCTAGCGAGCTTTCCCTCAAGGATCTGAGCCGCGACACTATTGGATGTCGTAGAGCGCAGAACGCAATGGATCAGATGACCGTACTAAGGGCGGATAATCGCTTGTAAAAACATTCGGCTAATGCAGTTGATCAGGACAGACGATGTACCTGTTCTGTGGGCCGCCTTTATACACTGTCCTCGCAAACGCCAGAATCTCATCGCGGTTGCGGTCGAACGCGGCCAGCAACGAGGACTCGTCGCCATCCTTGCTGGGATTCAGTTTGGCAAGTACCACATCGTCGATCTGGAAGACAATCTCGCGCGCATTGTCGTAACCCCAGAAATAGACGCAATGCCTGGATTCGTCGTGGACCCTGGTCGGATTTGGAAAGTTGATCATCGTCTTCGCTCTTGCCATTTATTTACCGTCACAAGAATACCGCCATTTGCCAGCATTGACGTCAAGGCGTGCGTCCATCTCACGACGCCTTTGCTCCCGGTCTATTTCGGCCTTCTGTTGAGCGGCAACACGTACTCTCTGCTGCGCAGCGTAGTCGCTTTGCTTTGCAGGCGCGACCTGATAAACCTTGCTTTTCGTTTGCATGCCGGAACCCAAAAAGTTTGAATGATTTTTCACGCGACGAAATGAGCGGCCTACCGACTCGGGCGTTTCATTGCCTCGGCCTCTGTCGCCGCATGACGTTCTTCGCTTGCCTCGATGGGTTCCATTGACTCATCGAGAGAAGCTGTTGCCCGTTCTGCAGCGGAATGGTCGTAATCGAAATCTCCGCTGAATGCCTCGTCTTCGTCGTCGTCGGGAGGCGCGAGCATATCGTTGAGCATCGCCTCAAGCTCGGGCGTGTTCCAAGGCGCGCCGCGTTGTCTTCTGCCCTTTATGTAGTGTCGAATTTCTGCGTCCTGCTCTGCTGTCAATGGCAGACCGCGAAATGTGGTTTGGGGCGTTGCTTCTGACATGGTGAAGCTCCTTGAGCGGCCATGTTCGGGTGCGGTTTATCGTCTGATAACCGCCGGACTACCGATGATCGTGGGTGAGGTACAACCCATCCTACACGCATCGGTGAGGATGTGTAGGGATATTTTCGGCCATTTATCCGCTTTGCTTCTGGACGAGCGACACGGAGTGGGTCGATCAGACGATCGCCCAAAGGCCGACGACATGTATGTATCAGCCTCATGCATTTGACGAGACGATGTATCTATTGCGCAGGCCGCCTATGTACACCGTTCTCCCAATCGCTGGAGGTAATTAAACGCCGATCAGTATAGCTTTCTCGGCGGAAGCGAGCGCCGGATCTGCTTGCGTAATCGTGTCACTGCTGCCGCTTTCTTGCGCTTGCGTTCGGTCGTCGGTTTCTCATACGCGGTGCGCGCACGCAACTCCTGAATTAGTCCCGTGTGTTGGATCGAACGGCGGAAGCGCCGCAGCGCAACGTCGAGAGGCTCGTCAGGTTTGAGGATAACGGTGGTCAGATCATTCCTTTTTGTGCGTTGTGCAGCAGAGGAGCGCCCATGAGCGGGTTGCCGGATAAGGGATGAGTAAATCGTTCACATGTCAGCGACTGAGGCGCCGGCCACTTTCCCATCGACGATGTCCTCGCCTTGCCGGTATGCAGCGCGTCGAGCGGTACCAAAATCCGAAAACGCTTGCAGCCTTTCCAGCCTGAAAACACGCGATGCTCCGGCAACGCCAGCCGTGTCCGGTCTGCAAATGCGCACTGCTACGTCATAACCTTCCGCATAGCGTGAATGTCTGTCGAAGTGGCTGAAGGTACGCGCGAAAACAAGGGGATGTAGCTCAAAACCCCTGTAAAGGAGGAGCAGGTTGGCGGGCATCGTTGTTCCTCGACCTCGGCAAGGGGTGCCTCACTATACACGCGAATCCGCGGAGACCGATCTTTTATTGCAACCAACGTGTGCCGCGGAACGTCTGCCGGCACGTGAAGGCCGTTGCTGCCGGTCGACAAACAGAACATTAGTTATCCAATTCAGGTCGCGGACGTGTCAGACAGGCTTTGCACGCTTGCTGGCTGGTAGCGGAGGCGGGCTGAGCGGCTGCTTTGGTTCTGCATGGGGCAGTACCGACGCTTGAGATGACGCGAGCGCGGCTCATCTCGTTCGTGTTCGCGCTTGGGAATGTGTCAGCTGGGCGGACCTGCTGAAACAGTTACAAGATAACGATTGACGCTGACGAGGTGCGGCGGTTAGTCTACCGCCTGAAGTTCAAGAAGTTCGATTGCTGTTCATCAATTGTTCGCTATTCAGCGATATTCGTTGTCCTCTCCCTCCTTGATGCTTCACTCGCTCCTTAGTCGAGCACACCTCCGTTTTTTTAATTCAAGGATTCTCCATGGAAACCGGTATCGTTAAATGGTTCAACGACAGCAAAGGCTTCGGCTTCATCACACCGGACAAGGGCGGCGACGATCTGTTCGCTCACTTTTCCGAAATCACGGGCGACGGCTTCAAGACGCTGGCTGAAAACCAGAAGGTGAGCTTCGAAACCAAGAAGGGACCGAAGGGTCTGCAAGCGGCTAATATCAAGCCGCTGTAACGTTGCGCTAAAGCGCCCGGCCTCCGCCGATGGACGCCGGTTGGCCACGACGTCGCGAGGAGCTTGCCTCCTCGCTGGTACGAGCGTGCCCCTCTGAATCTGCCGGTTCGGCGCCCTTCCATTCGCAATCGCTAAACGCGTCGTTGCGTACTGGTCTGCCCAGGTAGCGGCAACGCGCTATTTCGTGCTCCGACTGTGTCGCCGTAGGTTTCCACGGTTATAACGGCACGCACACACTCCGCGCGACATTCGCGCGCTCCGACATCATTAAAACTACAATGAAAGACGAACATATTCAGCATTACAACGGCTATGCCGTCCAACCCTCGGCGCATCGTTTGCCCGACGGGAGCTTTTCATCCAATCTCCTGCTCGAACGTGCCGATAGCGTGCACGGTGATTGCCGATACCGCTTTTATTCGCTCGATTACTTCATGAATGAAGAGCAGGCGCTGCAGCACTCGACACGATGGGGACGCAACTGGGTCGACAGCCGCGGTTAAGGGTGACGCCGTCATTCAAGAACACGGACGGCCTCAGCAACCGAGCCGATGTGTGCAAATGCCTCGATGCATCACCCGCCAAATGCTGAATCTTCATGCATTGGCTGGGGCGCCGCCACGCGCCGGATGGCCGCGCCACCGTCGACATGATCGAATCGCGTCCTAAGTCGAGCAACACGGTGCCTGGCGAATGTTTTCTGACGGTCGAATTCCGGCATCCCGATGCGCAGGCGCTCGATCAGATGGATGCCGGGGACATTGGACAAAGAGTCGCCTCATATGATTCCGACATGAACTGCACACAACCTCGTCCACTACATCGCCAAAATTTCCCTCACTGCGCTATCGATAAATTTCACATCGACGGGATTGGCAGCAGGGCCGCCCGCGAAATGTCCCCACACCGACTCGATAGGACGCAACTGTGCATTAGGCATCTTCGAAACCTCATATTCACTATCTTCCGGCGGGAAATACAGATCTGTGCGGCCGGGCATAACAATGGCTTTTGCAGTAATACTGCTTAACGCCCGATCGAAATCTCCGTTGTAAAGTGAATTTGCAGAAATGTCGCCGTTCTGCCAGCTCCACATCATCGACAGAATATTGTTGGCATCCTTCCTCAAGAAATCGCCCTCCCAGAACTGAGTAATAAAGTCCTCGAGCGACCCATACCCCATCGCTTCCATGTCGAGCCGTTGACGTAGAAACGCCTGGGAAAATCCCCAACCGGCAAACACGCGTGCAGCGGCGCGCATTCCACGCGTCGGTGGCGCATCGTAGAAACCGTTCCTGAACTCGGGGTCCAGCAACAACGGCGCCTTAAGGCCCTCGATAAATACGAAGTTGTGTCGCGAGCACCGTGCCGCCCCGCAGAACGGCAAAATACGCTCGACCATATCCGGGTACATCGCGGCCCAATGGAAAGCCTGCATCGCGCCCATGGACCAGCCAGTGACGAGCCTGAGCGAACCGATGCCGAATTTCTCTGTCACCAGGCGATACTGCATCGCGACGTTGTCGTACAGCGTGACATGCGGAAAGCGGCCGCGATCATACGGCTGCGGGTTATTACTCGGTGAACTCGATACGCCGTTGCCGAACATATTCGGCACGATGATGAAGTACTCCTGCGGATCGAGCCCCATGTGATTTCCAATTAGCCACTCATTGTCCACATGGCTGCCGCTATAGAAGGTCGGATAGACAATCGCATTGTCTCGCGCTGCATTCAGCCGGCCATAGGTCTTGTAGCCAAGCCGCATGTCGGGCAGCGTCGCGCCGGACTGCAGCACGACGCGGCCGAGATCGAAAGTTTCATAGTCGGTCATTTGAGCCTCGTCTTTAATCAACGACAACGTTAAGAAATTTTTGGGTGCGCTCCTGGGTCGGGTTGTCGATGACCTGCTGCGGCGTCCCTTGCTCGATCACTTCGCCGCCGTCCATGAAGACGACCCTGTCGGCAACCTCGCGCGCGAAGCGGATCTCGTGTGTGACGACAATCATCGTCATGCCGGCATCTGCCAGCCCGCGCATCACACTGAGCACTTCACCGACGAGCTCAGGATCGAGCGCAGAAGTGGGCTCGTCGAACAGCATCAACTTTGGCTTGATCGCGAGCGCACGCGCGATCGCCACGCGCTGCTGCTGTCCACCCGACAACCGATGCGGCAGGAAATCCGCGTGGCCGGCGAGTCCCACGCTTTTCAATAGCTCGCGGCCGAGTGCTTCCGCTTCGATGCGTGGCACGTCATAGACCTGGCGCTGCGCTTCAACAATGTTTTCTAGCGCGCTTAGATGACTGAAGAGATTGAAATGCTGAAACACCATACCCACGCGTGCTTCGGCGCGGGCACGCGCGAGATTGTGCAGGGGCCGAACCACACCGCCACCGCCTGGTACTTCGCGATAGCCCACATACTGCGAATCGACCTTGATCGTTCCCCAGTCGAGCGGCTCGAGGTGGTTGATCAATTTGAGCAGAGTACTTTTTCCGGAGCCACTCGGGCCGAGTATGACGACCACTTCGCCATGCGCGATCGACAGGTCGACACCGCGCAAGATCTCGCGCGTGCCATATGATTTCCAGACATTCTTGCACACGACAAACGGTTCATCGCATCGCCGCGGCGTGCGGCTTTCGGTAGGCAGTAGCGTGCCGATCCATGCATGATCGTTCGTCTCAGGCGCTTTTTCAGGGACGGGAACAGCAATCGGTGCATCGAGAGGTTTCACATCAGTCGACGCGCGCAGTCCAAACCACGAGAATGTGACCTTTCGATCGCGCTCGTGATCGAAGATTCGCTCGAGCCACACCTGAAGCAATGAGATCCCGCTCGTCAGGACCAGATAAATCACGGCAGCCGCCCCGAACACGGTAAAGAACTTGAAGTTCTGCCCGACGACCTGTTGCGAGCGAAACGTAAGCTCGTTGACGAAGATCACCGACGCGATCGACGTCAGCTTCAACATGCCGATGGTGTCGTTCGCGAGACCGGGGATCACCGCGCGCATCGATTGCGGCAGGATGATGCGGCGCAACGTCAGCAACGGCCCCATGCCAAGCGCGGCGGCGGCGGTCGATTGCGAACGGTTCACGGAGAGGATGCCGGCACGAAACAGCTCGGCGCTGAAGGCCGCTTCGTTCAAGGCGAATCCGATGACCGCAGTCGTGACTTCATCGAAACGCAAACCGATCAGCGGCAACGCGTCGAAGATGAAAACGAGTTGCAGCAGTTGCGGCGTGCCGCGCACGAACCAGATATAACCCCACGCCGCTGAGTCCAGGGCCTTGAACCGCGACAGCCGCAACAGCGCAAGACCGAGTCCGAGCACCAGCCCGATCGACATCGCTATCAGTGTGATCTTCACCGCGATCCACGCGCCGCCGAGCAGGAACGGCGAGCCGACGTAACCTGCCAGCTCTTTGAACCCGTCGAGCATCTGAACGCCATCGAGACCGGCGGCCATCGCCGGCTGCAATACGAACATGGCCGCCGTACCGAGAGCGCCGACGATCTTATGTTTGATACGCAGTGCCTTCATTTCCAAACCCTGTTTCATGACGCTGCCGGCACACGACATAGTGTGCCGCGCAGGGAGCCCTTATTGAGTAAGCAGTGTGGTCGGCATTTCCAGCGACGGATCTACGCCGTACTGCTGAAAGGTCTTCTTCTGGGTTTGATTGGCTTGCATGATCTTGAGTCCATCGGACACGGCGGCAATCATATCGGCGTTGCCTTTCTTGACGCCCACGCCGATCTTCATTCCGCTTGTCACCATGAAGCCGCGCATGTAAAGCTGGGGGTTTTGTTTCGCGAGTCCATCGACGAGCGCCAGGTCGTACATCATCACATCGGCGCGATGGCTTGCAACGAGGCGCGCGCCTGACGCGATATCGGCGGACGTCATGATGGTTACGTCGGGCTTGTTTTCCTCCTTGCATTTGGCCGCTTGCGCTTGTGCCATTGTCAGTTCCACGGTGCCGATGCCTGCCGTGACCGTCATGCCGCAGAGCTTGGAGATGTCATCGATCTTTTTGGGGTTGCCGGCTGCGACGAGTCCACCTGTGCCGGCCTGCATATAGGTGACGAAGCTCGTCTCCTTGGCGCGTTCCGGCGTGTAGTACAGCAAGTCCCACATCACATCGATCTGTCCGGCGCGCAGTGCAGGCAGCAGGCCTGGCCAACCGGCCGTAAAGAATTCGGTCTTGACGCCAGCACAGGCGAACACGGCGCGGGCCATGTCGGCGTCGGCGCCGATGATCTTGTTGAAATCTTTGCTGTCGCGAAACGCGTACGGAGGCGACTCTGGGTCCACGCCGATCTTGATCGTCTTGCCTGCGAGCGAAGGATATTTCTGCGCCACCTTGGACGGCTCGCACGATTGCGCTGACGCGCCTTGCGCGAGGAGGAGGCCGGTGACTGCGCATAGCAGCAGCTTGATTGCCTTTGACATGAACATGGCGAATCCTATTCAGGTTGAACGACAAGGAAAGGGAAAAGGTGATGCGGCAAAGCAACGATGAAGTGGTCTAACGGCCGATGAAGTCCATGTGGCTCGCGATGGAACCCGGCGTGGTGATACAGGTGAGGCCCTCGTCCCGTGCGCGCGCTATATGTTCGAGCGCCCGGCGCAAGTGACACAAACGATGCGGCTGACCCATCAGGTATGCATGCAACGCAATGCCCATTACCAGCGGCTGACGTGCGGATTGCCGCAGCATTTCGTCAAAGTGATCGATCACCATATCGGCGAACGACTTCGCATCCATCTGGCGCGCAAGAATCATCGGAATATCGTTGACTTCTTCCGGATACGGTATGGCCCACAGCGGATGACCGTTGCGCGTGCGCAGTCGCGTCGGCTGATCGTCGTGACACCAGTTGAGCGTGTACTGATAGCCCGCCTCGGCTACCAGATCGCTGGTGACGTGACTTTCCGAGAGCCACGGCGATAGCCAGCCCGCCGGTTGTTGCGCGCTCTCCGACGCAATCCGCTCCCGGCATGCAACGATCAGCGCCCGTTCGTCGTCCTCGGGAAGCGTGCCTTGCCGTTCCGAATTCGTATGACCGTGCGCGACCAGTTCATCGCCGCGCTGGGCGAACGCGGCGACCAGCTCCGGGCAGTGATCGTAGAGCGCCGTGTTGATGATGGCGGCGCTCGGCAGTGCGAGTTCATCGAAGAGATCGAGACAGCGCCATGCGCCCACGCGCAATGCGTACTCTCGCCACGCGTGATTCAGCACATCGGGTTCGGGCATCACGGGACCGATAGACGGCCCCAGTCCTTCTCCGAATGCAAAGTGCTCGATGTTGAAGCCGATGTAGACCGCGAGCCGAGATCCGTCAGGCCAGCGATAAACAGGGCGACTGTTGATCGACGAATATTGAAAGCGCCCGTGGCCGGGCAGCACGCGATGTGCGGGAGAATCCATGGTCCAATGAGTCCTGTCGAGCGGCGCGTACGCCGGTGGTCACGTCAGAATCCATGGTATGGATGCCAAAATAGCCGCATCGGGCTTGCTGCGAACAAACTCTTGTCCGCAGGCGCATTGAAGGTGACTCGCGCCCCTTCACGAGTTGAAGAGCGCCTTCCGGATGATCGCGTGCACACCCCAGTTGCCGTCCACCACCTGCGTCACGCCAAAGTCGACCGCGACGGAGATTAGCGAGATCGCCTCATCTTCGGACAAGCCCTTGGTCGTCATCAGGAAGCGCCGCGTTTTGATGAACGCGTCGCGCATCGCGAGGTCGAGTGTCGATTTTTCATACACCGCGCTCTGCGCGTTCGTACCAAACTCGGCGAGGTAGTTGGGATAACTGAAGCCGTGAAGTACCCATTCGTCGGCGGTTTCCACCAAGGGGTAGGTGAGGTCTGCAAACGGCTGCCCGTTTAGCGTATCTTTTTGTGAACCAGCAGTTGGAAATCACCCGTAAGCGAACACTCGATTGCAGTGCCGCACAGTTCCGAGTCTCCTTGCGATGCATGCGGATCGCCAATGGAGAGTAATGCGCCGGGTACTCCGATTGGCAGGAAGACGCTTGCGCCGCGCGTTACGCGCCAGTTGTCGAGATTGCCGCCGAAGGTGGACGGTGGTATCGAATCGATCAGGCCGTCCTGCTGCGGGGCGACGGTGACCACGCCGAAATGCGGGCGCACCGGGATTTTGACGTTCTTCAGGATGTCGTGATTCTCGACAACCGTCGAATGGTCGACGGGCACGCCGGGATAATCGATCGTCGGATGCATTACGCCGAACGGATCGCGCTGAGGGGTCCAGCGGAAGTTATAGACCGCCCGGGCGTAGGCGGTTTCGCCTGCTGTGGCGGCATCGTCGATTTCATAGATGGTGACGACCTCGCGCGGTTTCGGCTCGGTCAATAGCTCTCGATAGTGAAAGCCCCACCATGCAGCGGCATTGCTGCCGAACGCGCGGCCGGCAAATTTCGGATTGGCACAGCCGCGCGGATGAATATCGACGATACGCACTTCCAGCACATCGCCTGGTTCTGCGCCGCGCACGGCGATCGGGCCTGTGCAGATATGCACGCCGATGCCTTCTCCCGCGCCGCGTCCGTAGATGGACGCGTCCATGGGACCGGCGCCGCGGCGGTTGACGTTCTTGCGTGCTGCAGTCCAATGGAACACACTTTCCGCGCCGGGATCGCCTTGCACCATGCGCTCCCAGTCGTCCGCCGCGTGCTGCGTGAGCGTTTCGATCGTTACCGTATCCCCACTGTTCACTTCGAGCACGGGCTTAAGATCGTGACTAAAGTACCCCCAGTGGATCGTGTTAGCCGTTGCACGCAACAGATGATGACGCGGCTTGCCCGACTCGCGCGGTACTTGTACTGGGGGCGCCTCGATCTGCCCGTTAGACTCGGCCTCATCGGCAACTTCCTGATCCGCGCCGTGCCCGGCAAGTTGTGCATGTACGATCAGACTTCCGGCATTGACGGGCAATCCGCGTGAGATTCGCCGCACCAGATGGCGCGCCAGTTCAAGACCTGCTTCATGTCGAAATGTGCGTGGCGACGCCCCATATTGCTCGCGAAACACCCGGCTGAAATACGCGGGGTCGTTGAAACCCCAGCGGAAACACACATCGGCAATCGAAACCTTTTCATACAGCGGATTCACCAACTCCGCGCGGCAGCGTTCCAGTCTGCGCGAGCGCAAGTAGATCGAGAAATTCTGTCCAACCGCTTCGAACAGCTTCTGCAGGTAGCGCGGAGAGACCCGCTCTTCTTTTGCTATCGATGTCAGCCCGAGATCGGGGTCGGCGAGCCTGCTCTCTATCGTCCGACACACGCGCGAGAAAATCGCGGCCTGAGACGGCGTGAGACCGCTAAAGCTGCCTTCCTTGTCGTGAGCGGCGAGACTCGCGACCAGGAACTCGGCGAGCGCGAGTTCGAGAGGGCGCAATTCGTCGAGCGTTAGCGTCTCCACGCTTTCAGCAATCGAGCGCAGAAAGCCGGAGAACACGTGACCGATGCCGGCCTCGCCGGGCAAGCGCCCGGCACGCAGCGAGAACGGCGTGAGAAGGCGTGCATTGATGGCGGAGCGGGGCACGCGGATGGCGAACACGCGGAAGTCGGATGTGAACGCCAGGTGGGCTTCGTCGCGCGACGACGCATAGATAATATCGCCGGCTGCAATCGGCGCACGCACGCCGTCGGCGACGAGTGTCACGCCGCCGTCGAGATGCAGCACTATCACGAGACTGTCGGCGCCGTCGACCTTGAACTCGACGGTTTGCGCGAAAGCCGCCAACGCTATCAGCTCAAAGCCGCTTGCCGACCTGCGCGACGTAATGGTTCCATGCAA
The DNA here is from genome assembly GCA_001319865.1 of Burkholderia sp. E7m39. GTDB lineage: Bacteria > Pseudomonadota > Gammaproteobacteria > Burkholderiales > Burkholderiaceae > Paraburkholderia > Paraburkholderia bengalensis. The sequence continues at coordinate 20,671 of BBSL01000423.1, read as the reverse complement.
CGGCCGCCCTGCACCGAGCGGCGTGCCGCAGCGCAAGCCAAGCCGGTCGAGCGCCTCGCTCCACGCGCGCAGGCGATCTACTTCGGCATACGACTCGGTCGTGAAACGCAGTAAGTCCAACCCAGGCTCCCGGACTCTGACGAAAGTCAGTCGAGTGAGTCAAAGGCAATGTCCGTGCCATTGATAGTGACGCTGCTAGCGCTGCAACGCGCGGCAACGGTGCGTCGATGCACTGTTGCCGCGCACGCACGCACTACCAGTGCGCAAGTTTTTTTCTGGGAGGAAAAATGCTACGGGGGATCTTGCAGTGAACGCCCTGGCGGCCATCGACCACCTGGGTGACGGAGAAATCGGCAGCGACGCTCATCAGCGAATACGCGTCGTCACGCGAAAGCCCCTGCTGCCCGGTGAGCAACAGCAACATATCGCGCGAAGCGTTTTTAGTCGCGATGTCGAGATCCTCATCGAAGCCGTGAACGATCCAGAAGTCCGGCGTTTCCAGCAGCGGCGAGGGAAACGCGAAGTCTCGCCGCAGCACGATCTGGAACATCACATTGAGCGACGCTTCGATCGCCGTCCCGCTGATCTCGCCGTCACCTTGCGATACATGCGGGTCGCCAATCGAGAACAACCCGCCATCGACGGCGACGGGGTAATACATGGTCGAACCCGCGCCGATACGCCAGTTATCGATATTGCCGCCATGCGCGCCGGGCGGCACGGTACTCACGCGGCCCGCCACATCGGGCGCGACGCCTGCCGTGCCCAGATGCGGGCGCACGGGGACGCGAACACCATCGAGCGCGGGTTCGCGGCAGCAGTCGCGGATCTCCGAACGCTTGCCCGGAACGAGATACTTGCCGGGATAGTCGTATGCATAGAGCGCGTGAGCCGTGTTCGAACCCTGATCGAGCTCATAGATCGTGACGCGCTCTTTCTCGAAGTCAGTGAACAGATGACCCCAGTGCGCCGCGAGATTCGAGCCATAGTTAAAGCGTGGGGTCATCTGCAGATAGCGCACTTCGAGCAGATCGCCGGGTCTGGCGTCCTTCACGAAGATCGGGCCCGTCATCAGATGCACGCCGGGCGCGCGATCGGACTCGGGGATCGTGTCGTAGAGCGCACGCACGTTGTCATCCATCATGAGGTCGGGCGCGTCACCTGCATGATGCGTGACGGCTTCGGCGCGAATAAAGTCGCCGCTCTCGACAATCAAGGCGGGCGCTAGCGCCGCATCGAAATATCCCCAATGAACATTCTTCTGAATGGCAGGCAAGTCGTAAAGCATGCTTTCTAAAGCTCCGTGAGAGTGTGCAATGGATGCGACGCGACTGATGACCGATCGTACGGGCGACAGAATAGACAGACTTGGTTGTCTGCGTACAAAAGCTTGTATGTGGACGAATCCGTTTTCGTATCACTCAGCCTACGAGTATTCCGTTATGCCCGGGTTCAAACGCATCCAGTCGATATGCGCATTCGCCACGTCCCGGTTCCGCGCAATGCCGCGCGATCCGCTAACGCATCGGCAGCCGGACATCTCCTGCATCCCCGTACAAGGATTTGTGCGCGCCGGGACAAGTCCGCGAAATTTCCTCCACCTACGCTTGCGCTGATGCGATGCAACAAGGCTTACATGGGGTAGGCCATTGACATCCGCCGCTGAGGGAGTCTTCAGTATGCGTACCAATCTCATCGAGCACAGATATCGATCGATCGACAGAGCTGTTGCGTTTCGCCGCTGGCACGAGTTCGTGATCGGTGCCGTCTGTTTGCTGGCACTGTTGATATCGGGTCACGCGAAGGCTGCCGCACTGGCTACGCCCGCCGAGTGCAAGGCACTGCAAGCCAAGTATCCGCAGTTCAAGGGAAAGTCACTTGTCAACGCGATCAATCCGCACACACCTGGCTATGAAGCGCTGGACCCGAGCGACCCCAGCAAATACATCGGCTTCGATATCGACCTTGGCGAGACGATCGGGAACTGCCTCGGCTTTACGATGACGTACAAGCCCGTGACGTTCGCCGCGCTGTTGACGACGCTGCAAAGCGGTCAGGCTGATATTGTGATCTCCGACATCTATGCGACTGAAGAGCGCGCAAAGGCGGCGGACTTTATCACCTACTCGAAGGTGTTCGACGGCGTTCTTGTTGCCAAGGGTAATCCGAAGAAAATCACGGGAATCAACCCGACCATGTGCGGTACCACGGCAGCGGAAAACACCGGCTATGTCGAAGTGCCTCTGATCCAGAATCTTGCGCCGTCCTGCAAGGCGGCCAACCGGCAGGAGGCCGCGATACAGCTATACGACAACAACGCGAACTGCATTCAGGCGATCCTGTCGGGTCGCGCCGATACGTACATCAACGACGTGAACACGGTAGACCAGGCGGTGAAGGCGTATCCGGACAAGCTCGAAAAGGCGAGCGCGGTGACGCTGCCGTACTCGGTCGGAATCGCCGTACCGAAGGATAAGCCTGAATTTCGCGCAGCCGTGATGGCAGCGCTCGTTGCGATCCAGAAGGCGGGCATCGAGGCCGAGCTGCTGAAGAAGTGGTCGCTTGGCGCTGAAAATCTCGAAACACCCAAACTGATCGTGTCGAACTGATGGAACTGTTTCTGCATTATCTCGGCTTGCCGTATCTGCTGCGCGGCATCGGCTTCACGATCGCGGTCACGGCCCTCGGGCTCGCGGGCGGTGTTGTCGTGGGGCTGGTGCTCGTGGCGATGCAACTGAGCAGGGTCGGGCCGTTAGCTGCGCTCGCGCGCGGCTACACGGTGATCTTTCGCGGTACACCGCTCATCCTGCAACTCGTTTTTGCGTATGACGCGCTTCCCCATCTCGGGCTGAAGCTGAGCGCGATAGGCGCCGCCGGTCTCGCGCTGGCGGCAAACGAAGGACCGTTCATCGCCGAGATCCTGCGGGCGGGCGTGCTCGGCGTCGAACGCGGCCAACTGCTCGCAGGACAGGCGCTTGGCATGACGCCGTCCGTGCTTATGCGCCGCGTGATCGCACCGCAGGCGATCCGCGCCATCGTGCCCGCGCTTGGCAACGAATCGGTCAGCGCGTTGAAGAACTCATCGTTGGCCTCGGTGATCGCCGTCGATGAACTGACGTTGCGCAGCACGCAGCTTGCGTCATCGACGTTCGACTTCTTCTCGATCTTCTTTGCATCGGGGCTGATGTACCTGATCCTGACGGGGGCGATTGCCGTGATCCAGCTGATCGCGGAAGCCGCGCTCGATCTCGATCGTCCCGCTTCCGGGAGGGGCGCGCGTTGGCTGCCGTGGCGCCATGCTGCTGTGGCGGTGGATACAGTGGCAGGCGCGCCAGCGGCATCTCGGCCCGAGCCGCACATCGCCGATCCGCTTCGCGAGAGCGATCCGCCCCCACGCAGACGGGCGTATAGCAGGGCCGATCATGCCAAACGCTACGCGGAACTTGCCCGGCAGGGCGCGGCGGTGAAGGTGAGCGCGCTGTGCAAACGGTACGGCAAGCAGACAGTGCTCGATGGCTTCGATCTGACCGTTCGCTTCGGTGAAGTCGTCGTGGTGCTCGGGCCGAGCGGCTCAGGCAAGAGCACGCTGCTGCGTTGTATCAACCACCTCGAACACTGGGACGCGGGCGAAATCCGCATCGACGGAAGACGCGTTGGCTTTCGCGCCGACGGCCGACCCATGACGCAGCACGACATCGCGAACGAGCGCGCGAGCATCGGCGTTGGCATGGTGTTTCAGCATTTCAATCTGTTCAGTCATCTGAGCGCGTGCGAGAACATCGCGGGGCCTTTGCGATGGGTGCACGGCATGGAGCCCGCCGATGCGGAGCGCCGCGCACTCGAGCTGCTTGAACGCGTCGGCCTGGCTCATCGCGCCCACGCATTGCCTCGCCATCTTTCTGGCGGGCAGCAGCAGCGTGTTGCTATCGCCCGTGCGCTGGCGCCGAATCCCCGCGTACTGCTGCTCGATGAACCGACGTCCGCGCTGGACCCGGAACTCGTCGGCGAGGTGTTGGACGTGATCCAGCGCCTCGCAATCGAAGACGGCTTGACCATGATCATCTCCACCCATCAATTGCGTTTCGCCGATCAGATCGCCGATCGCGTCGTGTTTATGAGTGGCGGCAGGGTCATTGAAGAGGGACCCGCACACGATATGCTCACTCATCCGAGGCATCCTTTGACGAGTCGATTTTTGAGCGTGATGGGCGCCGACACCGGGTTCGAAGTCGCATCATGAGGGCGGGGCACGGGCCGCTGTTCGCGCACTGCTTTGCGCGTTGCGTTCGTTCCCTTGTTGCGTTGAAGGATCGGCACGCGGCGTGCGTGCGCTTCGGGCTGCAATGCGCTAGCCAGCTGCGACGGTGGCGTCGTATTGTGTAGTGTTTCGTCGCAGGCAAGCCAGCCCATCTCACGCGAAGTCATAGTTTTTGATGTCCACCGTCATCATCGCGATGGCCCGGTTTCATCGAAACCTCATCGAGCCTGTCGCCGAGTACACGGCGCACGGTCACATAAAACACGGGAATCAGCAACAGGCCGAAAACGGTCGCGAATATCATTCCGCCGATCACGCCCGTTCCGATTTCATGGCGTGAGGCAGCGCCCGCGCCCGTCGAAATGATGAGGGGAACCACACCGAGAATGAACGCCATCGACGTCATCAATATCGGACGCAGGCGCAGTTTGCACGCAGTCACGACGGCTTCGTATAGCGTCATGCCGCGTGCCTGTCCTTCCACGGCGAATTCGACGATCAGAATCGCGTTTTTCGCCGCAAGGCCGATGACCGTCACCAGCCCGATCTTGAAGTAGATGTCGTTGGGCACGCCGCGCAGCAAACAGAACGTCAGCATGCCGAGCAGGCCGAGCGGTACCACCAGCAGCACAGCAACCGGGATCGACCAGCTTTCATATAGCGCGGCAAGGCACAGGAACACGACGACGATCGACAGCACCATCAGCACGACGGCGGAACTTCCGGCAAGCAGTTCCTGATACGACTGCCCCGTCCAGTCCGCGTCGAAACCGGCCGGCAGTTTCTGATCGACGATGCGTTGCAGCGACTGGATTGCCTGTCCTGTGGAGTAGCCCGGCGCCGGGTTGCCGACGATCTCGACAGCGGAATACCCGTTGTAGCGCGGCAGCACGAGCGGCCCGATGTCCCAGTTGGCCTTCACGACGCTCGAGAGCGGAACCATGTTGTACGGGCTGATTGCCGTGTTGCTCGCGGAAGGATCAACGGGCGCAAGGCTTGCGCTGGCCGCAGCGGGTGCGGACGCGCTTGCCGTGGCGCTTGCAGCGGCCGTTACGTTGCTCGGCGTATAGAGGTGCTGGAAAGCATCGAGACCCATCCGGTACGGTGCGTCCGCCTCCACATAGACGCGCTTGACCCGGCCGCCGTAGTTGAACTGATTGATGAAGAATGGCGCCAGTTCCATCTGGATGGTGGCGTAGACGTCGCTCAGCGACAGGCCCATCGACTCTGCCTGAACGCGGTCTACCATGATGTCCAGTTGCGGCGCCGTCGGCAAGGAATTCGCCCGGATGCCGACCAGACCCGGCGTCTTGGCCGCCTGCGCGATCAACGTGTTCTGGGCGTCCGTCAATGCCTGCCGCGATTGACCGTCGCGCGCCTGCAGGTACATGTCGATGCCGCCGAACTGGCTGAGACCGCGAATGGTCGGCAGGTTTGTCGCGAAGATCTGCGCATCCGGGATGCCTTGCAAGATCTTGTTGACCTGCGGGATCAACTGCATCGCTGTCTGCGAGCGCTTGCTCCAGTCTGTCAGCTTGATGAACGCCATGCCGACGTTCTCGCTCGTGCCGACGAAACTGAATCCCTCCGGCTGGAAGATCGCGGCAATGTCCTTGCCGACAGGGCTATGTGCGAGCCTTGTGCGAACCTCTGCCATTACGCGGTCGGTGCGCTGCAGCGTCGCGCCCGAAGGCAGATTGATCAGCGCCAGCACGAAGCCCTGGTCTTCATCGGGAACGAAGCCGGTCGGCAGTTTCGTATAGAGAAAACCGGCGAGCACGGTCATCAGCGCAAACACCATCATCCAGCGCGGCGCACGGCGCACCGCCTTGCCGACATGGCCGAGATACGAACCGGTGAGGCGTTCGAACGATCTGTCGAACCAGTTATAAAACGCGTTTTTTCCAGCATGATGATTCGGCTTCAGTATCGCTGCGCACAATGAAGGCGTGAACGACATCGCGAGGAACGCGGAAAAGCCCATCGACACGGCGATGGTCAACGCGAACTGCGCATAGATGATCCCCGTCGCGCCGGGCTGCAACGCCGACGGAACGAACACGGCCGACAGCACCACCGTGATCGCGACGATGGCGCCCGTGATCTGTTTCATCGCCTTGCGCGTCGCCTCGCGGGGATCGCTGCGCTCCTCATTCATGATCCGCTCGACGTTCTCGATGACGACGATCGCGTCGTCGACGACGATGCCGATTGCCAGCACCATCCCGAAGAGCGTCAGCTGATTGAGTGTGTAGTGCAACATCGAAAGACCGATGAACGTGCCGAGCAGTGCCACGGGAATGACGAGTGTGGGAATGATTGTCGCCCGCAGGTTCTGCAGGAACACGAGCATCACGATGAACACGAGGAATATGGCCTCGATGAGTGTCTTGACCACGTCGGCAATCGACGCGTTGATGAACGGCGTCGTATCGTACGGCACGCTCCACGTAACGCCCGCCGGCAGGTCTTTCGCGAGCGTGGCCATCTCGGACTTCACGGCGTCCGCTACCGCCAGCGCGTTCGCGCCGGGCAGCAGGAAGATCGCCATCCCCGCCGCGGGCTTGCCGTTGAAGACGGGCGACAGGCCATAGGTCTGCGGCCCGAATGTGATGCGCGCGACGTCGCCGAGTCGCACGGTCGTGCCGTTGTTGTTGGCGAGCACGACGATGTCCTTGAACTGCTTTACGGAAGAAAAGAGCGCGTCGCCGGCGATGGTCGCAGTGAATTCCTGTCCTTTGACGGCAGGATCGGCGCCCAGCGAGCCGGCTGCGAACTGCGCGTTTTGCGCCGTCACGGCATCGAGCACCTGCGTGGTGGACAGGCCATAGGATTGCAGCTTGTCGGGATCGAGCCAGATACGCATCGCGTATTCGGAGCCGAGCAGCGTCGTGTTGCCGACACCCGTGATACGGCCGACTGCGGGCTGGATCTGCGAGGCCATGATGTCGCTCAGGCGACCCGCGTCGATCGACGGGTTGCCCGACTGCAGCGCGAGAAACATCAGAATGTCGGGGCTGGCCTTTGCAACCACCACGCCCTGCTGCGTGACGGGCGCGGGCAACAGCGGCTGCGCCAACGACACCTTGTTCTGCACCTGTACCTGCGCGATATCGGGATTTGTTCCGGTAGCGAAGGTAAGCGTGATCACCGCCTGTCCATTGGAACTCGACTTCGAGCTGAAATACAGCAGATTGTCGATGCCCGTCAGTTGCTGTTCGATGACCTGCGTGACGGTCGATTCCATTGTCGCGGCGCTCGCGCCGGGATATGTCGCGGTGACGGTCACCTCGGGAGGCGCAATGTCGGGATACGAATCGATCCCCATGCTGCGCATCGAAATGATGCCGAACAGTGAAATCAGAATCGCGACAACCCACGCGAATACCGGACGGTTGATGAAGAAACTCGGCATGTGGGGTCTCCTATCGCGCGGTGCCGGCGGAGGCTGCGGCGGGCGCGGGAACCGCCGGCGCGGCGGCGGGCGGTTGCCACGTCGTTGCCGTGACCGCCTGACCTTCATGCACATTCTGGAGACCCGACACGATCACGCGGTCGCCGTTCGCGAGGCCACTCGTGACGATCCAGTCGGTACCGTCGCTGTCCGTGGTGTGAACATCCTTGCGCACTGCCTTTTCGTCCGGACCCACGACCATCAGATACGCGCCCACCGTATCTCGCTCCAGCGCCTGTTGCGGCACGAGAAACACGTTGTTCCGCAGGCCGAGGTCGACCGTCAGCGTCACGTACATCCCGGGCAGCAGCTGGTGCTGTGGATTGGCGACGAGGGCGCGCAGGTTAACCGCGCCCGTCGCGGCATTCACTGCCACGTCGGAGAAGTCGAGCGTGCCCACGCGATCGTATTGCGTGCCATCGGGCAAGCCGATTTGCACGGTGGTTCTGTCTGGCTGCGCAAGCGCGACGGAGCCGTTGCTTTGCGCCCGCCGCAGCGTGATCAGATCGGCTGCGCTGATGGTGAAATTGACGTAGGCGGGGTCGATCTGCTCCACCGTGGTCAGCAATGTGCCGCCTGCGCCCGTGTCGTTTGTACTGCTGCCCACGACGGCGCCTGCCGTCACCAGTTGCTGGCTCGCGATCCCGCTGATCGGCGACACGACGCGTGTATAGCCGAGATCGACGCGTGCGCTTTCGACCGTCGCCTCGTCGGCCTTCACCTTCGCGGCGGCGCTGCGCTCAGCCGCGTCGGCATTGTCCACCGTCTGTTGCGAAACCGAGCCGACGGGCAACAGCGCCCGGTTCCGTTGCGCGGTGACGCGATCGTTGACGTAGGTGGCCTGATCTTCGGCGAGAAGGGCGAGATCGTTGTCGAGCTGCGTCTTGTAGAAGGTGGGGTCGATCTGGAACAGAGCCTGCCCCTGCCGCACTTCGCTGCCTTCCGTATAAAGCCGGTCGAGCAGCACGCCGGAGACCCGTGCGGTGACATTTGCGCTGTAGTACGGCGACAACCTGCCCACCAGTTGCCTCGTAAGCGGCACGTTCTGCGCATGGACCGTTATCGCCGCCACCTGCGGCGGCGGAGGCGCCGTTGGATTGTCGTTGCCGCAATGGGTGAGAGCAAGCGCGCTCAGGCACACAACAGGCACGCGCATCGCGAAAGACTTCATGGAGACTCCATTCCTGCCTCTGACAGCAGGGAAAGTGAATGCCGGGCGGACGCTCATGCAATGAGCGCTCGACGGAAGGCGCATCCCCATTGCCGCCACGCGAGGTTGGGGATTCCGGCCGGACGGGTTCAGTCCGGCGGGGCTGTCGCCGCCTCCTGCAGCACGGACTTCGCGCCTGACAGCCGTTCGCCGCCTGCCGCACGCGCCCGCTTGTCGTCTCCTTGTTTGCCGCTCTGGCTATCTCTCCATTGCCAACCCCCTCCCAGGTTCTTGATCAGCGTGACGCTGTTTTGGGTGAGCAATGCCTGCGAGTCATTCAGGTTCTGCTGGGCCTGAATGAGCGTGAGCTGCTGCGTCAGCAGATCCTGCTCGCTCGCGACGCCTGTCGTGAATTGCGCTTTCTCGCTGGCGAACAGTTGCTGGTTGCGTTGGAAAATGTCCGCGAATGCCTGCGTTTGCTGGCGTAGATGGTTCACCGACGACAGGCTGTCCTCCACCGACTGGAACGCCGTCAACACGGTGTTGCGGTACAGCGCCGCTTCGTCGTCGTAGGTTGCTTGCGCTTCATGCAGGGCCGCCGTGCGCGCGCCCGCATCGAAAATCGTCGCGGCAAGATCGGGACCGAGCGTCCAGAAGCGGCTTGGCAGCGAGAATAGATGTGCAAGCGCGTTGTGCTGGAAGCCGCCCTCGGCAGAGAGCGTCAGTGTCGGAAAGAACGCCGCCTCAGCCACGCCGATTTTCGCGTTGGCCGCTGCCGCGGTGCGCTCGGCGCTGACCACGTCGTAGCGACGCTCGAGCAGTTGCGACGGCAGTTCCAGCGGCACGTCCGGTAACACGAACGCATACGACGGGTCCGGTGGCAGCGTGAAGCTTGCTGGCGGCACGCCCGTCAGTACCGCGATGGCATGTTCGTCCTGCTCGCGCGTGGTCTGCGTTGCTTGCAGCGCGGCCACAACCTGTTCAAGCGTGTCCTGCGCGGCGAGCACCTGGTCGTTCGACGCTTCGCCTTGCAAGAATGTCGCGCGGGTCATGTCGAGGATGCGGCCGTCGATGTCCTGCTGCTGCTTGAGCGCCCGAATGTCGATATCCGCCTGCCGCAACTGGAAGTAATCCACTGCGACGCTTGCCGCAATCGACAGGCGTTCGCCTGCGAGTTGTGCGTCCGTTGCCTGCGCGCTTTCTTTCGCCGATTCGATCTCGCGACGGATCGAGCCCCACAGATCGACTTCCCAGCTCGCGGCCACGCTGACGGAGACGTTGTTGCGCACGCCCGCGAAATCCGATCCGTTGCCGCCATTTCCTCCGCTCGCAGCGGCGGCTGCACCCGTGCCGCTGCGCGACGCTGACGCGCCGGCTGTCACAATGGGAAAAAGGCTCGCGGTATTAGCCTGAACGATGGCAAGCGCAAGCCGGTAGGCGGCCTCCGCGGCAACAATCGACTGATTCGCCTTCAGCGACGTTTCGACGAGTTGCGTGAGCGTCTCGTCGTGATATTCGCGCCACCATGTGCCAGATAGCGATCCCTGTGGATTCGCCTGCGCCCGCTGCCAGTGCGCGCCCTCCTTGAAGCCGTCGGGAATCTGCACGAGAGGCGTGTGATAGTCCGGCCCTAGCGTGCACGCGCTGATGCACAGTACGAGCATCAGCGCGACACCTCGGCGGGCTAGACAGCTGAATGCCAAAGCCGGTTGCTTACCGGTGTCCCTATCTTCAGACAGCGTATTCATGTTGACGCATGCTTCCTTGAAAACCCACGCCAGGTTCCGATACCTGGCAGGCGTTGCCGTTACGTCCGACATGGCAGTATCGACAACGCGAATTCGTGCGATTCGAAGCAGTCGCGACGGCCGATGCGATTCCGCACGATCGGACGACGGCAGAGCACCGTTTGGGCTTCGAAAAGACGAGGAAAAGCCGGCTAAACAGCGACCGAGACTTTTAAGGTGACTGGCCCGCTAGGTGTGGTGAGACTGCGCGCGCGGGCAATACAAGGCGATGTTGCCGAAGCGGCATACCTTCAGCGTCGAGTGTCGAGTGCTTTCGGGCTGTCGGAAATCATGGCGCGGATGGAGCGCGAGCGGAGATGGCATGGAGGCACTCCTTGATGAATAAGTCATCAAGCGTAGTGCGGACTGACTCATAAAGAATTACCTACGGATTACTGTATCTTTCTTGCGGTTTCATTTGGCGTACTTATGAATTGCGTTTCGTGCATTAATTGCGCTAACCGAAAGACTCTGTTGCGGGCGGTTGACTGCAATCCATACTACACCTGTTGTATGATATGTATACAGCGTATTCAAACGGATGGAGAGGTGTCAACGCCGGCCAGCAAAACCGCGGATCTGATGCGTGAACAGCTGGCGGGCGAGTGCCGCGCTGCGCTCGACGTGCTGAACGACGCGAGTAAATAGCCTGAGGGATACGTCATGATCAATACTCAAAGCGCCCGCATTCTTTCCCGGTACAAGTCTTGGGCCGACAGCGTGTTATTCGACGCGATCGAAGAGCTGCCGCCCGGCGAAGCCGAGAAAACCCGCCAGACTCTATTCAAGACAATGGTCGGCACGTTGAATCATAACTACGTGGTCGATCTCATCTGGAAAGCGCACCTCGAGCGCAAGGAGCACGGCTTCACGTCGCGCAATGTGATTGTGCACGCCGATCTGCGTGATCTGCGTCACGCGCAACGCCACATCAACGAGTGGTTCGAAGGCTGGGCCGATGAGCAAACGGACGAGTCGCTAGACGAGCAGCTGTCGTTCGCATTCATTTCCGGCGAACGTTCGACGATGTCGCGCGGTGCCATGTTCATGCATCTCGTGAACCATGCGTCGTATCATCGCGGGTGGGTTTGTGAAATGTTCTTCGACGTTCCCGCCAGGCCGCCCACCACCGATCTGCCCGTCTTTCTTGCATCACACCCCGAGTCGAGCTTCACACGCGAAGCGGCAAATGTCAGGTGATGACGAAGCATCTGTTGCTGCCGATTTCTCGAAGTAACGCAAGACTGCGGTTCTATGCCGTGAGCACGTAGCGGACACTCGGTGGTGGGTCACATGACAGGTGTATGCAAATGATGCGGATCGGCCAGCATCTCTGCGACGCGCCGCAAGACGTCACGGCAATCATCTTTGTCCTGTGGCCCACCGAGGCAGAGACGGATACTGTTCAACGGATTCCCATCCGTTGAAAAGGCCGCGCCGGCAACTGCGGCCACGCCCTGACTACGCAGCTGCAGCGCAAGCTCGGGCGCGCTCCAGCCGCACTGCGCAGGAACAGGCAGCCACAAATGGAAGCCATCGGGATGTGCATCGTATTGCCAGTCTGCGAGTTCCTGTGACGCTACTGCCTGACGCACATTCGCTTCCTTGCGGATCGCGTCTAGCATTTCGTGCGCGGTGCCGTCGTTGACCCATTGCGTGGCGAGCATGACGGTAAGCGGACTGGGCATGACTGTGGTCGCGCGCAATGCGCCGGCAATACGTTGTGTTTGCCTCGCAGTGGGTGCCCGTAGATAGGCTATGCGCAGACCCGCGCCGAAGCACTTCGAGAAGCCTGTCACGTACCAGGTCAGTTCGGGCGCGAGTGAGGCCAGCGCGACGGGCGTGCTCATGGGCAACCAGCCATAGGCGTCGTCTTCGATGATGGGAACGCTGTAGCGCAGCGCGACATCGGCAAGCGCTTCGCGGCGCTGCGTGGACAGCGTCAGCGTGCTCGGGTTCTGCAAGGTCGGATTGCAGTAGAACGCACCGGGCTTTTCCGTCTTGCAGAGCGCTTCGAACGCATGCGGCAGCGGACCTTCTTCGTCGCGCGGTAACGGCTGCAAGCGCACACCGAGTTGCGAAGCAATTGCCTTGATGCCGGGATACGCGAGCGTGTCGAGACAAATGGTTTCGCCCGGCCGCGCAAGCTGTGACACCAGTGCGACGAGCGCGCTATGGATGCCGGGGCATACGAGCACGGTATCGTCTTCGCAATCGGGCAAGCGGTCCTTCAGCCAGGTGCGTGCGGCGGCGCGGTCATCGGGCATGCCGCCAAAATCCTGATAGCGCAGCAGCCGGTAAGGATCGGTTTGCGCAAAGAGATTTGCCGACGACTCTCTCAAACGCGCTGCAAGCTCGGGCGGCTCAGGCGGCATGTTCATGGACATCTCGACGCTGCTGCCACCCGCGAGCGGCAAGGTCTGCGTGCGTCCGCGCACGAACGTGCCGCTGCCGGCGCGCGCATCGAGCAGGCCGCGCTTGCGCGCTTCCGCATAGGCGCGCGCGACGGTCGTGTAATTCAGCTGTAATGCGCCCGCCAGATCACGAAGGCCGGGCAGACGGTCGCGTGGGCGCAAGCGGCCGCTGGCCAGATCTTCTTCGATCAGATCCGGTATCACGAGATACGCCGGTTTGCGGCTTGCAGTCAGCCGCTTGAGCCAGTGGTGCGTGAGACTGTCCATGCTGCTGTTTCCCATGCAAAAGCCTATGCGCTGATCTGAATGTCCTATTCAAAGTACCACGCGGATCGCGCGAGAAATTAATCGGTTTTCATGCGATCAGAAACTTGATCGCATTGATTGGTTGAATGCACGCTTGCGGGGTATCGCGCACCATCCGCACGCAAAACGCGCTGCGTCGTTGTGCGAACGGGTGCGCGCGAATCGGTCGCAAATTGCCCAAAACCCATGCCAGACAAGGCTCACAAAGAAATTTTCGGGTCGCTCGAACAATCGCGGTTTGATTGATTGGAAGTTGATTGCATGAACCGGGCCGGAAATTGGCATACGTGTTGCGTTAAGTGATTCGCCAATCGGGTATTTCCCGTTGAGCAATCCGATCAATTACGCGACTTATTGGAGAGCGATATGCCCGCCGTCAACAAACCGCTGCATCAGAAAGGCGATTACCTGGTCGACTACGAAGAAAAGGTGTTTCCTGACGTCAAAGCCGAACCCGGCGAGAAAGCGCTCGTCACCTTTCACACGGTCGCATTCGAAGGCTCGATCGGCTTCGTCAATCTGCTGCAAGCCACGCGTCTGCAGCGAAAGGGCTTCGATACGTCCGTGCTGCTGTACGGTCCCGGCGTCACGCTCGGCCTGCAACGCGGCTTTCCGACGCTCGGCGACGAAGCGTTCCCCGGCCATCTGAACTTCAACAAGCAACTCGTCAAGTTCATGGAAGAGGGCGGCAAGGTCTATGCATGCCGCTTCGCATTGCAGGCGCTGTACGGTCATGGCGAGGCTTCGCTGATTGAAGGCATCCGGCCGATCAATCCGCTCGACGTGCTCGATCTGCAACTGCTTCATCGCAAGGAGAACGCGCTGATCATCCATACGTGGACCGTCTGAGCGCGCGGGTGCCCACCATGTCCGACCAGCGAGTCATCCGTGCAGCGGCGGTGCAGATTGCGCCCGACTTCGAGCGTCCCGGCGGCACGCTCGAGCGGGTCTGCGCCGCCATCGACGAAGCCGCGTCGAAAGGCGTGCAGCTGATCGTCTTCCCCGAGACGTTCGTGCCGTACTACCCGTACTTTTCGTTCGTGCGTCCGCCCGTCGCGTCCGGTGCCGATCATATGCGGCTCTATGAGCAGGCAGTCGTCGTGCCGGGCCCTGTCACGCAGGCGGTGAGCGAGCGCGCGCGACGTCATGCGATGGTGGTCGTGCTCGGCGTGAACGAACGCGATTACGGCAGCCTGTACAACACGCAGCTCGTGTTCGACGTCGACGGACGCCTCGTGCTCAAGCGCCGCAAGATCACACCGACGTTCCATGAACGGATGATCTGGGGGCAAGGCGACGCGTCGGGACTCAAGGTCGCGCATACGGGCATCGCGCGAGTCGGCGCACTGGCGTGCTGGGAGCATTACAACCCGCTCGCTCGCTACGCGCTGATGACGCAGCACGAAGAGATTCATTGCAGCCAGTTTCCGGGCTCGCTCGTCGGTCCAATCTTCGCCGAGCAGATCGAAGTCACGATCCGTCATCACGCGCTGGAGTCCGGCTGCTTCGTCGTCAATTCGACAGGCTGGCTGAGCGACGCGCAAATCGAATCCGTGACGGCTGACCCGAAGCTGCAAAAGGCGCTGCGCGGCGGTTGCATGACGGCGATCGTGTCGCCCGAAGGCCAGCATCTCGCCGAGCCGCTGCGCGAAGGCGAAGGCATGGTCGTCGCGGATCTCGACATGTCGCTGATCACGAAGCGCAAACGGATGATGGACTCCGTGGGCCACTACGCGCGGCCTGAACTGCTGAGTCTTGCGATCAACGATCGCCCCGCGACGCCCGTTGTGCCGATGTCGATGTCGTTCGAACGCGCGGGCGCGGACGTAGCGCCCGGAATCATCAATGGAGGTCAGGATGAATGCGAGCATGAGCCCGTTGCCGGCTGAGCCGCGCACGCCGCGTCAGATGATGGAACTGCGCACCGAGTTGCAATCGGCGGGGCTGCGCCTCGTCGATCCGAATGCGGGTGCAGCGAGCCGGCGCGGCGGTGCAGGTCCGTCGGATCACAAGGCCGTGACGGTGGACGGCGTGACCATCATGGTGCCCGTGCACACCAGTTCCGCATGGCATTCGCCGTTCGTCGCGGGCGTGCCGGATGAAACGGGTGCGAGTGCATTGCTGCGCGGGACGATCCCGATTGCCAGCATCAGCTTTCCGAAAGCGCCGCGCTTCACGCAACTGCAAACGCTCGACGGCGTGCCGTACTCGCACATCGCGACACTGCACAGCACCGACGTGCTCGCCACGACGGTGCTGCAAACCTGCATCCGCTACGAGAGCCGCAAGAAGACGTGCAAGTTTTGCGCGATCGGTCAGTCGCTCGCGGCGGGCCGCACGATTGCGCGCAAGACACCGGAGCAACTCGCCGAGGTGGCCCGCGCCGCCGTGTTGCTCGACGGCGTGAAGCACATGGTGCTGACCACCGGCACGCCGCCGACGCCGGATCGCGGTGCGCAGATCCTTTGCGAAAGCGCGTTTGCGATCAAGGCCGCCGTCGATCTGCCGATTCAGGCGCAATGCGAGCCGCCCGACGACGATGCATGGTTCGAGCGCATGAAGGCGAGCGGCATCGATACGCTCGGCATGCATCTCGAAGTGGTGACGCCCGAGGTGCGTGCGCGCGTGATGCCGGGCAAGGCGAGCGTGCCCATCGCACGCTATATGGAGGCGTTCCGCTCTGCTGTCGCCGTGTTCGGCAAGGGGCAGGTCAGCACCTACATACTCGCGGGTCTCGGCGACACAGCGGACGCGATCCTGTCGATGTCGCGTGAACTGATCGACATTGGCGTGTATCCGTTCGTCGTGCCGTTCGTGCCGATCAGCGGCACGCCGCTCGAAGATCATCCCGCGCCGTCGCCTGAATTCATGAAGTCGATTCTCGCACCATTGGGCCTCATGCTCCGCGATGCAGAGATGCGCTCGGCCGACATCAAGGCCGGTTGCGGCAAATGCGGTGCGTGTTCGTCGCTGGCATCGTATGAGGCGTGATCATGTTCTGCGAAACCATTGATGAACTGGATGCCTTGCCGCTCGCGTTCACGCCCGCCGAGTACCGCGTGAAATGGGCGACGCTGCCGTGGGAAAGCAAGGAAGCGTATGCGTTGCGGCGTGCGGTGTTCTGCGTCGAGCAAGGCATCTTCGTGGGAGACGACCGCGACGAAATAGACCGTGATGCGAAACTGCTGGTGGCACTCAGCTGCATTGCGGGCATGCCCGAGCAGGTGGTGGGCACGGTGCGCATACACGAAACGCAGCCGCGCACATGGCTCGGTTCGCGGCTCGCCGTGCATGCGGCGTTCCGTTCGCATGGCAAGCTCGGATCGACGCTGATACGCCTAGCCGTCAGCAGCGCGCATGCGCTCGGATGCGATACGTTCCTCGCACATGTGCAGCGTCAGAACGTGCCGCTATTCAGGCGGTTGCACTGGCAGACGGTTGCTGAGGAAACGCTGTTTGGCCGACCTCACGATCTGATGGAAGCGGATCTGGCGCACTATCCGCCGTGCTTTACGCCGGAAAGCGGATTTGTCACTTCGTCTCGGGGACGTTCATGAGCCTGCAAGCGCTGGTCGAACGGCTGCGCGAAAGCAGGGGCTTTCGCCACAAGACGGATATCGCAGGCGTGGTTGCATCGCTTGCGTCGCGCTTGCCCAATGGCACGCGCGACCTCGCGCAAGCGGTCGCGGTGGGCGACGACTGCGCCGCGCTTGCCGACGGCGACGGCTATCTGCTCTTCGCCATCGAAGGGCTGGTCAGCGACTTCGTCGAAACGATGCCCTGGTTCGCGGGCTACAGCAGCGTGATGGTCAATATCAGCGACGTGTATGCGATGGGCGGCCGACCGCTTGCCGTCGTCGATGCGCTGTGGAGTGATGGGCTCGAATCGGCGGAACAGATTCTGGCGGGCATGGCGGCGGCATCGAGTGCGTATGGCGTGCCTGTCGTTGGCGGTCATAGCAATACGCGCAGCACGGAACCGCAACTCGCAGTGTCGATACTAGGCCGCGCGCGGGCGTTGCTGTCCACCTTCAACGCACGGCCGGGCGACAGCCTCATGATGGCCGTCGACCTGCGCGGCCGCTTCGAAGACCCTTATCCGTTCTGGAATGCTTCCGTTGGCGCACCGGCTGCACGTTTGCGTGACGATCTCGAACTGTTGCCGCAACTCGCGGAGAACGGCCTGTGCGATGCCGCCAAAGATATCAGCATGGCAGGCGTGCTCGGCACGTCGCTGATGCTGCTCGAATGCTCGGGCGTCGGCGCGCGTATCGATCTCGATGCGATTCCGCGCCCTGATGGTGTCGATTTCGAACGCTGGCTGAGCGCGTTTCCAAGCTACGGCTTTCTGCTTTCCGTGCGCGACGAGCATGTGCATGAGGTGCACGCGCGTTTCGCGCAACGCGGACTCGCAAGCGCGACGATCGGCCGCGTGGATGCGTCTCGCGAAGTGGTGCTCACGCAGCAGGTCGACGCAGCGCTGCTATGGAGCTTCAAAGACAGTCCATTTATCGGCGCGCCAGTGGGAGCGCAGAAATGAACGGCACGCGGATGCGCATTGCGCTGTTCACCCATTCGGTGAATCCTCGCGGCGGCGTTGTGCATACGCTCGAACTCGGGCGCGCGCTGCATGAAGCGGGACAGGACGTGACGATCTTTGCACCCTCTGTCGGCGGTGCGTCGATGTTTCGCGCTTCACCATGTCGCGTCGTACTCGCGCCCGCCGGGGCGCAAGGCAGCGATACCGTGACGATGGTGCAAACGCGGATCGATGCGCTGAAAGCAGCGTTGCTTGAAGAAGGCGCAGGAGCTTTCGACGTGCTGCATGCACAGGATGGCATCGGCGGCAACGCGCTGGCGGAATTGCGCGAAGCGGGTGTGATTCGCGGGTTCGTGCGCACGGTTCATCATCTCGATTCATTCGACAATCCGCGTCTGAGCGCATGGCAACGACGCGCATACGCGGAGGCCGACACAGTGCTGTGCGTCAGCGATACCTGGACGCGCAAACTGCGCGACGAGTTCGGCATCGCGGCATCGACGGTCAATAACGGCGTGGACATAGCGCGCTTTCAACATGTCGAAGGCGCGGATCTTTGCAATGGGCTCGGCCTCAATGGCGAACCGGTGGTGCTGGCAGTAGGCGGCATCGAGCAACGCAAGAACACATTGCAACTGCTGGAAGCATTCGCCTTGCTGCGGCAAACGCATGCCAAAGCGCAACTCGTGATCGCAGGCGGTGCGAGCCTGCTCGATCACGATGCCTATACGCAGCGCTTCGCTGCGCGTGCATCGGAACTGGGATTTCGTATCGGCAAGCACGAACCGGTCGTCGTTACCGGTCCGCTCGAGGACGCAGCGATTCCTGCGCTGATGCAACGCGCGGACGTCGTATCGATGATGTCGTTGTGCGAAGGCTTCGGCCTCGTCGTGCTCGAAGCGCTGGCGGCGGGCGCGCCTGTCGTCGTATCGCAGATCGAGCCGTTCACCGGCTACCTCGACGAACGTGTCTGCTGCTGGGCGCGACCCGATGACGCCGCCAGTATCGCCGACGGGCTGCGCCGCGCGTTGCATGAACGCGGCGGCATCGACTTCGAACACGCAGTGCCCGACCTTCTCGCGCGCTTTAGCTGGCGCGAAAGCGCACACCGTCATATCGCGCTGTATGGAAATCACGTGCAGCGCATCATGCAGCCACTCGGTGCGTGAATCTCTCACTCAAAGGAAATGTGATGCCAGTCATGCACTTCAAGGTCCAGTGGCCGGACGGCACCGAGGCCAACTGCTATTCCCCTTCGACGGTGGTTGGCGAATTCTTCGTCGCCGGGCAACGCTACGCGCTCAGCGATTTCGTCGAGCGGGCGCGCGAAGCGCTGCATATCGGCTCCGAGCGCGTACGCGAGAAATACGGCTTTGCGTGTTCGGCGGCAATGGATCAGCTCGCGCAGATCGAACAACTTGCACAGCGTTTTGCCACCGACCCACACGCGGAAGTCAAGGTCGTCGAACTCATTTGAACCCCGAAAGCAGGAACGAATCATGTCGAACGCAAACACTGTCGCATCCGATGCGCTGAACGATGTCCCGCACCACACGGTGATCGTGGTGGGCGGCGGGCAAGCTGGCTTGTCGATCAGCTACTACCTCAAGGAGGCGGGCATCGATCATCTTGTGATCGAAAAGCATACGGTCACGCATACGTGGCGCTCGCAGCGCTGGGATGCGTTCTGCCTCGTCACGCCGAACTGGCAATGCGCGCTGCCGGGTCATCCGTATCGCGGCGACGATCCGCACGGCTTCATGAAGAAGGACGAGATCATCGCTTATCTGGACGGTTTCATTGCGATGGTCGATGCACCCGTGCTCGAACACACGGAAGTCCGCAAGGTCAGGCGCCTGCCGTCGGGCGGTTACTTCGTGTCGACGTCGAACGGCGACTTCACGGCCGATCACGTCGTGGTCGCCTCGGGTGGCTATCACACGCCCATCGTGCCGCGCATGGCGGAGCGTCTGCCTTCGAGGATCGTGCAACTGCAGTCGTCGCATTACCGCAATCCGCAGGCGTTGCCGGAAGGCGCCGTGCTCGTGGTCGGTTCGGGGCAATCGGGTGCGCAGATCGCCGAAGACCTGCATCTGGCGGGTCGCAAGGTGTTTCTCGCGGTTGGGGAAGCGCCGCGCTGCGCGCGCTTCCATCGCGGCCGCGATGTGGTTGACTGGCTCGCGGACATGCGGTATTACGACATGCCCGTCGATCAACATCCGCTGCGCGAAGGCGTGCGCGACAACACGAACCATTATGTGACGGGGCGCGATGGCGGAAGGGATATCGATCTTCGACGCTTTGCGCTCGAGGGCATGGAACTGTACGGCAGGCTCGACGATCTCCGCGACGGCTGCCTGCGTTTCGCGCCGAACCTGACGAGCAATCTCGATAGCGCCGACGACACGTACAACCGCATCAACGCGAGCATCGACGCATTCATCGACAAGCAGGGTATCGACGCTCCACCTGGCGTTCCCTATGAGCCGGTGTGGCGCCCGGAAGCCGAGCGCACGTCGCTGGATCTCGCGCAGAGCGGCATTACGTCGATCATCTGGTGCATTGGCTTTACGCCCGATTTCCGCTGGATCGATGCGCCCGTGTTCAATGGACGTGGCTATCCTGCACACAATCGCGGCATCACGCCGCAAGCGGGCTTGTATTTCATCGGGCTGCCGTGGCTGCATACGTGGGGATCGGGGCGTTTCTCCGGCATCGCGCGCGATGCCGAGCATGTCGTCGGCGCGATCCGGGTGGCGCTC
>BBSL01000422.1 GCA_001319865.1 Burkholderia sp. E7m39 | reverse complement strand
GGCAATCCGCTTGCAGACCTGCCGTCTCGATTCGATCGCCGAAAACGACGCGTTCGAGATCCGCAGCACGCTTTGCAGAACGGGGCCTGTGCGCCATTTCAGCACGCACCATGTCGTTCGCGATGACCTGACGGTCGCGGAGATCGGGATGTCCTCTGCGTTCGTTACGCGCGGCGAGGCGCGCAGCAATCGTTCGGCGGCGCGGGCGGCGCTTGCGTCACTGGCGGGTGAAATCGTGCCGATGCCCGAAGAGGCATTGGACATGACACAGATCGGCAAGCGACTTCGAGCATATGACCTTGATGCAATTGCCGACCTCGCGCCTGTCACGCTCGAGCCGATCGAGTTCTTCCCATGCCCGAATGGCGATTTCAACGGCGCTGATTTCCTGTACTTCGCGAGCTTCCAAGCGTTCGTCGATCGCGCCGAGTGGCAATGGGGGCGCTTTGGCGAACCGCCTGTCGTCTCGAGCCGTTCGCTGTTCTATTACGGCAACGTCGATGTGGGCGATACGTTGACCGTGCATATGGTCGGACAGGCGGAAGACGCGCAGGGCATCCGGCACTGGACGGAAGTGCGGCGAAACAGCGACGGCACGAAGATCGCCGACGTCACGACGGAAAAACGCTGGAGGCATCGATGAACATGCAGCGGCAGCGTCGGTCACGTCGCGTGAGGCTCAAGCGCGTCTACACGCGCGCGGATATCGACGGCATCGCGCATATCGACAGCATGCCCGGCGAGGCGCCGTTCGTGCGCGGTCCATTCGCGTCGATGTACACGGAAAAGCCGTGGACGATACGCCAATACGCGGGGTACGCGCAGGCCTCCGATACGAATCTCGCGTTTCGCACCGCGCTGGCGGAAGGCGCACAGGGTCTGTCCGTCGCCTTCGATCTGCCGACCCAGCGCGGCTACGATTCAGACGATCCCGCAGTGAGCGCGGACGTCGGCATGACGGGTGTCGCAATCGATACGGTGGAGGACATGACCCGCCTTTTCGAAGACATTGCACTCGACCGCGTGTCTGTATCGATGACAATGAACGGCGCGGTTCTTCCTGTGCTTGCTGCTTTCATCGTCGCGGCGGAGGAAAGCGGCGTTAGCGCGTCGCAACTGAGGGGAACGATTCAGAACGACATCCTGAAAGAGTTTATGGTGCGGAATACGAGCATCTTCGCACCTGAGCCTTCATTGCGCATCGCCGCCGACGTCGTCGAGTATCTCAGCAAAAACGTGCCGCGGTTCAATGCACTCTCGGTGTCGGGATATCACTTTCAGGAAGCGGGTGCGGACCCGGTGCTTGAACTTGCGCTGACCATGGCGAATGCGCGCAAGTACATCACGACCCTTGTCGGACGGGGGATGCAGGCCGATGACGTCTGTCAACGGATGAGCTTCTTCTTCGGCGTCGGTATGGACTTTTACGTCGAAATCGCGAAGCTGAGAGCGGCACGAATTCTGTGGTCCGATATTGCTTCGGCAAGTGGCGCAACGTCGGATAGGGCGCGTGCGCTGCGGATGCACTGTCAGACATCGGGGTGGTCGCTAACGGCGCAGAAGCCGATGAACAACGTCGTGCGCACGACAGTTGAGGCGTTGGCTGCCGTGTTCGGCGGAACGCAATCGCTGCACACTAACGGCTACGACGAAGCGCTTTCGCTTCCCTGTGCAGAAGCGTCGAGGCTTGCCCGCGACACACAACTGGTGCTGCAGCACGAAACCGGCGTATGTGATGTCGTCGATCCTTGGGCCGGTTCGTACATGATGGAGAGCCTAACGGCGGAGATCTGTCAAAAGGCGCTAACGGTGATGGCCGAAATCGAACACCGTGGTGGCGTGGTTGATGTCGTCGAATCAGGGTGGGTTCGGGAACAGACCCACAGATCGGCTTCGAATACACAAGCGGAAATCGAGTCGGGAAAACGTACGGTTGTGGGCGTCAACGATTTCATGACGGGATGCGATGAAGACCTTGGAGAGCCACAGGCTGTCGACGGCCGGCGGGTGCGCGTGCTGCAAACGCAAAGGCTTGCTCACATCAAAGCCAGGCGTGATCCGACGAGAGTACGCGACACGCTGGATGCGCTGACGCAGGCCGCCCAGAGCAGAGACGGAAATCTTCTTGAACTGACAGTGGCGTGCATGCGAGCGCGTGCAACAGTCGGCGAGTGCACGCAGGCACTGGAAGCCGTATGGCCAAGATATCGAATCGGCTTGCCGCTATTGCGCGACCATTACGGCGCAAACCTCGAAAGCGACAAAGATTGGCACGACGCATGCCGCGCCGTAGCCGACGCAACGAAGCGCCTGGGCCGTGCGCCACGCGTGCTGATTGCAAAGCTGGGACAAGACGGACATGACCGGGGCGCGCGTATCATCGCAGCGGCCTTAAGCGATGCGGGCTTCGCGGTTTCCACGGGATCGATGTTCGCATCCCCTTCCGACACCGTCCAGTTGACTGAAGCGGAGCGAGTTGACGTTATCGGCGTGTCCTCTCTCGCGGGCGCGCAAAACGATCTGGTCGCCGCGTTGCGCGAGCAACTGACGGTACGCGGTTTGCGGATACCCGTCGTAGTGGGCGGGATCATCGACCGCGCGAGTCAACTGGTCCTTCAACGCTCCGGGGTGGCGGCTTGCTTTCCGGCGGGCACGCCGATCAAAGATATCGTGCCGCTATTGGCTGCGATCGCTGTGGCGTCCGCAGAACAACGCGTTGCAGGTGCGCATCCGTTACACGAGACAGCATAACGAAAGTCGCGATCTGCTGGCCGCGCGGTCGCCTGCGCGCCCTAGCCGCCGATCGTCTGGGCCCGCTTCGCGGCAAAGTCCCACAACTGCGCCTGATTCGTCTCCACGCGCGCGGGCAGCAGCCCATTCTTGTAGAACGTATCGGCGATGATTTGCTGCTCGCCGGAATTCTGCGCGGCAACCGCGCGCACCTGATAACTGCGCCTCGCATTCGCACGTTCGATCGTCGCGGCGTCGAGTCCCCACACGGGCGCGAGCGTCCTCGCCGCATCATCGGGATGCGCGCGCAGCCATTCGCCCGCTTCCTTCAGTTGATCGAATACGACCTGGACCACATCCGGATGCGCGTCCGCGAACGTGCGCGACGCGAGATAGTAGCGCTGATACGAGGCGAGCCCGTTGCCGTTCGCAAGAATGCGCACGTCGGCGTTTTTATCGACGGACGCCACGTACGGGTCCCAGGTGATCCACGCGTCGACGCTGCCGCGTTCGAATGCCGCGCGCCCGTCGGCGGGCGTGAGGTAGCTGATCTTCACGTCCGTCGCTGCGAGCCCCGCCTTGTTCAATGCGGCCAGCAACAGATAGTGGCTGCCCGCCGCTTTCGTCACGGCGATGCGTTTGCCCTTCAGATCGGCGAGCGTTTTGAGCGGACTGTCGTTCCTGACGATGATGGCCTGCGCGCCCGGCGAAGGCGCTTCCTGCGCCACGTACACGAAGCGCGCATGCGCGGCCTGCGCGAAGATCGGCACGGTGTCGGCCACATCGGCGCTGAAATCGACGGCATCGACGTTGAGGGCTTCCGTCAATGGCAAGCCGCTCGTGAACTCGTTCCATGTGACACGCACGTTCAGCGGCGCGAGCGCTTTTTCCAGCGATCCGCGCGCCTTGAGCAGCGTGATGAGCGTCGACGATTTCTGATAACCGATGCGCAGCGCAATCGGCGAAGCTGAAGCTTGCGCGAAACTGTGCGCGGACGTCAGCGCAAACAGCGAAGCGAGTGCGAGGCGCGCGAACCCACGCCGAGTGATGGACGCCATACGTGTATTCCGTTTTCCAGGTTGAACCGAGTGAAGCAATGGATCGGTTCGCCATCGTAGCAACGGAATCTCCGCTTGCTAAGCAACGCTTTCAGCTATAGATCGCATGCCTGACGATAAGCGTGCGCACGCTTTGAAAGATGCAAAACATAAATATCGCCGCGAGATAAACATATATAAATAGAATAATTCTCGTTGTGGTCCTTCGTCGTTACGCTTGCCTGCATATCGACTGCGAGGGCCTATGAGCGCTTCTGTTCCAACGTCTTTTTCTGCGCGGCGGCGTGTGCTGCGCGCACTCGCGGCAGCGCCTGCCGTCGCCGCCGTTTCGCTATGGCCCGCGCGCGGCGCGCAGGCAGCCGACGCGGCGTCGACCACGCTCGTGCTGGGCGATCAGGCCGGTGGCACGCGCGCACTGACCGAGGCCGCCAAGGTACTCGACGGCACGCCATACGCGTTTCGCTGGGCCAACTTTCAGGGCGCCGCACCGCTGTTCGAAGCGCAGCGCGCGGGCGCCGTGGATCTCGCGCCCGCCGGCGATCTGCCCGTGCTCGCAGCAGCGGTTGGCGATCCGACCTTGAAGATCGTCGCGACGCGCGTCGGCTCCGGCGCGCAGCTCGGCATTCTCGTTGCGCAGGATTCGAAGATCCGCACGGTTGCGGATCTGAAGGGGCGCACGGTATTCGTCTCGTCGGCGCGCGGCAGCATTTCGCAGTTTCAGCTGTACG
>BBSL01000421.1 GCA_001319865.1 Burkholderia sp. E7m39 | reverse complement strand
ATGAAGCGCGATGGCGTGCGCGTGCGCATGGGCCGCCAGGCGCGCGCCGTTGCGCCGCGTGATCCAGGCGACGCGGACGGCGCACTGCGCGTAACGCTCGATAACGGCGACAGCGTGTCGTGCGATTTCATCGTTGCGGGCATGGGTGTGACGCCCGCGACGGGTTTCATCCAAGGCGTGACGCGCAACGGCGACAAGAGCCTTGATGTCGACGAGTCGATGCGCGTGATGGAAGGCCTCTATGCAGCAGGCGATATCGCGCGGTTTCCGCTGCATGCGCCCATTGACGAGCGCACGCGGATCGAGCATTGGCGCGTCGCGCAGCAGCATGCGCGCATCGCCGTCAACGCGATGCTCGGCCGGCCGCCCGCCGAGCCGTTCGTGCCGTATTTCTGGACCTATCACTACGGCAAGACGTTCGACTATCTCGGCCACGCGGCTCACTGGGACGAAACGCGATTCACGGGCACGCCCGACACGTTCGAGTTCATCGCGCTGCTTGGCGACAAAGGAAAGCTGGTGGCGGCCGTGGGCTGCAACCGGGAGAAGCAGATCGGCATGCTTGCCGAAGCGATGCGCAAGCCGTTGAGTGTCGCCGACGCGATGGCGATCGCGACAGCGGATTGAGCCGCTGCCTTCGTCGCGTTGCGCTTGTGTCTGTACTGCGGCGTTCGCACTGCGCGATTACGCGAAGCCTCGCGAACCGCGCAGCGCGAATCTCGCGCCCACAACGATGCAATCAAGCGTCGTGATGCGACGGCACGCCGCCCGCGCCCGGCGGCTCCGGACGATCGCCGCTGCCGAGCGGCACCTCCGCCGTCTGCTTCGGATGTTCATTCGAGCGCGGCGGATTCGTGGCCTTCATCGTTTCCGTCGGCTCGCCGGGCTCGGTGGTCGTGCCGGTTTTGCGCGGCTCGTTGCGTGCTTCGCCTGCGTTTGTGGAGGGCTTTTGTTCCGGCTTTTGTTCCGGCTTTTGTTCCATGTGGTGCTCCTTTTAGTGCTCCTTCTAGTGCTCCTGTACGTCATGCCTTCTGTGACGCGTTCAACGTCGTGCCGTGCGTAATCTGCTGAAAGATCTACATACGCGTGGAAGCTTTGCACGCCCGCATGCGATCGTTGCGCGCCGCGCTCAACATCGGCTGCGCGCGGCGCGCATTACGGCTGACGCTGTCCGCCCTGATGCGGAGGCGGCTTCTGATTCTGCTGTTGCTGCCCGCCATCGCGATTCGGCTGATTCGGCTGATTCGGATGGTCGGGCTGATTCGCTGCGGCTTTTTGCGTGCTCATCGGTTGTTTCATGGTGAGATCCTCTTTGCGGTTGAACACGTGGTTGAACCCGTTTTATCGCGCCGCGCAATGCACGCGGCGCGCATGGATGAAGTCGGCAAGCGGTGTTCCTGTCGGTCGTGCCATTACCAGCGTCACTGCCAGCACCGTCGTGAGGAACAGTGCTTGCTGCCCGTTGACTCGACCGACGCGATGGCTTCTTTCTTGCAGCGGCGCGGTCGCAACGCAAAGCAAAGCAAAGCCTGCAAGCCCGCCCGCCGATGACCCAACCCGCCACCAACGCCACGACAGAACCGACGACCATTGATGCCCGCGCCGCCGCGACCCGTGCCCCGGGTGCGCCGCCTGGCCTGCTGCGTCCGGGCCACAATTGCGAGCGCATCGAGCGCGCACAGCGCTTTCGCGTCCTGATCGATGCGGCCGACTACTTCTCGGCGCTGCGCGCCGCGATGACCTGCGCGCGCCATTCGATCCACATCGTCGGCTGGGACATCGACAGCCGTCTGGAGCTCGTCCCCGGCGGCGCACCCGATGGGCTGCCCGCGGGGCTCGCTGATTTTCTGTGCGCGCTCGCGGTAAAGAACCGGCACTTGCGCATCCATATCCTCGCGTGGGACTTCGCGATGCTCTACGCGTTCGAGCGCGAGTGGCTGCCCGTGTACAAGATGGGCTGGCGCACGCATCGCCGCATCCGCTTCCGGCAAGACGGGCGGCATCCTCTCGGGTCGTCGCACCATCAGAAGATCGTCGTCATCGACGATGCGCTCGCGTTTGCCGGCGGCATCGATCTCACGCGCTCGCGCTGGGACACGTCCGAGCATGATCCGCACGCGCCGTTGCGCCGCAATCCCGACGCAACGCCCTATCAGCCGATGCACGACGTGCAGGCGATGTTCGACGGCCCCGCCGCGCATGCCGTCGGCCGGCTCGTGCGCGAGCGCTGGCAACGCGCGACAGGCAAGCCAATCGAGAGTTCGCCCGATCTCGCGCGCGAAGCGCCTCGCACACGTCGCACGAATCTCTGGCCCACAGGCGTCGCCGCCGATGTCGAAGATGTCGCGCTAGGCATTTCGCTGACGGCGCCGGCCTTCGAAGGACGGCCGCTCGTCGCACAGATCCAGCAGCTCTATGTCGACGCGATCGCGGCGGCGAAGCATGCGATCTACATCGAGAACCAGTACTTCACGGCCAGCCGCGTCGGTGCCGCGCTCGCCTCGCGTCTGGCCGACGCCGACGGCCCCGACATCGCCGTGATCGGTCCCGAGCGGACCAGCGGCTGGCTGCAGGAAGCGACGATGGGCGTGTTGCGCGCGAAGCTCCACGAAGCGATGAAGCAGGCCGACGGGCATGGCCGCTATGCGATGTACGCACCGACCATCGAAAGCAGCGGCGACATCGCGAGCGCGAACGCCGACGCCCATGGCCAGATCATCAACGTGCACAGCAAGCTGATGACGGTTGACGACGAGTTGCTGATCATCGGCAGCGCGAACCTGAACAACCGCTCGATGGTGCTCGACACCGAATGCAACATCACGCTCGAGGCGCGCGGCGACGCGCGCGTGCGGGCAGCCATCGCGTCGGTGCGTAACAGGCTGCTGGCCGAGCACCTCGACGTCTCGCCCGCCGATGTGCAGGCCGCCCTGCGCACGCAGCGTCTGAATGCGGCGATCGCGCAGTTGCGTCACGGCGCGCGCACGCTGACACCCCTCGATCCCGTCGTCAGCGGCGACCTCGACGATCTCGCTTCGCGTGTGTCCGTGCTCGATCCCGAAGCGCCCGTCGCTCCGCAGGAACTCGTGCGCCACTTCCTGCCCGAAGAGCGCAGCCGTCCCCTCACGGGCAAGCTGCTCGCGTTCGGCGCGCTCGCGCTGGGTGTCGCGGCGCTCGCGGTGCTGTGGCGCTTCACGCCGCTGCGCGAGGCCGTCAGCTTTGCCGCGCTCGTGCACGAAGTGCAGCGGATTCACGCATCGCATTTCGGCTCGCTGGCGATCGTCGCGCTTTACGCGCTTGCCGCGAGCGTGTCGGTGCCCGTCACATTGCTGATCGCCGTGAGCGGCTTCGTGTTCGGCGCGCTGTGGGGCAGCGCCTACGCCTTCGCGGGCACGATGATCTCGGCGTGCATCACGTATTACGCGGGTGCGTCGCTCGGACACGATGCCGTGCGCAAACTCGCAGGCAGCCGCATCAACCGCATCAGCGAAAAGCTCGGTAAAAAAGGGCTCGTAACGGTCGTGCTGCTGCGCGTCGTGCCCGTCGCGCCCTTCACGATCATCAATCTGGCCGCGGGCGCGTCGCATATCGGCCTGCGTGACTATCTGGCGGGCACGGTGCTCGGCATGACGCCCGGCATCGTGCTCGCGACCACCTTCGCGCATCAGCTGGTTGCGGCCGTGCGCCATCCGTCGCTGACGGGGCTTTCGCTCGTTGCGTTGATCGGCGCGGCGCTGGTCGGTTTGTCGGTGATGCTGCAACGCTTTTTCGCGCGCCGCTCATGAACGCACCCGCCTCGACCATGCAGGCGCGCCCCGCTGGCGCGCCGGCGCGTGCGCTGCGCATCGCCACGTACAACATTCACGATACCGTCGGCACCGACGGACGACGCTCGGCCGAGCGGATCGCCGATGTGATCGGCGAACTCGACGCGGATATCGTCGCGTTGCAGGAAGTGCCGCTCGGCGGCAGCTTCGCACCGAACGCATTGCCGATCTTGCGCGAGGCGACAGGCATGGACGCGATCGCCGGCCCGACGCTCGATACACCCGAGCGCCGTTATGGCAACGCCATCCTGAGCCGCCTGCCGATTCGCGCGACGCGTTCGCTCGATCTGTCATTCGGCACGCGGGAGGCGCGCGGCGCACTGGACGTCGACGTCTCGCTCGACGCTGGTATCGGCGCTTGTCCTGCAGCGGACGGCGCGGAGCGCGCGCTGCGCGTCGTCGCGACGCATCTGGGCCTGTCTGCGCGCGAGCGG
Source organism: Burkholderia sp. E7m39 (assembly GCA_001319865.1). Lineage (GTDB taxonomy): Bacteria > Pseudomonadota > Gammaproteobacteria > Burkholderiales > Burkholderiaceae > Paraburkholderia > Paraburkholderia bengalensis. The sequence goes on along the minus strand of BBSL01000421.1, from coordinate 6,904 downwards.
CGCGCGCAGATTCGCGCGCTGATCGCGGCGTTCGACACGCCGCGCATGCCCGTGATCCTGATGGGCGACCTCAACGAATGGTTCGTCTGGGGCCAGGCGCTGCGCATGCTCGTCACCCATTTTCGTGCGGCGCCCGCGCCCCGCACGTTTCCGTCGCGCCTGCCCATGTTTGCGCTCGACCGCATCTGGATGCATCCCGCCGACCGGCTGCTCGACGTTCAGGTGCACCGCAGCATGCGCGCGCGCGTCGCATCCGATCATTTGCCGCTGGTAGCGCGGATCGCATGGGAGCATTATTGATAGTTGCCCGCCTGCTTCGATTCAGGCGCGCGGCTTGCGCGCGATGCGGGCTCGTTCAACTTTCTTCATGGAGCTGCCAATGGTCAGAAAGAATTACGCCCCGGACGAGAACGCCCCACGTCAACCGTATGCGGACAAGGATGCCGGCGTCGGGATGGGCCGGCTATCGCTCGACGACGATGACGATTTCGAGGACGACCTGGACGATGAAGAAGAGGACGACGACACGGCCGGCGGTCGATAAGGACGCCGCAACGGCTCCGTGCATCGGACCCGGCCAAAAGAAGTAGCGGTACGGCAGTAAAACACAGCGCGCGGCGTCATGCCGCGCGCTGTGTTCGTTTGGATCGACCGACGTTAGGCATACACGTCATTTCGCGTACCTCACGCGTACCTCACGCGTACCTCACGCGTACCTTATGCGTCCCTTATGCTTGCCTTACGCGTGCCTTTGCGCAGACCGTTCGACGTCGCGACCGGCAGCACCCGCTCCCGTCTGTGCGGTCTGTGAGGTCTGTGCGGTCGCTGCCGTCTGCACCGGCTGCGGCGGACGCGTCGGATCGAAGTCGGCCCATCGGCCTTGCTGCCAGCGTCCCGTGGCGCGCTCGATGGCCATGCCGCCCGCTTCGCGCAGCAGCTGCGCGGCGAGCTGCTGCGATTCGGGCGTCACGTGCACAGCGAGCAGCACACCGGAGTCGCGCTCTTCAAAATGCGCATGCTCGCGATGCGCGCCCTTGCCGCCGCCGCGCGTGCGATACATCGCGCCGATCAGCGAGCCGATATACGCGCCCACGCCCGCCGCGATCGCCGACACCAGCACGGGTGCCGAAAAGGCCGTGAAGATGCCGACACCGACCACGGCACCCACGACGGCCCCGATCGTGACGCCCATGCCCGCCCCCTTGGGCGCATCCGTCGCGGCGGCGTCCTTGTTTTCATCGCCGCCAATCGGAAAGCGCGCGTGCTGACCGCGCGGATTGACGAAAAAGAGCGACACGTCCTCCTCGACGAAACCCGCCCGGAACAACCGTTCAGCGGCTGATTCGGCGGCCGGAAATGTGATGAATCGTGCGGCAACGATGAGCGACATGGTGCCCCCTTTGTTCCAGACTTCAGTCGATAAACGACGGCAGCGCGATGCAGCCACATTCGAGGCCGCTTTCGCGCACGCCGTCACGCCTGGCATCGCTTCGAGCAAGCGATGCGCCTGGCGTGTTCACTTGCGCGTCGCGGGCCGGCTTGCGCCACGATCTGCGTGCAGATCTGCATCTGAATCTGCATCGAGATCTGCGTCAGGCTCCGACGCTTCATCGACAGGCTCTTCGTCCAATTCGACGAGTTCGTCCGCGATGCCTTGCGTCTCTTCTTCGCCCATTGCATCGATCACGCGATCCACCTCGATGTCTTCGTTCTCCTCAAGCGTCGAGTCGCCGTCCGCCGATGCGCGCTCGCCCGTGCCTGCGCGATCGGAATCGCTCGCGAGTTCCGCTTCGCCTGTTTCGAGCGCGTGATTGTCGAGTTCGTCGTCGACATCGAACGGGTGACGCTTCGCGCCTGCTACGTCGCTGCCGCTATCCGACGAATCGCTCGGTCCAAGCGACGCATTGTCATGCCCCTTTTGCCGCGCGGTGGGACGTTGTTCGTCATCGGGATTCAGCGTGCTCATGATGGCCTCCGGTTCAGATGGGTTTGCGTACTGCTGCCGTTGGGCCGCAAGAAGCATTCCGCTGCGGCCATCGAACCGTGCGCCATCGTGCGCCCCCGTGCGAGGGAACGGCTCTTGCTCGCGTTGGCAGCAAGACGGGCAATGCATGCAGTGCGCACACTTCGAACCCCATCATGAGCAGCCGTAAATCCACCGCTTCCTCCGCTTCGGCCGACGTTCCCGATGAAGCGCGCGGGCGACGCGCATCGACAGCGCAGCACTCGGCGGCCGTCGAGCCGGAGCAACATCCCGCGACGCTCGATGATTGCCGCCGCTGCGCGCTGTGGTCGCGCGCGACGCAGGCGGTTGGCGGCGTCGGGCCGAAGCATGCGCCCATCATGATGGTCGGCGAGCAACCCGGCGACAAGGAAGACCAGCAAGGCGCGCCGTTCGTCGGCCCCGCCGGGCAGCTGCTCGACGATGCGCTGAAGGAAGCGGGCGTGTCGCGTCGCGACGTCTACGTAACGAACGCCGTCAAACATTTCAAGTGGGAGCCGCGCGGCAAGCGGCGCATGCACAAGACGCCCGCGCAGCGGGAGATCGATGCGTGCCACTATTGGCTGGAGCGCGAACTGGCCTCTGTCGGCCCGCGCGTGATCGTCGCGCTCGGCGCAACGGCGTTGAAGGCGATTCTCGAAGACCGGGCCGCGAAGCTGCAGGCAGTCGTGGGCAAGGTGCTGACGCATGGCGGCCGGCATGTCGTGCCGACGTATCATCCGTCGTTCGCCCTGCGCGCGCCCGATGAGGCCACCCGCGAACGTGCCTATGCGGCGATCGTCGCGGCGTTACGCGACGCCGGCAAGCTCGCGTCGCGCTGAGGTTCGCGCTACGGGTCGCGACACAGCGGCACGTAGCACCGCCGCGCTACGCGTGTGCGGCGAGCGCCGCCTTCAGCTGATCCAAGGAATACGGCTTGCGCAGCGCTGTCCAGGCGAACGGCAGCGATTCGTCGCGCATGGGCGCATCGTGGCCTGTCGCGAACACGACGCGCTTTGCGGCGTGCATGTCCATCGCCGCGCGCGCGAGTTCGAGGCCCGACATACCTGGCAGCGTGAGGTCCGTGAGCAGCACGTCGAAAGCGTGCCGCTGCAGCCGCTGCAATGCGTCTTCCGCGTTGCCCGCCGATTCGTAAGCATGACCGAGTAAGCCGAGCAGCTCGCATAGCGCCTCGCGCGCGTCCGGCTCGTCTTCGACTACAAGGATGGTCAGCGCGCTCGCCGCGCTGGCGCCCGACGCGCCCGATCCGCCCGAGCCGCCCGGTGACGCAGCATTGCGCTGCGCGCCCGTCATGCCATCGAATACATCGCGTATCTTGCGGGCCAATTGCATCCGGCTATACGGCTTTTGCAGCAGTTCGGCGCCGCCGCGCAGTTGCGCGTCCAGCCCCAACGTGTCGCGCGTATGGCCCGACGTGAACAGCACCTTCAACGACGGCCGCATCATCAGCGCCTGTTGCGCCATTTCAGGACTCAGCAACGGGCCGGGCATGACGACGTCCGTGAACAGCAGATCGACTTTCGCGCCGCTGCGCAGCACGGTCAGCGCGTCGGTGGCGTCGTTGGCCGTCAGCACGCCGTAGCCGAGCTGCGACAGCATGTCGACGACCGTCAACTGCACACGCCGGTCGTCCTCGACGACGAGCACGGTCTCGTCGCCGCGCACGCCCTCCTCCCACTCGGCGTCGCGTGGCGCGTGCGGACGCGCTACGGGCGTATCCGTCGAGCGAGGCAGATAGATCGTCACCGTCGTGCCGACGCCGGGCGTGCTCGCCAGTTCGATATGACCGCCGCTTTGCAGCACGAAGCCGTACGCCATGCTCAGGCCGAGCCCCGTGCCCTCGCCTTCGGGCTTTGTCGTGAAGAACGGATCGAACGCACGCTCGACCACTTCCGCGCTCATCCCCGCGCCCGTATCGGTGACAGTCATCTTTACGTACTCGCCCGGCGTGGTCTGCGACGCCGCTGCCGCTCTTGCGTCGAGCACGGCGTTCGACAGACCGAAGGTCAGCAGGCCGCCTTCGGGCATCGCGTCGCGCGAATTGATGGCGAGGTTCAGCAGGACGTTTTCAAGCTGATGCGTGTCGACGAACACATTCCACACGTCGACGCCCGGATGCGATTCCTGGACCCGCACGCGCACGCGCTCGCCGAGTGCGCGGCGCAGCAGGTCTTCCATGCTGCGCAGTACGTCGCCGAGATTGCTCACCACGGGCTGCAGCGCCTGACGGCGCCCGAACGCGAGCAGTTGCGCCGCGAGCTTCGAGCCGCGCTCGACGGCCTCGATCGCGCGGCCGACGCGCGCGCGGCTCCAGCTATCTTCGTGACGAGCCCCGAGCAGTTCCAGATTGCCGCGCAACACCTGCAGCACGTTGTTGAAGTCGTGCGCGACGCCGCCCGTCAGCTTGCCGAGCGCTTCCATCTTCTGCGACTGAAACAGCGCGTCGCGGGTCTGGTCGAGCAGTTCGGCGGCCTGGCGGCGCTCGGTGATGTCGCGCGTGATTTTCGCGAAGCCGATCAGCGCGCCGTTTTCGTCGCGGATCGCGTCGATCACGACGTGTGCCCAGAAACGGCTGCCGTCGCGCCGCACGCGCCAGCCTTCCGCTTCCCAGCGGCCCTCGCGCGCGGCCGTTTCGAGACCGCGCTGCGGCATGCCCGCGGCCGCGTCTTCGCGCGTATAAAAGCACGAGAAATGCGAGCCGATGATCTGTTCGTCGGTATAGCCCTTGATGCGGCGCGCGCCCGGATTCCAGTTCGTCACGAATCCTTCCGGCGACAGCATGAAGATCGCGTAGTCATTCACGCCCTGCACGAGCAGGCGAAAGCGCCGGTCGCTTTCGATCGCGGCATCCGTGGCGTTCTTCTTGTCGCTGATATCGCGCACGACGCGCCCGTAGCCCAGCAGTTCCCCTTCGGGCGAGTACAGCGCCGTGATGATCACGTTTGCCCAGAACAGCGTGCCGTCCTTGCGCACGCGCCAGCCTTCCGATTCGTCGCGGCCGTGTTCACGCGCGCGCTGCAGCGACAGTTCGGGCAAGCCCTTGCGCTGATCTTCGTCGGTGTACATCGTGCGGATGTGCTGGCCGAGAATTTCGTCTGCCCGATAGCCCTGGATCGCTTCGCCGCCGCGATTCCAACTGATGATCGTGCCGTCGGGCGACAGCGCGAAGATCGAGTAGTCGGTGGTGGATTCGGCCCACAGCCGCAGCCAGTCGCCGCTGAAACTCGTTGCGCGCGCGGATGAACCGTCCGCCGCGTCGTGATCCGGCGCGCATGGTTGCGCGTGCCGGGTGTGCTGGCTTGCCGTGTTGCCGATAGGGTTGTCTTCAGTCATTGCCGAAATGTTGCCTCGTCTGCGCAGCTATTGTAAGCGCACCCCGATGCGGCCGATATCGCAATATCACCTGATGAGCGCGTATTGAACCGGCTTCACAGCGGAAACTTCGTAGTCGACAGGATTTCCTTGAGCACCATGAAACTGCGGATCTGTCGCACGCCTGGCAGGAACAGCAATTGCTCAGCGTGCAGACGGTTGAAGCTTTCGCTGTCACGCGTGCGCACCAGCATGAAGTAATCGAATTCGCCTGTCACCACGTGACACTCCATGCAGCCGGATACCTTTTGCGCGGCCTTTTCGAATGCGGCGAAGGTTTCGGGCGTCGAGCGGTCGAGCACGACGCCGATCACGACCAGCATGCCCGCGCCGACCGCCTTCGGATCGAGCAGCGCGACCGTCGCGCGGATCAACCCCATTTCCTTGAGCCTTTCGACGCGCCGCAAACAGGCCGGCGCGCTGAGCTTCACTTTCGACGCAAGCGCAACGTTCGAAATCGACGCGTCCTGCTGAAGCTGCTTGAGGATCGCGCGATCGATGCGGTCGAGTTGCGCGAGCGGCGTGATGTCTTCTGTTTCGGCGTGACGTAATTTTGTTGCGCACATGGTCCGAATGAGGAAATTAAGGCATGTCGAGTTTGCATTTGTCGTTTCAAAAGTATGTGATAACGATTTATTTCGCAAGCTCATTTCGCGCGCACTTTTCTATCATGTCTGTCAGCGCGGCATCGGCTGTTCTGGCTGCCTGCCATGCCGACGCGCGCCAAGCCCACTCCCGATCAATGGACCTCGACCATGAACCTGCAACGCTTTCGCCGCTATCCTCTGACTTTCGGGCCGACGCCGATCCAGCCGCTCAAGCGCCTCTCCGACCACCTCGGCGGCAAGGTTCAGCTGTATGCGAAGCGCGAGGACTGCAACAGCGGCCTCGCCTTCGGCGGCAACAAGACGCGCAAGCTCGAATTCCTGATCCCCGAGGCGCTCGCGCAAGGCTGCGACACGCTCGTGTCGATCGGCGGCATCCAGTCGAACCAGACGCGCCAGGTGGCCGCCGTCGCCGCGCATCTGGGCATGAAGTGCGTGCTCGTGCAGGAGAACTGGGTCAACTACTACGACGCCGTGTACGACCGCGTCGGCAACATCCAGATGTCGCGCATCATGGGTGCCGACGTGCGGCTCGTGCCCGACGGTTTCGACATCGGTTTCCGCAAGAGCTGGGAAGACGCGCTCGACAGCGTGCGTGCTGCAGGCGGCAAACCGTACGCGATCCCTGCCGGCTGCTCCGATCACCCGCTCGGCGGACTCGGCTTCGTCGGCTTTGCGGAAGAAGTGCGCCAGCAGGAACAAGAGCTGGGCTTCAGGTTCGACTACATCGTCGTGTGCTCGGTGACGGGCAGCACGCAGGCGGGGATGATCGTCGGCTTCGCGGCGGATGGGCGCGCGGATCGCGTGATCGGCATCGATGCGTCGGCGAAACCCGAGCAGACGCGCGATCAGATCACGCGCATCGCGAAGCGCACGGCCGAACAGGTCGAGCTGGGCCGCGACATCACCGCGCAAGATGTCGTGC
>BBSL01000420.1 GCA_001319865.1 Burkholderia sp. E7m39 | reverse complement strand
GCGTGATGACGGATCCCGTCTACGAAGGCAAGTCGATGCACGGCATGATCGACAAGGTGCGGCGTGGCGAATTTCCGGAAGGCTCGAAGGTGCTGTACGCGCATCTGGGCGGCGTGCCCGCACTGAACGCGTATAGCTTCCTGTTCCGCGAAGGCTGAGCGCGACATGCGGGCACAGGCGCGCAAATGAAAAACGGCGATGCGTTGCCGCATCGCCATCGTCTCCTCGCTGCCGGGCCGCACGCAATGCGCGGCCTTTTTTGCGCTTGCTCCCGTTTCTTCCCGCTCAGTCCCGTTCAGTTCTGCTTACTTCACCAGATCGCCGGACACCCAGCCCTGCGCGACGCCGATCTGCGCGACCTGCTTCGCGACGGAGTCGGCGAGTTTCTTCGCGTCGCCCGTCACGCTGTCGCCCTTGTGTTCCGCGCCGACGTGCGCCGCGCCGCCGACAGCCGCCGACGTCGCCACGTGCCCGACGGCCGCGCCGACGCCCGCTGTTTCCGCGACGCCCGGCATGTGGCCGCTGTTCGCGTCGGCGTCGAACGTCTGCACCAGTTGCGGCATGCCGCCCGCCGGCTTGTACAGCACCTGCACGTGCGCCGTCACTTCGCTCTTGCCCGCGCCCAGGCCGATCAGCATGCGGCGCCGATGGTTGCCCGCATCGATCGAGCCGAGCGCGCCTTCGACGATCAGCACGTTCTGGCCGGCGGGCGGCGGCGCGTCGGTGCGGATCGCGCGCATGCCCATCGCCTGCAGCTTCGCGACCACTTCGTCCGTGAGCGCTTCGCTGGCGGCGACGGCTTCCTGCGTCTGCTGCGCCGCTTGCGACGAACCCGAGAAGCTCGTGCTCAGCTTGTGCACGAGGCCGCTGTTGTCGAGCTTCACAGCATCGGGGTTGCTCGCGAACGTGTAGACGTAGACGGTCTGCGGATTGGCTTGCGCGAGTGTCGAATATTGCGTCGAGTTGGTGACGCTCGCGGCTGCACAGCCGCTCAGCAGCATCGCGCTGAAAGCGAGCGCGGCCGACGCGCTGCGGATGGTCTTGCGGCTAACGGTGTTCAGCGATGCAAACATGATGTGAAGTCCTTTGATCGGTCGGATGGTCGGGTGTTGAACAGATCGTCCGATGTCTGGCTTCACTGAAGCTTTGCGCACCATCGGCGATATCACGGTCGCTGCGTGAATCGCCGGCTTCGTTTCGTTTCTGCAGCTCTGCACGCGGAACGCAGTATGGTCGAGCGCCTGCGCGAACGCCATCGACGAATTATGTCGACCTGTGTCATGGCGCGCGAAGGCTTGTCTGGCGGGCGTTTCGGCTTGATGGGACGGGCTGCTTTTCGCGTGCGAGGTCGCGGATCGTCGCGACGCTCACGCGGTCGCGAAGCTACCCGCTATCCACCACCGACGTGTTGTACACGGCCGCGCCGACCGTCACGTTCGACAGCGCGATCGCGTTCACGTTGTAGGCGTAGATCGGGCCGGGCGTCGTCGCGCTGGCCGTGCCGTTGCAAACGGGCGTGCCGAGATTGCAGTTCGTGATCGTGACGCCCGAAATGGGCGCAATGGCGGGCGTCGGCGCGGGACCGTTGTAGGCGGATGCGGCGGGCCCCTGCGCGACGATTGCCTGGAAGCACGAACCCGTCACGCCGCCGACCGTCACGTTGCCCGCCGTCACGCTCGAGATGTTCACGTTCTGCACCAGCGCGGGACGCGTGCGCACGGCATCGTTGGCGGGCTGATAGTCGCAGTCGAAAGTGATCAGCCCGCCTTGCGCCGCCGACGGATTCGCCGCGCTCGCCGTCACCACGCCGAGCGGCACGGTCGAATTGATGGGACTGCCTGCAAGCATCGCGCTGCCGTAGCCGCCGCCCGTCAGCGCGACGCCGCTGGGCAGCGTGACATTGTCGACATAGAAGTTCTTCACGTAGCCGCCGCGATTCATGTTGGTCTTGATGCGGATCGCGATGTTCAGCGGATTGGTCTGCCAGTTCTGATTCAGCATCCGCAGGAGATCGGCTTTGCGATCTTTGCGATCGCGTGGGCGGCGTCGAACATGCTGCACGGGCTCGCGACAGGCTGGACATCGCTGGCGTTCTTTCGCGGCCTGCTCGGCATGAGCGAAGGCCATTCTCCCCGCGGGCATGAAGGCGATCACCCAATGGTTTCCGGCCAGGGAGCGCTCGATCGCGACGGGCTGGCTCAACACGGGCACGTCGATCGGCGCGATGCTCGCCCCGCCCCTCGTCGTGTACTGCATCCTGAGCTTCAACTGGCAGACGGCCTTCGTCGTCACGGGCGGCACGGCGCTGATGTGGGTCGCGCTGTGGCTCGTGTTCTTCCGCACGCCGCAAGCTCATCCGAACCTGTCCGCCGACGAACGCGAATACATCCGGGCGGGCCCGGAACGCCGCGCGCAGCACGCAGCGCGTCCGTCGTGGCGCCATGTGCTGTCGACGCGCCGGTTCTGGGGCATCGCGATTCCGCGCTTTCTCGCCGAGCCCGCCTGCCAGACCTTCAACTTCTGGATTCCGCTCTATCTGTTCAGCGTGCGTCACATGAATCTGAAGGAGATCGCGCTGTTCGGCTGGATGCCGTTTCTCGCCGCTGATCTCGGTTGCCTCGTCGGCAGTTATCTCGCGCCGTTTTTCATGCGGCGCTTCAACGCGTCGCTGATCGACTCACGCAAGCTGGTGATCGTGTGCGGCGCGGTGCTGATGATCGGACCGGCGTGCATCGGCCTTGCGGCCAGCCCGTATATCGCGATCGCGCTGTTCTGCACGGGCGCTTTCGCGCACCAGGCAATTTCCGGCGCGCTCCTCACGCTCGCCTCCGACGTATTCGGCCAGCACGAAGTCGGCACGGCCACGGGTTTTTTGGGTATGTGCGGCTGGCTGGGCGGGATGATCTTCTCGTTGATCGTCGGCGCGTTGGCGACTACCCTCGGATATAACCCGCTGTTCGTCTGCCTGATGTTGTTCGACGTGATCGGCGCGACTGTCGCGTGGAAGCTGATCACGTACGGCGAGTCGAGCGCAGTTCGGTCTGCCGTCGTGCCGGCTGCCTCGGCTGCCTCGGCTGCCGTCGCCGCCGAACTCGCCGTGCGCCAGACCTCGGGCCGCTGAATATCTCCCGAATGTCCCCCGAATCCCAGCCTGACTGCGAAAGGTTTTTGACCATGACGAAAAAAATTGCGTTGAGCGGTGCGGGCGGTCAGCTTGGCCGCTTCCTGCGCGCCGCGCTGAACGCGCGCGGCGTGAACCTGCGTTCCGCCGCTGGCTCGCGCGCACTCGAACCGCTGTTCGATGGCGAGGATGTGATGCACGGCGACCTGCGCGACCCCGCCGTGGTCGATCGGCTGATGCAGGACGTCGACGTGCTGATTCACATGGCGGGCACGAGCGTTGAGCGGCCTTTGCCCGAAATCATCGAGAACAATCTGAGAGGTCTCGTCGAAGTGTATGAAGGCGCTCGGCGGCATGGCGTGCGGCGCATCGTTTTCGCAAGCTCGAATCACGCGATCGGCATGTACCCCGTCGAGGACAAGCTCACGCTCGACTGCGCATTCCGTCCCGATGGCTTCTACGGACTCAGCAAGGCGTGGGGCGAGTCGCTCGCGCGCATGTACTGGGACAAGCATGGCATCGAGAGCGTGTGCATCCGCATCGGCAGTTGCATCGAGAAGCCGACGGAGTTCCGCCACCTGAGCACCTGGCTCGGCCACGACGACTTCCTGCATCTGATCGACCGCTGCATCAACGTGCCCGACGTAGGCTTCCAGGTGGTCTGGGGCGTGTCGAACAACACGCGCAGCTACTGGGACAATTCGGCGGCGGCGCCGCTTGGGTACGAGCCGCGTCAGAATGCGGAAGACTATGCCGACGAAATACTCAGCAAACCGAATCCACTCGATCCCGTCGCGCAACGTTTCCAGGGCGGCGGCTTCGTCACCATCGATTACACACCGCCCGAGAAACGCAACAAGCCGCGCTAGCCGTTGCGCCCCGAGGCGCTGCCCTGGTCATGACCATCTGTGAAGGCATGCTTCTGTGGAGTATGCAATGAAGCTTCCGGAGAATCCGTTCAAACGCGCGCTGCGGGACGGGCGTCAGCAGATCGGCTTGTGGTCGAGCCTCGCGAGCCACGTGTCCGTCGAAATTCTTGCGGGTGCGGGGTTCGACTGGCTACTGCTCGACATGGAGCACGCGCCCAACGAACTCCCAATGGTCCATAGCCAGTTGCAGGCCTGCGCGGGCACGCCGCGCATCCCATCGTGCGCCCGCCATGGAACGACATGGTGACGATCAAGCGCCTGCTCGACAGCGGCGCGCAGACGCTGCTGATTCCCTACGTCGAAACGGAAGACGAAGCGCGCGACGCCGTCTGTTCACGCGCTATCCGCCCGACGGCGTGCGCGGCTATGCATCGGCGGCGCGGGCTTCGGGCTTCGGACGCGTGCAGGATTATCCGAAGCATTGCGCCGACGAGCTATGCGTGCTCGTACAGATCGAGAGCCGGCTTGGGCTGCAGAATGTGGAGCGGATCGCGGCCGTCGAAGGCATCGACGGCATGTTCATCGGGCCAGGCGATCTGTCCGCGGCGCTCGGGCATGTCGGCGACATCAAACATCCCGACGTGCAGCAGAGCGTCGACGAGACGATCCGACGAATCGTCGCGACAGGCAAGCCGGCTGGCATCCTGATCGGCGCCGAGGCGCTCGCGCGTCACTATATCGAGCCGGGTTGCACGTTCACGGCAGTCGGTTCGGACATCGGCTTGCTTGCGCGCAATGCGGAGCAGTTGGCGGCCAGGTTCAAGACTTCACAGTGATGGCGGCGATGGCGCCCTGATGGTGCCACTGGCGCGCGCGAACCAACCCCGTCATTGCTGCAACTGGCATGAAAAAAAAGCGCCGCAAACGCGGCGCCCTTCCTTCCCCGAGATCCGAACGGCTTGCGTCAGAACCGGTGCACCATGCCGACGCCCACACCCACCATGCTGCGCGACGAAGACGGCGACGAATTGAAGCCGTCGCCGATCGTTGCCGTCGCGTTGATGATGTGCGTGCCGCCGCCCGTCGCGTTCGGCGCGAGCGTCTGGCCGTTGGCGCGCTGATACGCCTGCAGTGCGTAAAGGCCCGTGCGCTTGGACAGCGAATAGTACTCGGACAGGTTGACCTGCTGGTACTGCGCGCTGCTCGTGATGCCGTTGGCCGTCGTCGCGCGCGTGTAGCTGTAGCCTGTCGCGAAGTCCCACGTGGCCGTCGGCTTCCAGTGCAGCACGATGCCGCCCGTGTTCCAGATCTGCTCGTTGCGGAACGACGAGCCGATGCCAGGAATGTACTGCACGTTCGTGTAGGTCGCCGTGATGTCGAACTGGCTGCTGAATGTGTAGCCCGCGCCGACCGCGAAGCGCTGCTGCGACTGCGCCGTCTGGTAACCGTTCGTCACGGCCGACACGCCCGCCTGCGCGCCTGCGTTCGACGTCGCCGAGTCGGTGCCGAACGGGCCGCCGTTGACCGTCGAGTTGTTGATCTTCGAGAAGCCCACGGCCAGCCCGATCGGGCCTTGCGCGTACTGGATCGCCGCGCTCCACGTCGAGCCGCGGTACACGCTGTCGGGCACGCCCGCGAACGAATACGAGCCGCTGAACTTGAAGCCGTAAAGCGTCGGCGACATGTACAGCAGCGTGCTGTTCGCGCGATAGATCGTGTCGAGGCCGTCCACGTCGCCCGGATGCGCGCCGTAGAAGCCGGTGAGCCACGTGGTCGGGCTGTACGGCGACAGCAGCTGGTAGTACGACGCGTACTGACGGCCCGCCGTGAGCGAGCCATACGTGCTGTTCGATACGCCGACGAACGCCTGACGGCTGAACATCAGGTTGTTCGTCGACATCGCGCCGCTGTTGGCGCTAAAGCCTTCTTCGAGCGTAAAGATTGCCTTCGTGCCGCCGCCGAGATCTTCCGCGCCCTTCAGGCCGAAGCGGCTGCCCGCCCACACGCCCGTGATCATCTTGAACGCCGAGTGGCCGCCCGAGGTCGAGCCGAGCGTGGTCGAACTCGACTGGTAACCGATACCGTTATCGACGATGCCGTACAGCGTGACGCTGCTTTGTGCGAACGCGGGTGCCGCCGTGGCCAGCGATGCGCCGATTACGAGTGCCGCTTTCAC
>BBSL01000419.1 GCA_001319865.1 Burkholderia sp. E7m39 | reverse complement strand
GTCGGCCTGCAGCACGTGCACCTGATGCATCGCGCCGTAGCCCCGCGAAAAGCGCGGTTCGGGCGCGACCCATTCAGCCTTGCGACGCGCGAGTTCTTCGTCCAATACGAGCACGTTGAGCTTGCGCTGCGGCACGTCGAGCTCGATCATGTCGCCGTCGCGCACCAACGCAAACGGCCCGCCGATGAACGATTCGGGCGCCACATGCAGCACGCACGCGCCGTAACTCGTGCCGCTCATGCGCGCATCCGAAATGCGCAGCATGTCGCGCACCCCCTTTTGCAGCAGCTTCTTCGGAATCGGCAACTGGCCCCACTCGGGCATGCCCGGCGCGCCGACGGGCCCTGCGTGCTGCAACACGATCACGCAAGTCTCGTCGATGTCGAGCTCGTCGCTGTCGATGCGCGCGGCCATGTCGTTGTAGTCCTTGAACACCACCGCGCGGCCCGTGTGCACGAGCAGATGTGACTCGGCCGCGCCCGGTTTGATCACGGCGCCATCGGGCGCAATGTTGCCGCGCAGGACCGCGAGGCCGTTGTCCGGCATCAGCGGATTGGCGCGCCGGCGGATCACGTCGTCGTTGAAGATCTGCGCGCCTTCGAGGTTCTCGCCGAGGGTTTTGCCGTTCACTGTCTTCTGCGAGCCGTCGATCAGTTCGCCCAGTTCGGCGAGCATCGCCTGCAGGCCGCCCGCGTAATAGAAGTCCTCCATTAGATACGCGCCCGTCGGACGGATGTTCGCGAGCACGGGCGTGCGGCGCGAGATGCTGTCGTAGCGGTCCAGTGTCAGATGAATGCCCGCGCGGCGCGCGAGCGCGATCATGTGCACGATCGCGTTGGTCGAACCGGACAACGCGAGACAGGTGGTCACGGCGTTATCGATCGATTTCTCGGTGAGAATGTCCGACGGCTTCAGGTCTTCCCACACCATCTCGACGATGCGCATGCCCGTTTTAGCCGACATCTGCGCGTGGCGCGAGTCCGGCGCGGGAATCGATGCGAAGCCGGGCAGCGTGAAGCCGAGTGCTTCGGCAGCGCTCGTCATGGTCGAGGCCGTGCCCATCGTCATGCAATGGCCCGGCGAACGCGCGATGCCGCCCTCGACGCCCTGCCAGTCTTCTTCCGTGATCTTGCCCGCGCGCAGGTCGGCCCAGTACTTCCACGTGTCGGAACCTGAGCCGAGCGTCGCGCCGTTCCAGTTGCCGCGCAGCATTGGGCCGGCGGGCAGAAAAATGGTGGGCAAGTCCATGCTGATCGCGCCCATCAGCAGCGCGGGCGTGGTCTTGTCGCAGCCGCCCATCAGCACGACGCCGTCGGCGGGATACGAGCGCAGCGTCTCTTCCGCTTCCATCGCGAGGAAGTTGCGATAGAGCATCGTGGTGGGCTTCTGGAACGGCTCCGAGAGCGTTTGCACGGGCAACTCGATGGGAAAGCCGCCCGCCTGCCAGATGCCGCGCTTGACCTCTTCCACACGCTGTTTGAAATGGGTGTGGCACGGGTTCATCTCGCTCCACGTGTTGAGGATCGCGATGACGGGCTTGCCCGCGTATTCCTCGCGGCTGTAGCCCATCTGCGCCGTGCGCGAGCGATGCCCGAACGAACGCAGATCGTTCACGCCGTACCAGCGGTGGCTGCGCAGTTCTTCGGGGGTCTTGCGGGCTTTGCCGCTCTTGCGTTCGTTGCCGTTATTGCTCACGTTCGTCTCACTCCAGGTATTGCTTCCATTCCACTGCGATGCTGCTCCACGTCACACGAACGCGCACTGCACGCCCGCCTGCGATACCACGGAACGGATCAGGCATGCGCCGCGCGTGCGTATTCGTTGTCGAACGCGAGCAGCTCGCGCGCGGCCTGCGCCACGGCCGCGTGATGCTCGACAGGCGTTTGGCTCAGCAGCGGCAGCATCGCGCCCATGTCGGCGATGCCCGTGAACGTCACGGCGTCGTGCAGCACGCGAATCAGCGAGATGTTGTCGCGCAGTGTTTCAAGCGGCATGAAGGCGTTGTAGAGGCGCTGCCCTTCGTCCATGCGCCCCGCTTTCGCGGCGGCGAGCAGTCCCATCACGGCGTGCGACGCGATACAGCCCGAGCCCGTCGTCCATGCCGCAAGGCCGAACTCGCGCACGTGCGTGAGCGCCGGGCGCTCGCCCATGCCGGAAATCACGCGCGCCGGGCTCACGTTCTCAAGCAGACGGCGCAGATACGGATCATTCGACGCGTTCTCGCGCACGATCGCGTACTTCACGGCGATCAGCGTGCCGCGGTCGACGAGACGCGCAAGCGTATCGACGTCCACGTAGTCTTCGCTCTTGATGTAGAGGGTGAGCGGCATGCCCGCTGCATCGACGATGCGCGTGAGCCCCGCTTCGACGCCCTGCGGCGTCGTAAAGCCCGCAAGCGGCAGCACCATCGCCGTGCGATACGACGTCTGCGCGAGGATGCGCGCCTGGTCGAGCATCTTGCCGAAGTCCGGGCCGATGGCGGGAATCACGCGCGTCGTGGCCGCGGCGCTGCCGGCCAGCATGTCGAGCAGATCGCGATATTCGCTGACAGCCACGTGATAGAAGTTCGCATTGCCGCCATACAGCAGCGTGCGCACGCCGCCCGCCTCGATATGGCGGATCAACTTCTGGTTGGCGTCGATATCGAGCGACAAATCTGCGCGGCGGGCGAGCGGCGGGACTGCCATCACGGTCGATGCGAATTCGCTCTCGACGATCTGGGACTCGTTCATAAGATCTCGTGGTTCGGATGGGTGGCTGACAAGCATCAAAATTAGCACCCGCGCCCCAATGTTGTCAAACAACTTTTCTGCCGATTCGATGTTTCCCTTGAAATCGTTTGACAACGATTTCATGCACGGGCGCAGAACGCGCGGCGTGAGCCGCCACAAGCGGGTAAATTGGGAGGATTCGAGTTGAGGTTCTCACCCACCGTCGAAGGAGGCAGATGATGATCAAGTACGCATTGTTCGCGCGTTTCGAAGCGAAGCCCGGCAAGGAAGCCGATGTCGAAGCGTTTCTGCAGAAAGGGCTCGAACTGGCGAACCAGGAAACCACGACGCCGATCTGGTTCGCGCTGAAGATCGCCGAGCACACCTATGGCGTGTTCGATGCGTTTCCCGACGAAGCCAGCCGGCAGGCGCATCTCGATGGCCCGATCGCGAAGGCGCTGATGAGCGTCGCGGACGACCTGTTCACCGGCCCGCCGCAGATCGGCCGAATCGACGTGCTGGGGATGAAAAACACGCTCGGCTGACCGACGTCCCGCGACACTAAAAAGACCACGAACCAGGAGACCTGCCTCATGCCCATCCGTATCGTTCGACTGGGCTCGGAACGCGCGCCCGACGAAGGCGTACGCATCGGCACCGTGCGGCGTCCGCCGCGCGGCGTGCCGAAAGCCGAGTTCGGCAGCCGCAACTTCTACGACGTCTGGCTGCCGACGCTGTCACCCACGCCGGAACTCGTCAGCGAGGCACTGGCCGCCACGACCGACGCCGAATGGAAGGCGTTCGTGCGCAAGTTCCGCGCGGAAATGAATCACGGCGACGCGCCGAAAGTGCTCGATACGCTCGCGGCGCTATCCGCCACGTCGAACTTTTCGGTCGGTTGCTATTGCGAGGACGAAAACCGCTGCCACCGCAGCGTGCTGCGCGCGTTGCTCGCCGAGCGCGGCGCGACGCTCGCGTAGCGCCCCTTCGAGTAGCGCCCTATTTCAAGTGCCCGCGCCGGCGCGCTCAGGCAATCGCGCCGCCGCCGTCGACGAGCACCGTCGAGCCCGTCGCGTAGGGCGTCGAGGCGAGATAGACGATCGCGTTCGCCACGTCTTCGGGCTGGCCGACGCGCTTTGCGGGCAGCCGGTTCGCGGCGCTTTCGAACATGCCTGCGCGCGCTTCGTCGGACAGCTTCGACCACAGCGGCGTGGCGATCAGTCCCGGCGACACTGTGTTCACGCGCACGGGCGACAGTTCCAGCGCGAGGCCGCGCGCGAGCGCCTCGAGCGCCGCGTTGATCGCGCCTTGGAGCACCGAGGCCCCGCTCGGCCGCACGGCGAGGAAGCCCGACACGAAGGTCAGCGATCCGCCGTCGGCAATCCTGGCAGCGCGGGCCACCCGATAGGCGCCCCAGAACTTGCTGTCCATCGCCTGGTAGGCATCGTCGAGCGGCAGTTGCCGCACGGGGCCCGACGGCGTTTGCGCCGCCGAAATCACGACATGATCGTACGGCTGCTGCGCGGCGAAGAAGGCATCGACGGCGGCGGCATCCGCGGTGTCGAGCACCGCTGTCTGCACGCCGTGGCCGATTTTGGCAGCCGCCTCCGACAGCTTCTGCGCATTGCGCGACGCGATCGTGACCTGCGCGCCGAGCGCCGCGAACGCCTGCGCCGCGGCCGCGCCGATGCCCGAACTGCCGCCGACGATCAATACGCGTTTCGATTGAAGCGAATTCATGGTGTCTCTCCAGAGCAAACAATATCGATGAATCGGGCCGTCAGTTCGCGACGGCGCCAAGCTGCTGCAAGAACGTCAGGTTGTCTTCGAGATGCCAGTTGTCGGCGATACGGCCGTCCTTGATACGGTAGATGTCCGTCGCGATGAAGTCGACGTTCTGCCCATGACCCTGCACGCCCTTGAACTGCCCCGTGAAGTGGCCTTGAAAGCGCAGATGCACGATCACGCGGTCGCCCGCCACCACCATCTGCTCAATCTGCG
The DNA here is from genome assembly GCA_001319865.1 of Burkholderia sp. E7m39. Lineage (GTDB taxonomy): Bacteria > Pseudomonadota > Gammaproteobacteria > Burkholderiales > Burkholderiaceae > Paraburkholderia > Paraburkholderia bengalensis. The sequence continues at coordinate 3,562 of BBSL01000419.1, read as the reverse complement.
CCTGCATGTCGGGCACCGCGCCGCGCACGAACTTCGAGGCGGCGAGCGGCCCTTCGATACCTTGCGCGCGTCCGGGCGGCAACGTGCGGTCGGTGAAGTCGGGGGCGAGCGCGGCGCGTGCCAGCGATTCGTCGCCCGTATTCCAGAACGTGTCGTAGCGGCGCGCGGCCAGAATCTGCGCGTCGCGTTGCGCTTTCGGCAGGCTGCGATCGACGGTCAGTTGCTGCGGCTGGACGAGCGCGGCGGCATTGCTGGCGTGGCTGGCGTCGGCCGGGCTGACGGCAAACGCGGACGCGGCGGCAAGCGATGCGAGCGCCAGCCCGGCAGCGGACAGCACGCGGCGCAGCGAAACAGCGGGACGGATCGACATGATGGGCTCCTTGAAGAAAACAAAGCATTCGATGACCGTCATGCTAGGCTTCGCGATACGGAAGAAATACTGCTTCCAGACGGATGAATCCTTTCCTTTTTGTGAAGAATGACCGATACCCGTATCGATAGCCTGCCGGCGCTGATGGCGTTTTCGCGCGTGGTCGCGACAGGCAGCCTGTCGGCGGCGGCGCGCGAGATGGACCTGCCGCTGTCCGTCATCAGCAAGCGGCTCGCGCATCTGGAGAAAAGCGTCGGCGTGCGGCTGATCCAGCGCACCACGCGCCGGCAGACGCTCACGGAAGAAGGCGCGCTGTTTCACGCGCGCGTCGTGCGGATACTCGACGAGATCGAGCAGGCGGAAGCCCTGCTGTCGCAGCGCCGCCAGGAAGTCAGCGGCCTGCTGCGCGTCACTGCGCCGGGTCAGCTCGGCCGCCAGACCATCGCGCCGCTGATCGCCGATTTTCAGCGGCTGCATCCGCAGCTCGCCGTGCAGCTGGAGTTGACCGATGCCGTTGTCGATCTGGTCGAAGGCGGGCTCGATCTCGCCGTTCGCTTCGGCAGTCTGGCCGATTCGTCGCTGATCGCGCGCCCGCTCGCGCCGAATTTCCGCGTGCTGTGCGCATCGCCTGCGTATTTGAAGTTGCACGGCACGCCGAAGCATCCGCACGATCTGATGTCGCATCGCTGCATCCTGATTGGCGATCAGCGCCGCGGCGAATGGCGCTTCGAAGGCGACGAGAGCGTCGCGGTGCGCATCGATGCCGCAATCGTCACAAACGACGGCGAAGCCGCGCATCGGCTCGCGCTCGCCGATGCCGGCATTGCCGTGAAGTCGATCTGGGACGTGGGCGACGACATCCTCGCGGGTAAGCTGCGCCGCGTGCTGCCGCAGCATTCGATGTCGGCGGCGCCGCTGCATGCCATCTATCCCCACAGCCAGCATCTCGCGCCGCGCGTGCGCGCGTTCGTCGACTATCTGCGCGAGCGGCTCGCGCAGGCATGGCGCTGGGACACACTGTGAGCGTTGGGCGGCTCGGCTTGCGATCGCTCGCGTTTGATGAATAACTGCATGCGCTGTCGCAACCCGCCAGCTCGGGTGTTGCCTTCTTATGCGATTTGCAACAGCCTTGCCTTCCCTTTCAAAACGCCGATCTGACGCAGGTTTCGCGGACTTTTTGGGATAATGAAACGCTAGGGAATCGTGTAGTTTCCACATAGCGTCGGCGTGGACCGTGCGGATGATCGCCATCCGCAACGCCGCCTCACTACTTCAACACTGAAAGAGTCATCGACAATGGCCACTGCGACGTCCCGTTCCGGCGACACCACGCTGCTCGATCCGAAGCACGCAAACCGCTTCACGCTCGGCAACCGGATCATGCTGAGCTTCGGCGCGCTGTTCGTGCTGATGCTGGTGATGGCCGCAATCTCGTGGACCCGTCTGCGCGCGATGGACGACGAAGCGCTGAGCATGGGCCGCGATTCCGTGCCCGGCCTGTATCTCGCCACCACGCTGCGCGCCAGCGCCAACGAAAGTTACGCTATGCTCGAACGCGCGCTGTTCGTCGAAGGCAACGACGACGCGACCCGGCACGACCTCGAACGCATCAACCAAGCGCTGCGCACGTTCGACCGGGCGTCGGCCGAATATCAGGCGACGCTCTATCGCGACGCGGACCGCGAGCGCTACCGCGCATTCCGCACCGCGTGGGACCAGTACCTGCCGCAGTTCAACGAAGCCATGCGTGCGGCGCCCGCGTCGAGGGAGCAAGCGCAGGCCATCTTCGTCAAGCTCAGCGCGTCATGGGACGGCGTGATTCGCGCGGCCAACGAGCTCGTCAACGAAAACCGCATGCAGGCCGACGAATCGGCGAAAGCAATCCGCGATTCCGTGACGGGCACGGAGATCACGCTCGCCGTCGCGCTCAGTGTCACGCTGCTCGTCGCGCTGTTCACCGGCTTCACGCTGTATCGCGCGATCACCGTGCCGATGGCCGCGCTCGTCGACGTGCACAACGTGATGCGCACGGGCAACCTGACGCAGCGTCTGAAGCTCGGCCGCCGCGACGAGTTCGGCACGCTCGAAGATGGCTTCAACCGCATGGCGGAAGAACTGAACAGCCTCGTTGCGCAGGCGCAGAAGTCGTCGCTGCAGGTGACGACTTCCGTGGCCGAGATCGCGGCGACATCGAAGGAGCAGCAGGCCACGGCGACGGAAACGGCGGCGACCACGACGGAAATCGGCGCGACCTCGCGCGAGATTTTCGCGACCTCGCGCGACCTGCTGCACACGATGAACGAAGTGTCGAGCGTCGCGGAGCAGTCGGCGACGCTTGCGGGCGCGAGCCAGAGCGGCCTCACGCGCATGGAGGACACGATGCGCAGCGTGATGGAAGCGGCCGGCTCGGTGAACGCGAAGCTCGCGATCCTCAACGAGAAGGCCGTCAACATCAACCAGGTGGTCGCGACGATCACGAAGGTCGCCGATCAGACCAACCTGCTGTCGCTGAACGCGGCCATCGAAGCCGAAAAAGCGGGCGAATACGGGCGCGGCTTCGCTGTCGTCGCCACGGAGATCCGCCGGCTCGCGGACCAGACGGCCGTGGCCACCTACGACATCGAACAGACCGTGAAGGAAATCCAGTCGGCCGTGTCGGCGGGGGTGATGGGCATGGACAAGTTCTCCGAGGAAGTGCGGCGCGGCATGCGCGACGTGCAGCAGGTGGGCGGCCAGCTGTCGCAGATCATTCATGAAGTGCAGACGCTCGCGCCGCGCTTCCAGCTCGTCAACGAAGGCATGCACACGCAGGCCACCAGCGCCGAGCAGATCACCCAGGCGCTGTCGCAATTGTCGGAGGCCGCGCAGCAGACGGCGGAGTCGCTGCGCCAGTCGTCGCAGGCGATCGACGATCTGACGCTCGTTGCGAACCAGCTTCGCACGGGCGTGTCGCGCTTCAAGATCGAAGCGTGACGCGGCATCCAGGCGCGCAGCCCATGCTCTTCCTTCTCTTCGAACTCGACGGCGACCGTTACGCGCTCGATGCCGCCGACATCGTCGAAGTGCAGGCGCTCTGCGCCGCCAAGGCGATTCCCGGCGCGCCCGCGTGGGTCGCGGGCGTGGTGGAGCGCGACGGCGAACCCGTGCCCGTCGTCGACGTCGCGCAGCTTGCGCTCGGGCGCGCGTCGCAGC
>BBSL01000418.1 GCA_001319865.1 Burkholderia sp. E7m39 | reverse complement strand
GCGCGCGACGCAGACGCGCCGCATCGCGCGCGAGCGTTTCGCCGACAGCGGCCTCGCGACGCCGCACGCGCGCTGGCTCGGCCCCGTCGCCAGCGACGCGCTCGGCATGATCCAGTGGATCGACGTGCAGCAGATGCTCGGCGACGACGTCAAAGCGCTGCTCTTCCCGCAACCCGTAGCCGAATGTCCATCCGCTCCGCAATGAACGCCGCGACTGCCTTCGTTTCGCGTTTCGAATCCTGGCTGTTGCGGGAGACGGGCATCGACGCGTCGTCGCTCGGCGTCAACGCGCTCGAGCGCGCCGTGCTCGAACGCGTGCGCGTGACGCGGCTCGGCGCCGACGCGCACGACACGAACGCCGCCGTCGATCCCGCCGACATCGAGGCGTACTGGCAGCAGTTGACGCTGTCGGCATCGGAGCGGCAGGCGCTGATCGAGACGCTCGTCGTGCCCGAAACCTGGTTCTATCGCGACCGCGAGGCGTATGTCGCGCTAGCGAGGCTCGCCAACGAACGGCTCGTGCGCGATCCGCTGCATGTGCTGCGCGTGCTGAGCCTGCCGTGTTCGACTGGCGAAGAGCCCTACACCGTCGCGATGACCCTGCTCGACGAAGGCATCGGCGAGAGCCGCTTTAGCGTCGACGCATTCGACATCAGCGCGCGCGCGATCGCGCGTGCACGCGCCGGCATCTACGGGCGCAATTCGTTTCGCGGCCATTCGCTCGCATTCCGGGACCGGCATTTCACGGCGCTGCACGAAGGCTGGCAACTGAGCGAGCGCGTGCGGCAGACGGTGCGCTTCACGCATGCCAATCTGTTCGACATGCAGGCGGATGCGCAGGCGCCGTACGACTTCATTTTCTGCCGCAACGTGCTGATCTATTTCGATCGCGACGCGCAGGATCACGCGATCCGTCTGCTCGACGCGAGTCTCGCCGAAGGCGGCACGATCTTCGTCGGTCCCGCCGAAACGGGCTTGATGATGCGTCACGCGATGAACTCGGCGCGCATTCCGCTCGCATTCGCATTCCGGCGCAGCACGCCGGAAGAACTGGATACGGCGCGCGCCGCGCAACGGATCACTGCGCACGCGCCGACGCGGCCGTCGTTCGCTACATCGTTCGCTGCGCCTTCGCCTGCGGCGGCCATGGCGCCGCGCGATGTTCTCGCGCCGGCGCCCGCCTTCAAACGCGATGCCCCGCGCGCGGATGCGCCGCAAGCCGCGCGGCCCGCGCCGAACGCGCCGAACGCGCCGAACATGCCGAACGCGCCGAACACGCAGCCGGCCCCCACGCCGCAGCCCGCCGCCTCGTCGCTCGATGCGGCGCGCCGTCATGCCGATGCCGGCGCGTTCGACGAAGCCGAACGGCTCGCGCATCAGCATGCCGTCGTGCATGGCCCGAACGTCGACGCGTTCTATCTGCTCGGCCTGATCGCCGACGCGCGCGGCCGCAGCGCCGATGCCGCCGACTTCTATCGCAAGGCGCTGTATCTGGACCCGGCGCATTACGAAGCGCTCACGCATCTGGCCGCGCTGCTCGACATCGGCGGCGACCGCGCGGGCGCGCATCACCTGATGCAGCGCGCGCGACGCTCGGCCGCACATATTGCGCAGTCGGCGCACGCGGCCCCGAACACCATCGACGCGCCACGCTCACGAGGATTCGATGCTTCACGACGCTCCTGATCGCGCGAGCGCGCCGCTCTTGCGCGTCGACGACTGCTGGAATCGCATCGGCGTGCGAGGCGACCATTCGTGCCCGCATCTCGCCGAGTATTCGCGCTGTCTGAACTGCCCGGTGTTCGCGCAAGGCGCCGCGCGGCTGCTCGACCGGCCGTTGCGCGAGGCGGATCTCGTGCGCGGCGCGAACGCAGGCGCCGACACGCCGCCGCGCGACCGCGCGCGCGAACACACGACGACCCATTCCGCCCTCGCCTTTCGCGTCGCGGGCGAATGGCTCGCACTGCCCACCCACGCACTGCGCGAAGTCGACGATATCCGCGCGATCCATTCGCTGCCGCATCGGCGCACGCGCGCGGTGCTCGGCGTCGTGAATGTACGCGGCGCGCTGACCGTTGCCGTGTCGCTCGCTGAGCTGCTGAACATGGAGCGCGCCGCCGACGCGCGCCAGTCCGCGCGCAGCGGCTATCCGCGCATGCTGGTCGCGGCGCACGACAGCGAGCCGGTCGCGCTGCCCGTCGATGAAGTGGAAGGCGTCGTGCGCTACGCCGACGACGCGCTGCTGCCCGTGCCCGCGACGCTCGCGCACGCGACGGCTTTGCACGCGCGCGGCGTGCTCGCCTGGCGCGAGCGCACCATCGGCCTGCTCGACCCCGCGCGGCTATTCGACTCGATCGCCCGGAGCCTGCGATGACGGATGACGACCTGAGCCGCCAGTCGCTGCTCGAGCTGTTCCGCGAAGAAGCCGCGACGCAAACGCGCGTGCTGTCCGATGGTCTGCTCGCGCTCGAACAGCGTCCCGCCGATTCCGCCGCGCTCGACGCTTGCATGCGCGCCGCGCATTCGCTCAAGGGCGCGGCGCGCATCATCGGCTTGCAGGACGGCGTCGATATCGCGCACGTGATGGAAGAGTGCTTCGTTGGCGCGCAGCGCGGCGAGCTGTCGTTGACGCCCGCGCATATCGACGTGCTGCTACGCGGCGTCGATCTGTTGCTGCGCGTCGGGGAAGCGAAACCGCAGATGATGGCCGACGCATCGGTCACGCGCGCCGATATCGACGAATTCGCGCAGCGGCTCGCATCGCCTGCGAGCGGCGCGAGCCTGAGCCGCGACGACGCGGCGCCGCGTGGCGGCGATGACGACGCCGATGCATACAC
>BBSL01000417.1 GCA_001319865.1 Burkholderia sp. E7m39 | reverse complement strand
GAGCGCATGCTCGTCGTGCAGCCGCTCGATGCGCGTCTGGGCAAGGTCAAGGACATCGCGGCGGCCGCGCTGATGGAAAACGGCGACGCCGTGCTGATCGTCGATGTCGACGACCTGCTGCGCTCGGTCGACAAGCTCGTGCGCGGCGGCCAGCTCGACAAGGTGAGCCGCGCGCGGCACATCGCGGCGCGGCAGCGCAAGCATGTGCTCGTGGTCGAAGATTCGCTGACGGTGCGCGAACTCGAACGCAAGCTGCTGGAAAAGCGCGGCTACGCGGTGACGATCGCCGTCGACGGGATGGACGGCTGGAATGCGCTGCGCAACCCGACAAGCGGCTCGTTCGACCTCGTCGTCACCGATATCGACATGCCGCGCATGGACGGCATCGAGCTCGTCACGCTGATCAAGCGCGACCCGCTGCTCAAGCCGGTGCCCGTGATGATCGTGTCGTACAAGGACCGCGACGAGGACCGGCGGCGCGGGCTCGAAGCAGGCGCGGACTACTATCTCGCGAAGGGCAGCTTCCACGACGAAGCGCTGCTCGATGCCGTGCGCGATCTGATCGGCGAGGCGCTCGAATGACATCGCGAACCGAGGCGCCGGCATGAACATCGGCATCGCCAACGACCTGCCCCTTGCCGTCGAGGCATTGCGCCGCGCGATCGCGCTGCGCCCCGAGCATCGCGTGCTGTGGGTAGCCGCCGACGGCCAGGAAGCCGTCGATTTCTGCGCCGCGCAGACACCCGACGTCGTGCTGATGGACCTCATCATGCCGAAGCTCGACGGCGTCGAGGCGACGCGCCGCATCATGGCGCGCACGCCCTGCCCGATTCTGATCGTGACGAGCAGCGTCGGCGCGAACACGTGGCGCGTGTACGAGGCGATGGGCGCGGGCGCGCTCGATGCCGTCGATACGCCGACGCTCGCCGGGCGCGGCGTTCACGAGCATGCGCAACTGCTGCTGCAGAAGATCGATCAGATCGCCCGGCTGGACAGGCCGTCTATCCTGCGCGAGACGCGCGCTGCGCCGTTGCGGCGGGACGCGCAGCGGCTCGTCGCGATCGGCGCGTCGGCGGGCGGACCGGCTGCCCTCGCGAGCGTGCTCGGCGCGCTGCCCGCGAGCTTCGAGGCGCCCATCGTGATCGTGCAGCACGTGGACAAGGTATTCGCCGACGGCATGGCGCAATGGCTCGACGGACAGACATCGCTCGCCGTGCGCGCCGCCCGCGAGGGCGAGTCGCCGCGCGCGGGCGTCGCGCTGCTCGCGGCCACCAACGATCACATGCTGCTCACGCAACACGGTACGCTGCACTACACTCCCGATCCAGCCGAATTGCCATACCGCCCGTCCGTCGACGTGTTCTTTCACAGCGTCGTCGAGCATTGGCCCGGCGAGGCGCTCGGCGTGCTGTTGACGGGCATGGGCCGCGATGGCGCGATCGGATTGAAGGCGATGCGCGCGAAAGGCTACGACACGATCGCGCAGGACGAGACGACGAGCGCCGTCTACGGCATGCCGAAGGCGGCTGCCACGCTCGGCGCCGCGCGGCGCATCCTGCCGCTTGGCAGCATCGCGGACCAGCTCGCCGCCTTTGCGCGACGATGAAGCACGACCATGAAGCGCGCCGATGATGCACGACCATGACGCAAGCGGCGCCCGCGCGAACAGCGGCAACGACGGACCATTCAAGACAACGG
>BBSL01000416.1 GCA_001319865.1 Burkholderia sp. E7m39 | reverse complement strand
GATCATCGCGATGATCGCGCCGCCGATCACGCCCGTCGTGAACGCGTGCATCGCGACGGAATGCGTCACGAGGCCCAGCGCGCTCAGGCCGAGCAGCGCGAAACCGACGGGCAGCCACGCATAGGCGCCGTGCAGGATCAGCAGAATGGCCGGGCCGCGCACCTTGTACGAGCGCCAGCCGATCAGCCGCGCGGCGTGAACCGCGCACGCGGCGAACGCCAGCGGCGCGACGACGGCAGCGGGCAGCGCGGCGGCATCGGCGAACAGCGCGATGAGCGTCAACGGCGCGGCGCTCGGTTCCACGGGCTGCCACCGGCGCGTGACGAAGCCGGGAATCGCATTCGACGTGAACATCGGTATCACGCGCGCGCCGATCACGCTGACGAGCAGCACGACGACACCGGCTGCCGCGTAAACGCAGCGCAACGCGAGATCGGGCCGGCCGGACTGGGTCAGGACGTGGAAGGCGGCGTCGAGCGCGCCGAACGTCAGCAGCACGGGCACGAGAAAGTAATTGCGTCGATTGCCTGCCTTCGACAGCACGCGCAGCAGCACGATGGCGACGGCGGGCAAAAACGCGCTGTCGACGGTCGCGGCAGGGACGGCGGGCCCGCTCCACACCAGCACGCGCGCGCACAGCCACAGCAGCGCGAGCACGGCAAGCGTGCGCGGGCTCGTGGTCGGCATGCCTGTCCACGCGCGCACGGCCGTCAGCAGAAAGCCCGCGACAATCGCAGCCGCAAAGCCGAAGACCATTTCGTGCGCATGCCAGCCGATGGGATCGAGCGCGAGCAGATAGCCGCCCTTCACGGGCACGCCGGCGAGCACCAGCAGCCACACTGTCAAGGCGAGCGCCGCGAAGCCGGCGCCCGCGAGGTAGAACGGGCGAAAGCCGAGGTTGAGCAGCGCAAAGCGCTGCGCGGGACGACGAGGTCCGGGCGGCGGGATGAAGGTGCTGCGCGGCTCGACGGTTTTCATGGTGCGATTGGTCTCGGGCAATGGAACGGCAGCACTACAGACAGGTTCCGTGCCAACGCCGGATGCACGCCAGTACAGGCGTTGGCGAGCGCGACTAGTCAGTTCAACCAGAGTCGTAGTGACTCGCTGCCGGGTCGGTTCGACTGGCACGCCGAAAACAAAAAACCCCGCCGAAGCAGGGTTTCCCGTTTGAACCATCCGTCTTCGCTTATCGGCCCGTTGGCCCTGCCGTGGCGACGACCTGCGCCAACGCGACGCCTTGCTGGACCAGCGTCGTGATTTCTTGCGGCTTCACATTCGACGAAAGCGCGTTGATCGCGATCAGCGCAGCAGCGAAACCAAGCTGAAGGTGGGAAACGGCTTTTCTTTTCATCGCTCTCTCCTTTGCGAAATCTCAAAGTTAGCGAGATGCAATTGAGAGAAGGATAGGACTATTCTTAAACCCGTCGACGAAACCTGCGGCGAATGGTCACTGATCACCGTGAGGACGCCGTCGCATCACGCCGACTCCCGCTCCACCACGCTAAACCCCACGTCGACGAACGCGCGCTCGTGCACGCCGTTCAACCGGTCGAGCAGAAAGCGCGCGGCGCTCACGCCGATACGCGTGCCGTCGACGCGCACCGTCGTCAGTTGCGGCGTGGTTTCGGTTGCGAAGTCGAGATCGCCGAAGCCGCAGACGGCCAGTTGCGACGGCACCTGCAGCCCCATCTGCCGCGCCGCGCCCAGCGCGCCGATTGCGAGCAGGTCCGAGCCGCAAAACACCGCGTCCACATCCGGCGCGCGCTGCAGCAGTTGCGGCAACGCCGACTTGCCCGTTGCGAGCGAGCTGGGCGGCGCGACGATCACTTCGGCCACGGACGTCATGCCCGCCTGCACGAGCCGGTCGCGAAAGCCGGCGCGGCGCGCGAGCGCGCGCGCATCGCTCGCCACGATCAAGGCCGGGCGCTTCATGCCGCGCGCGAGAAAACGCTCGGCGACGGCCTCGCCGATCCGGTAGTGCGAAAAACCGACCAGCATGTCGATCGGCGTGTCCGTCATGTCCCACGTTTCGACGACGGGAATGCCGACATTGCGCAGCCGCTCGCGCAGCGACTCCGTGTGCGCGACGCCTGTGAGCAGCACGCCTTCGGGACGGCGGCTCAACACGGTGTCGAGCAGGCTTTCTTCGTTCGTATCGCTGTAGCCGCTCAGCGCCAGCAGCACTTCGTAGCCCGCGCGCGACATGGTTTCGCTGAATACCTGAATGGTTTCGGAGAACAGCGAGTGCGCGATGGTCGGCACGATGGCCGCGATCAGCCGCGAGCGCGCCGACGACAAGCCGCCCGCCAGCCGGTTCGGCACATAGCCGAGCTTTTGCACGACCTGGCGCACGCGTTCGAGCGTTTCGGGCGCGACGGAGGCGGGATTGTTGAACACGCGCGACACCGTGATGGGCGAGACACCCGCCTGCGCCGCGACATCGGTGATGCGCAAGCCCTTGGGGCCGCCGCGCGTGCGACGCGCGGACGCGGTGCGGCCCTCGAGATCGATCGAAGCGTCGGTGGGCTTGGCAGTCGGCATGAACGTGGGCACCTGTTGGCGTGGCGCGGCTATTGTAGCCAATGCATCGCGGACGTTATTCGGCGACGGCCGCGCCGTTGACGCTTTGCGACGGCCTGCCGCCGCGCCGCAGAACGAAGATCGTCACGAGCGCGAAGATCAGCATGCACGCGGCGGGAATCAGCATCGGCGCGCGCGTGCTGCCCGTCGTCTGCTTGACGAACGGCACGAGGTTCTGCGCGATGAAGCCGCCGATATTGCCGAGCGAATTGATGGCCGCAATGCCCGTGGCGGCGCGCGCGCCGAACAGGAACTTCGGCGGCAGCGTCCAGAAGCACGGAATCAGCAGGTACATGCACGGCGCGCCGAAACACAGCGCGACGAAGCGCAGCGTGTTGGTCGGCAGAAACACCGACGACAGGAAGAACATCATGCCGAGCAGCGCCGACGCGAGCATCGCGATAACGGCGCGATTGCCTGCGCGCAGCTTCGACGGCAGCCACGCGAGCACGATCGTCGCCAGCAGCCACGGGATGATGTTGAGAAAGCCGTTGGTCGTGTTGCTCACGCCGAAGCCTTTGACGAGCGTCGGCAGCCAGTAGCTCACGCCATACACGGAGATCGACAGCATCATGTAGTACAGCGCCATGCCGATCACGCGCGGCTCGGCGAGCACGGCGAGCGGCGTCGTGTGACGCGCGGCGCTCTTGCGCGCCTGCGCGCTTTCGCTGTCGAGCGTGCGCGTGAGCCAGGACTTTTCATCATCGGTGAGAAACGTTGCCTCGCGCGGCGCCGCGGGCAGGCAGAACAGCACGACGAGCGTCAGCAGCACGGAAGGAATCCCCGTGACGACGAACACCAGTTGCCAGCCTTGCAGCCCGAACAGCCCACTCTTGTCGAGCAGCCAGCCGCAGATCGGCGCGCCGACCATGTTGCCGAGACTGCTGCCGACCGTGAAGTAGCCGAGCATCCGCACACGATGCCGCTGCGGAAACCATAGCGTCAGGTAGTAGATCACGCCGGGATACAGCCCTGCTTCCGATGCGCCGAGCAGAAAGCGCAGCACGTAGAACATCGTCGCGTTCTTCGTGAACGCGAGCAGGATCGTCACGACGCCCCACGTGAACATGATGCGCGCCATCCACTTCGGCGCGCCGTACTTGTGCAGCAAGACGTTGCTGGGCACTTCGAAAAGCAGATAGCCGATGAAGAACAGCGACGCGCCCAATCCGTACGCCACTTCGGACAAGCCGAGACTGCCGAGCATCTGCAGCTTCGCGAAGCTGATGTTCGAGCGGTCGATATACGCGACGAGATACAGCACGCCGAGCAGCGGCATGAGCCGCAACGCGAGGCGATTGATGAGGCGCGATTCGTCGATGACTGAAGTGGCGGTGTTCACGTTGTCTCCCGGGCCGGGCTTTTTCGCGCGGGCCTCGTTGTGCGAGTTGCGTTGTCGACGCTTGCGGTGACGCTTATGTGCCGCTGAGGCGACGCTTGCCGCGTTAGGTCTTCTGCGCGTCGCGCCACACCTTGTACGCGGCGAGCGTTTCCTCGTTCGGCGGATAAGTGCCGCGCAGCGGCCTGCCTTCGGCGATGCGTTCCTGGATGAACACTTCGAGCCGTTCCTGCTCGGTGGCATCGCGCGCGACCTCTTCGGCCATTTCGCGCGGCACGATCACGACGCCGTCCACATCCGCGACGACGATGTCGCCCGGATACACGGCCACGCCGCCGCACGCGATGGGCACGTTCATGTCGACGGCGTGATGCTTCGCGAGATTCAGCGGCGCGCTCGCGCCCGCGCACCAGATGGGCAACCCGAGTTCCGCGATCGTGCCGCTGTCGCGCACGGCGCCGTCGGAGACCATGCCCGCGACGCCGCGCTTCGCGAGGCGCAGCGCGAGAATCGAACCGACGGATGCGACCGTGCGGTCGCCGCGGCAATCCTGCACCAGCACGCTGCCCGGCGGCGCCGTTTCGACGGCCTTGCGTTGCGGGTGATCCGGGTTCTGAAACACGCCGACATGATCGAGATCCTCGCGCGCCGGAATATTGCGCAGCGTGAACGCGGGACCGACCAGGTTCGGCGCGCCCGGCGCCGGCTTCACGAGCGGCGCGACGCCTTGCAGAAACACATTGCGCAGGCCGCGCTTGAAGAGTTGCGTGGTGAGCGTCGCGGTGCTCACGTGACGAAGTTGTTCGAGCGCTTCGGCGCTCACGGTGATGTCGGTCATTGTTCGGTGCACGTCGATCGGGTTAATGGATTTCCGGCTCGTTGCAGCTCGCTTCGCTGGTCACCGAGGTCGTCAGTTTTTCTTCGAGGAAGTCGAAATCGCAACCCTTGTTCGCCTGCGTAACGTGCAGCTGATGCATCACGCCGAAGCCGCGTTCGAACGGACGCTTCGGCGGCTGCCAGGCTTCCTTGCGCTTCGCGAGTTCCGCGTCGCTGACGTCGAGATGCAAACGGCGCGCGGCCACGTCGAGCTCGATGATGTCGCCGTCCTTCACGAGCGCGAGCGGCCCGCCGACGAACGATTCCGGTGCCACGTGCAGCACGCACGCGCCGTAGCTCGTGCCGCTCATGCGCGCATCCGAAATGCGCAGCATGTCGCGCACGCCCTGCTTCAAGAGCTTTTGCGGGATCGGCAGTTGTCCCCATTCGGGCATGCCGGGCGCGCCCACAGGCCCCGCATGCTGCAGCACGATCACGGAATCCGCCGTTACCTCGAGTGCTTCGCTATCGATGCGCGCGGCCATGTCGTTGTAGTCGCTGAACACGACGGCGGGACCGCGATGCTTGAGCAGATGCGATTCCATCGCGGCGGGCTTGATGACGGCGCCGTCCGGCGCGAGATTGCCCGTCAGCACCGCAAGACCGTCGCGCTCGACGAGCGGATTGGCGCGCTTGCGGATCACATCGTCGTTGAAAATCTCCGCACCCGCGATGTTCTCGCCGAGCGTGCTGCCGCTCACCGTCATCTGCGAGCCGTCGATCAGTTCGCCCAGTTCGACCAGCAGCGCGCGCAAGCCGCCCGCGTAATAGAAGTCCTCCATCAGGTACTGGCCGGCGGGACGGATGTTGCCGAGCACGGGGGTGACGCGCGCGAGTTCGTCGAAACGGGCCGTGGTGAGATCGATGCCCGCGCGGCGCGCGACGGCCACGAGGTGCACGATCGCGTTGGTCGAACCGGACATCGCGAGCACGGTCGTGACGGCGTTATCGAAGGATTTGGCGGTGAGAATGTCGGACGGTTTCTGGTCGGTCCACACCATCTCGACGATGCGCTGGCCGGTGAGCGACGCGTATTGCGCGTGACGCGAATCGGCGGCGGGAATCGACGAGAAACCTGGCAGCGTGAGGCCCAGCGCTTCCGTCGCGCTCGTCATCGTCGATGCCGTGCCCATCGTCATGCAATGCCCCGGCGAGCGCGCGATGCCGCTCTCGATGCCCTTCCATTCGTCCTCGGTGATCTTGCCCGCGCGCAGTTCGGCCCAGTACTTCCAGGTGTCCGAGCCGCTGCCGAGCGTGCGGCCATTCCAGTTGCCGCGCAGCATCGGGCCGGCGGGCAGATAGATCGCGGGCAGATCCATGCTGATCGCGCCCATCAGCAGGCCGGGCGTGGTCTTGTCGCAGCCGCCCATCAGCACGCAGCCGTCGAACGGATAGGACTTCAGCAGTTCTTCCGTCTCCATCGCGAGAAAGTTGCGATAGAGCATCGTGGTCGGCTTCTGGAACGGCTCGGCGAGCGTCATCACGGGCATTTCGACGGGAAAGCCGCCCGCTTGCCAGATGCCGCGCTTGACCTCTTCCACACGCTGCTTGAAGTGCGTGTGACACGAGTTGATCTCGCTCCATGTATTGACGACGGCGATCACGGGCTTGCCCATGTAATCCGACGAGTGATAGCCCATCTGCGCAGTGCGCGAGCGGTGGCCGAACGAGCGCAGATCGTTGACGCCATACCAGCGGTAGCTGCGCAACTCGTCGGGCTTTTTGCGGGGTTTCTCGTGATCGGCGGGCAAAATCAGTCTCCTTGGTAGCGCTATCATCTGCGGTCGCGTCTTTCTCGCGACGGCATGCGGCATGGGCTCGTTCGCTAGTACGGACTGGCAGCGGGATAAACGGATGGTAGCGTTATCATGCGCATCGTTGCGCCAGGGATAACACTTAAGGCACAGGCTGCGCGAGGCCATCCTGACGGACGATGTGTCGTGGTGCTGTGGTCGGAAGGCAACGCGTTTTCTATACGCTCGACGTGAAGAAAGTGCTTTCGGTAACGGCTCGCTGCATTAAGCAGCATGCAGAGCAGAACCGCCAGAAATGGCCCGCATCGGGCGCCGATCCGGGCGGTTCAACCCAGCCAGGCGGTTCAACCCAGCCACTAAAGCCACGGCAGCCGCGCGTCAAACTTCCTTCGTATCGAACACGAGCAGTTCGACGCCCGCCTGCGCGAAGTTCTGCAGATCGGCGGTGGTGGCTGCGGCTTCGGGCGTGTTCATCGCCTGCAGCAGCGAGTCGAAGGTGTCGAAGCTGAGGATGGCAGCGAGGCCGAACTCCGATTCGCCCTTGGCGCTCGCGATCGGCCCGACGCTCACCTCGTAGCGGCGCAGGCCGGGAATCGCCTTGGCGAGCGGAACGTGTTTGTCGAAGTAATGGGCGTCGAATGCGTTGCGGTCGGCTGGCTTTCTGTAGAGCGCGACGAGCTTTGCCATGTCATGCCTCCTGTAACGGACGATGCGCGATGCCGCTCGAACGGCTCATGGATTCTACGCTCGGACCACGCGAGCCCCGTGTCGAGGGGACGCCTTACGTTCGCGCCGTTCGCCACGTACACCGCACGGCCACCCGGCCGCACGGACACGCGCCGCGAGCTTCCGCGAGGCGATTCAGCGCGTCGGGCGCCTGCGCAACGCCCACCAGCCCGCGAGCGCGGTAAAGCTGACGACGAGCAGCACCATCACCGAGAAGCCGTGCTTGTTCTCCGCGAGCGGCACGCCGCCGACGTTCATGCCGAACAGGCCCGCAATGATGTTGATGGGCAGCGCGAGCACCGTGACGATGGTCAGCGTGAACAGCGTGCGGTTGGTCTGCTCGTTCAGCCGCGCCGCGATTTCTTCTTGCAGCAGCTTGATGCGTTCCGCGAGACCCGACAGGTCGCCGAGCACCAGCGAGAACTCTTCCGTCGAATCGCGCAGGCTCTGCACGTCGGCGGGCGACAGCCACGCCGGCGGGCGCACCAGCAGACGGAAGATCGAGCCCGGCTCCGGCGCCAGAAGCCGCTGCAGACGCACCAGCACGCGCCGCATCGCGCCGAGATCGCGATTGCTTTGATACACGCGCTGTGACAGGAAATGATCTTCGACACGGTCCACTTCGATGCTCGTCCGGCGCACGATTTCGACGAGCAGATCGGCCTGGTCGCGCAGCAGATGGACCAGCAGCTCGGCCGCCGTGTCGAAGCTCTCGCCGTCGCACCCCGATGCGCGCAGCCGGTCGACGGAACGCGACTGCTTCAGTCGCGCCGTCACCATGATCCGCTTGTGCGTGTAGACCGACAGCGTCGCGATTTCGGAAGGCGTCTGCTCGAAGTCGTACATCACGTCGTTGACGACGGCGAGCAGCGCGCCGTGCTGATGCTCGATGCGCGTGGAATGCGAGCCTTCGCGCAGGCCTTCGAAGAAGACCTCGGGCAGATCGAGATGCGTGCGCATCCAGCGCTCGCTCGAGACATGCGCGAGATTGACGTGAAGCCACAGGAACTCACCCGGATTCGCGTTCGACGCCTTCGTCTGATCGGGCTGGGCCAGCCCGGAATGGGCCCGCCATTGCGCTGCTTCGTCGGTATCGACGGCAATGCCGGGCTGGTCGGGTGCAAAACGGAAGCCGCAAACGAGGCCGGAGCGGTCGGCCCCCTTCGTGGTGGGCGCCAGGTGCAGAGTCATGTGCGTTTCGAGGTGAATTCCACGAAAGCGCCATTCTGACATGAGCGTGCGGCAGGAGCGTTACGTGACAGCCACTTGAAGCTGATTTGACGCCCGCTTGATTGACGCCTGCCAGACAGGCGATGGACAGATCCGGCTCGCAGCCTGGGCCGCGGAGGCCGGGAT
>BBSL01000415.1 GCA_001319865.1 Burkholderia sp. E7m39 | reverse complement strand
GTATTGGTCGGACCAGGCTGCACGTTGTTGACGGTGATGCCCTTCGAACCCAGATCGCGCGCGAGCCCTTGCACGAGACCTTGCAGCGCGGACTTGCTCATCGCGTAAGCCGCGCCGCCCGCGAACGGAATGCGCTCGGCGTTGCAGCTGCCGATGTTGATGATCCGGCCGCCCTCGCCCATGTGCGAGATCACCGCCTTCGACGCGACGAACACGGCGCGCACGTTCACCTGCACGGTCGCGTCGAAGTCGTCGAGCGTGAACACGTCGAGCGTGCCCAGGCGCAGCACGCCCGCGTTGTTGACGAGGATGTCGATCTTGCCTAGCTGGCGGGCCGTCTCGTTGATCGCGTTGGTGAGCGACGCGGCATCGGCCACGTCCGCCTTCACGGCGACGGCGCGGCCGCCCGCCTTTTCGATGCTCGCGACCAGCTCGTTCGCCGATGCCGCCGAGCTGTGATACGTGAAAGCGACCGTCGCGCCATCGTTCGCGAGCCGCCGCACGACTGCCGCGCCGATGCCGCGCGCGCCACCCGTGACGAAAGCAACCTTGCCTTGCAGATTCGTGTTCATGCTGTGCTCCAGATGAGTTGTGGTGATCGATGAACAGAGTATGGCGAGCGGATTAGGGTGCCGGTAGTATCGAATCACGACTAACAGTTTCAACCGCAGGTATAAAGCGAGCCACACTGACCCACGCAGGCTAGCAGGTACGCACAAACAAAGATGGAAGCCCTCAATCTGATCGAATCGTTCATCCACACGGCCGAAACAGGCAGCTTTTCGGCGGCGGCGCGGCGCCTCGGTCTGACGCCCGCCGCCGTCAGCAAGAACGTTGCGCGGCTCGAGGCACAGCTGGGCGTGCGGCTCTTTCACCGCAGCACCCGCAAGCTGACCATGACGCCCGGCGGCGAGCAGTTATGGGCCGACGCGGGCGGCCCGTTCGCCAGCCTGCAGGACGCGTTCGCGCGCGCCGCCGGGCATGGCGGCGCACCGTCGGGCGTGCTGAAGGTCGGCATGGCCGTCGCGTTCGGACGCGAATATCTCGTGCCGCTGCTCGGCGACTTTCTGCAGCGCTACCCCGACATCGTGCCCGACTGGCACTTCGACAACCGCGCCGTCGATCTGATCGCGGGCGGCTTTGATGCGGCAATCGGGGGCGGCATCGAACTGACGCAAGGGGTGATCGCGCGCGAGTTGGCGCGGCCCTGCACGATCGTCGCGGCATCGCCGGCCTATATGGCGGGCCGGCGGCTGCCCGCGCATCCGTCCGATCTCGCCGAACTCGACGGCATCGTGCGCCGCTCCAGCAACACGGGGCGCATCCGCGCGTGGACGCTGCGCAACCAGATCGGCGAGGAGGCGCTCGCCGAATGCCGCACGCGCATGATCTTCGACGACCCCGAAGCGATGGCGCACGCCGCGATGCAAGGTCTCGGCATCGCGTTCCTGCCCACGCCGCACGCCGCGCCCTGGCTCGAAAACGGCCGGCTGATGCGGCTTCTGCCCGGATGGCATGCCGAACTCAGCCCGCTCACGCTGTACTACCCGAACCGCAAGCTGCTGCCCGCGAAGACACGCGTGTTCATCGATTTCATCGTCGGCGCGTTCCGCGACGGCCGGCTCGCCGCGCGTTTCGACGCCCGCTGAAGTGCGTCGTGCCCGTTGCAGCGCTTTCTACGTGTAAGCGCTAACAGGGTTTTCCTCTAGCAAGACGCCGCCGCATCGGTCGATATATCAGGTGGAGAGACATGCGCGCTGAATCAGGCGCACCCACATTCCTATATCGCCCAATCAGAGAGGCGTTCGCATGGTGAAGCTGAGTTTTTCCCAGAAGCTGTGGCTGCCGCTCGTCATCAGCCTGATCGCGTTGCTGCTGGTGTCGGTGTCGGCGGCGTACCTGTCGCGCGAAACGCGCATCGAGGAACGCAAGAACGATCTTGTGAACGTCGCGCATGTCGGGTTGTCGCTGGTGCAGGAATATGCGGCGCTCGCGCAGAGCGGCAAGCTGAGCGAAGCGGACGCACGCAAGGAGGCGCTCGCGCGGCTGCGCGACGTCCGCTACGGCGAGGACGGCTACTTTCTCGTGATCGACTCGACGCCGCGCATGGTCATGCATCCGATCAAGCCCGCGACGAACGGCAAGGATCTCGCCGGCACCGCCGACGCCGATGGCCGTCACCACTACGTGAGCTTCGCGAAGGTCGCGCAGTCGCCCGAAGGCGGCTTCGTCGACTATGTGTTTCCGCATTCGAAAACGGCTTCGGCATCGGGCCCCGCCGAGGCTGTCGGCAAGATCGGCTACGTCGTGCGCTTCGCGCCGTGGGACTGGATCATCGCGACAGGCGCGTATGTCGACGACATCGATGCCGCCTTCATGCGCTCGCTATATCTGATCGGCGCCGTGTTCGTCGCGATTGCCGTGCTGCTCGCCACGCTCGTCGCGCTGACCAACCGCAGCATCCTGCGCACGATCGGCGGTGATCCCGGCTACGCCGCCGACGTCGCGAACGCGATTGCCGTCGGCGACCTGACGGTGTCGATCGACACGCGGCGCGACGACGAACGCAGCCTGCTGCGCGAAATGCGCCGCATGCGCGACACGCTGACGGACACGGTCCGCTCCATCAAGCACGCCGCCGATCACGTCGCGACGGGCGCGAACGAAATCGCCAGCGGGAACGCCGATCTGTCGTCGCGCACCGAAAATCAGGCGGCGTCGCTGCAGGAAACGGCGGCCAGCATGGAGCAGATGACGTCGATGGTGCGGCAGACCGCCGAGAACGCGCGCACCGCGAGCGAGCTCGCCGCGAACGCCGAGCAGATTGCGAACCAGGGCAGCACGATGGTCGACGAGGCCGTCGCGACGATGCGCGACATCTCGACGGAATCGCGCAAGATGGTCGAGGTGATCGCCGTCATCGAAAGCATCGCGTTCCAGACCAACATCCTCGCGCTCAATGCCGCCGTCGAAGCGGCCCGCGCGGGCGAACAGGGCCGCGGCTTTGCCGTCGTCGCGGGCGAAGTGCGCACGCTCGCGCATCGCAGCGCGGGCGCGGCGAAAGAAGTGCGGCAACTGATCAGCCGCGCGGTGGATCAGGTCGGCAGCGGCGCGGGACTGGTCGAGCGTACGGGCACGACGATCCAGCAGGCGCGCGACGCCATTGCGAGCGTCACGGGCGTGATGCAGGAAATCGCCGCCGCGGCCGCCGAGCAGAGCGCGGGCATCGATCAGGTGAATCTCGCCGTCACGCAGATGGACAGCCTCACGCAGGAAAACGCGGCGCTCGTCGAGCAGGCGGCGGCCGCCGCGCATTCGCTGACCGAGCAGGCCGGCCGGCTGAAAACTTCCGTCGACGCGTTCCAGGTGGCCGACGCCGCCTAGCGCCGTACCGTCGGCATCGCGCGGCTCTGGTTGGACCAATCGGCCGCGAGATCTCTACCGCTCAGAGCTTTCCTTCATCGACGTGAATGCGCACGTAATCGATGTGCGTGTGCATGGCCGTGCGCGCTTCTTCGGGACGCCGCGTGCAGATGGCGTCGCACACCGCGCGGTGCTGAATCAGCAACTGATCGGCGCGGTCGCGGCCGAGCTGGCGCAGATCGGTGCCGCTGATCGTGATGTGCTCGCGCAGCATGCCGAGAATACTCGTGTGCAAATGGAGGAACATCGTGTTGTGCGACGCGAGCGCGATCGCTTCGTGCAACTGCGTATCGGCGGCGGCTTCGCTGACCTTGTCGTCGCACGCGTGCGAGCGTTCGAGTTCGCGCATCAGTGAACGGATGCGCGCGATATCCGCCCGGTTCGCGCGCATGGCCGCGAAATAGGCCGTCGCGCCTTCCAGCACGCGGCGGAATTCGATGATGTCGTCGCGCAGCGCGGGATGATCGGCGACAAGCTGCCCCCACGGCGACGCAATGCCCGCGCGCAGTTGGTCGGTCGCGAACACGCCAGCCCCGCGCCGGCTTTGCAGCAGGCCGCGCGCGGCAAGCCGCTGGATCGCCTCGCGCACCGTGTTGCGCGAGACGCCGTACTGTTCGGCAAGCGTGCGCTCCGCGGGCAGCCGCGAACCCGGCGGCCATGTGCCGTCGAGCAGCGCCGTTTCCATCCCGCGCATCACGCGCTCTACCGTGCCCCGCTGCAGCGTTCCCGTTGCCATTCGCTTTCTCCTTCGTTGCTCATTTTCTCGTCACTGGTCCAACCAATTTGAATTCTCGCGCACATTTGGCAATCATGCGTCAACGATTCAAGCGATCCGCGCCACCGCATGTCCCTCGATGCGGCCCGACAAAGCGGACGCATACTGGAGCGAGATATGAAGGAAAGGCACTACCCGGCGGCCCCGCGCGACGTCTATCTGTTCGCGACCTGCCTCGTCGATCTGTTCGTGCCCGAGGCCGGGCTCGATGCCGTCAGGCTGCTGGAACGCGAAGGCCTCGTCGTGCACTTTCCTCGTGAGCAAAGCTGCTGCGGCCAGCCCGCGTACAGCAGCGGCAACCCCGAACAGGCCCGCGACGTCGCGCGCGCCCAACTCGATCTGTTCTCCGAGTCTTGGCCCGTCATCGTGCCTTCGGGCTCGTGCGCGGGCATGATGCGCCACCACTGGCCGCGCCTGTTCGCCGATGATCCGGCGACCGCGGCCAAGGCCCAGGAGCTCGGCGAACGCGTCTATGAACTGAGCGAATTTCTGCTGCGCGTGCTGCACATCGAATTGCCGGACACGGCCGACGCACCCGCCGAACGCGTCGTGCTGCACACGTCCTGCGCGGCGCGCCGCGAAATGGGCACGCGCGTGCACGGCGTCGAACTCGTCGATGCGTTGCCCGGCGTCACGCGCATCGAGCACGAGCGCGAATCGGAATGCTGCGGATTTGGCGGCACCTTTTCGCTCAAGCATCCCGACATCTCCGGCGCGATGGTGCGCGACAAGGTCGCGTCGGCATGCGCGACGGGCTGCGAGCGTATCGTGTCCGCCGACTGCGGCTGTCTGCTGAACATCGGACACGCGGCGCGTCATCAGGGCGCGCCCGTGCAGGTCGAACACATCGCGAGCTTCCTGTGGCGGCGCACGCAACGCGCCGACGCACAACGCAACGGAGACAAGGCATGAACGCGCGCGAACGGATGCTCGGGCGCTTGCGCGCCGCCGCGCCCGCCCAGATTGCTGAAGATCGGCTGCAGCAGCTCGATCAACGCATCGACATGCATTACGACAGCCGCCGCCCTGCGCGCCCTGAAGCGGCGGCACTCGTCGAATCGATGCAGGCTGCGCTGGTCGCGTCGCATGCCAAAGTGTTTCGCGCGACGGAGCACACGTGGCCCGCATTGATCGCACAGCGCCTGCTCAGTGCCAACGTGAAGCGCATGCTGCTCGATACATCGCGCGCGGAAGGCGCGGCGTTGCAACAGGCGCTGCCCTCCTCCATCGCGACACGCACCTACGATCAGCCGATCGAAAGCTGGAAAGCCGAACTGTTCGACACGATCGACGCGGGCTTCACGGTCGCACGCTCGGGCATCGCGTCCACGGGCACGCTGGTTCTTGCGCCCGATGCCGGCTCGCCGCGCACGATGTCGCTGGTGCCGCCGCTGCATATCGCGCTCGTCTACGCGCATGCGCTGCATGCGGACCTGCACGCCGCGATGCGCGCCGAGCAATGGCAGGCGGGCATGCCGACGAACCTCGTGATGATCTCGGGCCCGTCGAAAACATCCGATATTCAGCAGACGCTCGCTTACGGCGCGCATGGTCCGCGCGAACTGTGGGTCGTGATCGTCGAACATCAGGCCGATACGGCTATCGGCACGCACGGAGACGCCGCATGAACGCCACCCCGATGCACTTCGTGCCCGCGCAGGACTTCAAGGCGCGCGCCCGCGCGGCGCTCGACGACCCGAAGCTGCGCAGCAGCTTTCGCGGCGCAATGGACTTTCTGCAAACGAAACGCCGCGCGCAGTTTCCCGACGACGACGAACTGCAGCATCTGCGCGATCTGGGCGAAGCGATACGGCAGCATGCGTTATCGCGCTTACCCGACCTGCTCGTGCGGCTCGAAGAGAAGCTCACGGCGCGCGGCGTTCACGTGCACTGGGCCGAAACAGCCGTCGATGCCACCGCGATCATTCACGGCATCGCGCAATCGCACGATGCGAAGCGCGTGATCAAGGGCAAGTCGATGGCGAGCGAGGAGATCGAGCTCAATCACTACCTCGAAGCGCGCGGCATCGATTGCATCGAATCGGATATGGGCGAGTACATCGTGCAACTCGCGCACGAAAAGCCGTCGCATATCGTGATGCCCGCCATTCACAAAACCAAGGCCGATATCGCCGAACTGTTCGAACAGCACATTCCCGACACGCGCTATACGGAAGACGTCGACGAGCTGATCCAGACGGGACGCCGCGCGTTGCGCCGCGCTTTCGTCGATGCCGACATCGGGCTGTCCGGCGTGAACTTCGCCGCCGCCGATACGGGCACGCTGTGGCTCGTCGAAAACGAAGGCAATGGCCGCCTGTCGACGACCGTGCCCGACGTGCACATCGCGATCATGGGCATGGAGAAAGTGGTCGAGAAGCTGTCGCATATCGTGCCCCTTTCCAGCCTGCTGACGCGCTCCGCCACCGGGCAGGCGATCACCACGTACTTCAACCTGATCACGGGCCCGCGGCGCGAAGGCGAACGCGACGGTCCGCGCGAGATGCATGTCGTGCTGCTCGACAACGGCCGCACGCAAGCGTATGCCGACGAGCAATTGCGCGCGACGCTGCAATGCATCCGCTGCGGTGCGTGCATGAATCACTGCCCCGTGTACACACGCATCGGCGGGCATGCGTACGGCACCACCTATCCCGGCCCGATCGGCAAGATCATTTCGCCGCATCTGCTCGGCCTCGAAGAAACCGCCGACCTGCCGACGGCATCGAGCCTGTGCGGTGCATGCGGCGAAGTCTGTCCCGTGCGCATTCCGATTCCCGAGCTGCTCGTGCGGCTGCGCACGGAAGCGAATCGTGATCCGGATGAAGTGGTCGCGCATCCGTTGCGCGGCCAGGGCGCGACATTCAGCCGCGAAGAACAGTTCGTGTGGCGTTTTTGGAGCGGCGCCTTTGCGCATCCGCGCGCGTACCGGATGCTGCGTTGGGCCGCGACGCGCTTGCGCGCGTTCGCTCCGAAGAACCAGATGGGCTGGACACGTCATCGCGAGCCGCTCAAGCCCGCGCCGCGCAGCCTGCACGACCTGATGCGCGAGCGCGGCCAGCCCGAGTAGCGCTGCAAGCCCGCATCGCGCAGCAAGCCCGCGCCGCACAGCCAGCCCAGACAACGCGGCCTTTTCGCTTCACCTCCTTTGCGTGCATCGCCCCGACGGACGATGCACCGGGAGCGGCTGCGCGCCGCCGAACAATATTCATTGACCGCATCTTTGGAGGAGACCGACATGCACCCGTGGTATCAGACCTATCTGCCCCTCGGCAGCCTATGGCTATCCGCCCTCGCGGCCAGCCTTCCCATCATCTTTTTCTTCGTCGCGCTGGCCGCGCTGCGCCTGAAAGGCCATGTCGCGGCGGCGGGCACGTTGCTGCTGTCGCTGGCCGTTGCGATCTTCGCGTACGGCATGCCCGCGCCGCAGGCGTTCGCGGCTGCGGGCTTCGGCTTTACCTACGGCATATGGCCGATCGCATGGATCATCGTCACGGCCGTGTTCCTCTACAAGCTCGTCGTCAAGACGGGACAGTTCGACATCATCCGCGCATCGGTACTTGCGCTGACGGACGACCAGCGGCTGCAACTGCTGCTGATCGGCTTCTCGTTCGGCGCCTTTCTCGAAGGCGCGGCGGGCTTCGGCGCGCCGGTCGCCATCACGGCGGCGCTGCTGGTCGGGCTCGGCTTCGATCCCCTCAAAGCAG
>BBSL01000414.1 GCA_001319865.1 Burkholderia sp. E7m39 | reverse complement strand
AACGGCAGGCCGTCAATTGCCGCTGCTCTCGCTCGCGGTGCCGTTCTGGCTCGTGTTCATGATGGACGGCAAGCGCGGCGTCAAGGAGACGTGGCCGGCCGCGCTCGTGGCGGGCGGCAGCTTCGCCATCACGCAGTACTTCACGTCGAATCACATCGGGCCTGAACTGCCGGACATCACGTCGGCGCTCGTCAGTCTCGTCGCGCTCGCGTCGTTCCTGAAGGTGTGGCAGCCGCGCCGCGCGCGCGACACGGCACGCGGCACCGTGAGCGGGGGCGCGCTTGCGCTGACGGAATTCGGCGATGCAGGCGGCGGGTTTGGCGGATCGAACGGTGGATCAAATGGTGGATTGAATGGCGTGGCAGGCGCGAGCCGTCGCGCGTCACCGTACACGCTTGCGCAGACCGTGCGCGCGTGGGCGCCGTTCGGCATTCTGACCGCGGTCGTCACGGTCTGGAGCCTGCAGCCGTTCAAGGCCCTGTTCGCGGCGAAGGGCGCGCTGGCGTGGAGCATCATCAAGTTCAAGGTGCCCGCCCTCGATCAACTCGTGATGAAAACCGCGCCGATTGTCGCGACGCCGAAAGCGTACGAAGCGGTGCTCAAGATCGACTTGCTTTCCGCCGTCGGCACGGCGATCCTGCTGACGGCATTGATCTCGATGGTGCTGCTGCGCGTGAAGCCGCGCGACGCGCTCGCGACGTTCGGCGAGACGCTGATGGAACTGCGCCGTCCTGTGCTGTCGATCGGGTTGGTGCTGTCGTTTGCATTCGTTGCGAACTACTCGGGCATGTCGTCGACGCTCGCGCTGCTGCTCGCCGGCACGGGCGCTGCGTTCCCGTTCTTCTCGCCCGTGCTCGGCTGGCTCGGCGTGTTCCTGACGGGCTCGGATACGTCGTCAAATGCACTCTTCTGCTCGCTGCAGCATACGACGGCGCATCAGATCGGCGTATCGGACACGCTGCTGGTGGCCGCCAATACGACGGGCGGCGTGACGGGCAAGATGATCTCGCCGCAGTCGATCGCCGTTGCGTGCGCGGCGACGGGCCTCGTCGGACGCGAGTCGGAATTGTTCCGCTTCACCGTGCGGCACAGTCTGCTGTTCGCGGTGATCGTCGGATTGATCACGCTGTTGCAGGCGTACGTGCTGCCGGGCATGTTGCCGGGCTGATCGTCCACGTTCGCAAGTAGTCGCACAACGCCCGCTTTCATGCGGGCGTTGTGCTCAGGGCTCGCCGATGAACCACGCCTTCAGCGTCGCCGCGCCGGGCTTGAGGTCCACCGACTTCGGATGCACGAGGTAATACGCGGTTTTGAGCGGCAACGCCAGATCGAACGGATCGATCAGCGACTTCTCCGCGCGCTCCGCTTGCGTCAGCACCGCGCTCGTCAACACGACGCCTTGTCCGCGCACGGCGGACTCGATGGCCATGAGCGACTGATCGAAATGAATTCCCGCGATTCCGTCGATCTGACGCGCGGACAGCTTGCCGAACTTTTTCAGCCACACCGCCCAGTGCGGATGCAGCGTGTTGTGCAGCAACGTGGCGCGCTGCAGATCCTCGGGCAGCTTGAGTTTCAGCCGCTTTGCGTACGATGGGCTGCAATAGACTCGCGCCTCGTCGGCAAACAGCAATTGCACGTCGAGTTCCGGCGCGACGCCGTCGAAGTAGCGCACGGCCAGATCGATCGATTGCAACTCGAAGTCGACCAACGCTGTTGTCGTGTTCAGTTCCAATGCGACGTCCGGATGCCCGATCAGGAAATCCGTCATGCGCGGTGCAAACCATTTGGCCGCGAAGCTCGGCGGCATCGACACGCGTACGCCTTTACCCTGATTCTCCCGCACGCGACGGCTGGCATGAACGATCTGCGCGAGTGCGGGCTGGATTTGCGTGTAATAGGCACGCGCGTCGTCCGTCGGCACGATCTGCCGCACCATCCGGGAGAACAGCACGACGCCGAGCCACGCTTCGAGCTTCTGGATCTGCTGACCGACGGCGCCCGGCGTCACATTCAACTCAGTGGCGGCTAAAGAAAAACTGCTCAAACGCATCGCGGCTTCGAACGCAACGAGCGCTTTTAACGGTGGCATGCCTGACATAGGATAGTTTTTCTGCGCTATCGACGAGAACAAATGATTTGTACCGCATCTGCCGCGCACGCACAATCGGCTCCATCGTCCCTGCATTCGATGGTGTCCCTCATGAACCCCGCTTATCTCGCGTTCGCGCTGCTCGGCCTGATCTGGGGCAGCAATTTTCTTTTCATGAAATGGGCCAGCGCGCTGATTTCGCCCGCTCAAATCGTGTTCCTGCGCGTGCTGTTCGGCTTTTTGCCCGTGCTCGTCTATGCGCTCGCGACGAAGGCGCTGGCCTGGAAACAGTTGCGCCACGCGCCGCACTTCATCGTGATGTCGCTGCTCGCGACGAGCGTCTATTACTACGCATTCGCCAAAGGCGCGTCGCTGTTGCTGTCGAGCGTCGCGGGCATGCTGAGCGGCGCGATACCGTTGTTCTCGTTCGTCTGCGCGTGGGCGTTGTTGCGCGCCGAACGTCCGACGGCACGGATGATCGGCGGTGTGCTGTGCGGTTTCATCGGCGTATTGCTGATTGCGCGTCCGTGGAGCGGCGCAGTCGCGAGCGTCGATCTGCGCGGCGTCGCGTATATGGCAGCGGGTTCGCTGAGCGTGGGCTGTTCGTTCGTCTACGCGCGGCGCTTTCTGTCGAAGCTCGATATGTCGCCTGTCGCGCTCTCAACATGGCAGATCGGCTTCGCGCTACTGACGATTGGCTGCGTGACGCCGTTCGGCGGCATCGCGCACATCGCGCACGACGCGCGTGCGGCAATCGGCATCGTGCTTGGACTTGGGCTGCTCGGCACAGGCGTCGCCTACATCCTGTACTACCAGATCGTGCAGCGGCTCGGCGCGCTGGCGGCGTCGAGCGTGACGTATATTCCGCCCGTGGTCGCGCTGGGGATCGGTGTGCTGTTTGCGCACGAACCGATCCGTGCCCTCGATATGATCGCGATGGTGTGCATTCTTGGCGGCGTGTTCCTGCTGCAAAGCGGACGCAGAACAGACAATCTGCACAGACCGCACGAGCCCGCCGTCAACGCGCCTGCGGCACGGCGCGCGGCATAACGCTCAGGTATCGCTCCACAGGCGCAGCAGGTTGTGGTAACAGCCCACCAGCGTGCGGCGCGCCGCACCGTCAGCATTCGATGCATTGAGCCGCTGGATGGCGCCGTCGAGATCGAACAGCATCGCGCGCTGCGTGTCGTCGCGCACGAGGCTCTGCGCCCAGAAGAAGCTCGACACGCGCGCGCCGCGCGTCACCGGGCGCACCTGATGAAGACTCGTGCCCGGATACACGATGGCATGTCCGGCAGGCAGCTTCACTTCCTGTACGCCGAACGTATCTTCGATCAGCAGTTCGCCGCCGTCGTATTCGTTGGGCGGCGTGAGAAACAGTGTGATCGAAATATCGGTTCGCACGCGTACGCCGCTGACGGGCACGAGACGGATCGCACCGTCGACATGGCTGCCGAAATGCATCCCGCCTTCGTATCGGTTGAACAACGGCGGATACACCTTGTTCGGCAGCGCAGCGCTGATGAACAGCGGATGGCGCTCGAGCGACGCGATGATCCGGTCGCCCATTTCCAGCGCGATCGGCGAGCCTTCCGCGATCTGCTGGTTGCGCTTGACGGGCGCGCCCTGATAGCCCGCCGTCGCGCGGCCGTCGACCCATGCGTCGCTGGCTTCGAGCTGCCCGCGCATGTCGGCGGCTTCGGCGGGACTCAGTACATCCGGAATCGAGACAATCATTGTTCAACGTTCCTGCATAACGGTGCAACGTCGCGCGCGCTTGGCATGAATTGCTCATGCCGAAAAGCGCGCGCCGTGCCGTGGACTATCGCCTGATGCGATCAGAAGAAGCGATAGTTTAACGTCGCGATGAACGTACGGCCGTAACCCGGCACCGCGCGTCCGCCGTCGGACGGAATCAGCGCGTCGTAGTAGTTCTTGTCCGTCAGGTTCCACACGTTGAACTGGATGTCATACCGCTTCGCGTGATACGCCGCCATCGCATCCCAACGCGTGTAGCCGCCGACCTGCACGAGATTGTTGTTCGCCGCATAGCGCGACGACACATAGCTCGGGCCGCCGCCGATTTCCCAATGCGGCGTGAACGCATACGTGGACCACAACGTCAGCGTGTTGCGCGGCGTGTTCGCGGGCACCTTGCCTTGCGTGCCGTCGAATGCCTGCAGGATTTCGCCGTCCATATATGTGTAGCCGCCGAACACCTGCCACTTGTTCGTGATACGGCCGGCAAGACCAATCTGGTAGCCGCGCACGCGGACGTTGCCGTCGAGCGTATAGGTGCCGTCCGCATTCAGCGTGCGCGCATTCGTCTTCTCGATGTTGAACAGCGACTGCGTGACGGACAGACCGCCGCCGAGCAGATCCCACTTCGAGCCGACTTCATACGACCTGTTGTGCTCGGGCGGCAGATTCTGCTGGCCGTTCGTCAACGTCAGCGCTTCGAGCGACGGATCGAACGACGTGCCGTACGACACGTAGTACGACTGCCAGTCGGACGGCTGCCAGATGATGCCGCCACGCACGCTGGTGAAGTAATTCGTCTGCGTCGCATAGCCCGGCTGGTTGATCGAGTTGTGGATCGACGCTTCGTAGCGGTCCCAGCGCACGCCGCCCACCACCTTCCAGTGTTCGCCGATCGACACGGTATCGTTGGCGTAGATGCCCACGCCATTGGCGCTCGACTCGGCGAGATTGGTCGCGACTTCCCGCACGTTCGCGGGACGCGTCGTGTAAGCGGGATTGAGCAGCGGCACCACGGCAAGCGTATTCGACGGCAAGCCCGGCGTCGTCGCGGTGAAGCTCTGGTTGCTATAGGTTTCGTGGCTCAGGTCGACGCCCGCGAGCACGTCGTGCTTGATCGGCCCCGTGTTGAACTTCCACTCCACATCGGTCGTGTTATAGACCGAGTGGTCGTTAATGTTGCGGTCCTTGCCTTGCAGCTTCACGAACAGCTTCGACGGATCGATTGTCGTGAAGTTGCCGTTCGACAACGCCGGCGACGTCGAGAGCGGTCCCGTCAGCACCGACGCCGCATTCGTCGCGCGCGCTTGCGTGCTGTAGTGGCTGAACTGCGTCTGGTTGCGCAGGGTCACGTCGTCGTTGAAACGGTGCTTGATGCGCGCGCTGAACGTCTGCACGTCCTGAATCGTGCGGTCGTCGGTGAAGCCGTAGAAGGTACCGCGATTCACGGGCGCGGGATGGCCGTTCAGCGGCGGAATGCCGTAGTCCGGCTGATCGCGGTTGTGCTGGATCAGCGCCGACAGCGTGATTTCCGTCGGCGTGCCGATGCCGAATTTCACTTCCGGCGCGACGCCGTAGTCCTTGTTCTTCATCACGTCGCGCGACGAGCCCAGGCTCTGGCCGAACGCGTTGATGCGAAACGCGGAGGTGTCGGTGATCGGCGTGTCGAGGTCGACCGTCGTGCGGTAACGGTCGTGCGTGCCCGCCTGCACGGAAACATCGGCGCGCTTTTTCAGCGACGGCTCCTTGCTGACCTGGTTGATCACGCCGCCCGTCGAACCGCGTCCGAAGTACAGCGACGAAGGACCGTACAGGACGTCGATCGATTCGAGGTTGAACGTGTCGCGATAGTACTGGCCGCGATCGCGAAAACCGTCGAGATAGATGTCGGTGCGCGCCGAGAAGCCGCGCAGGTTGATGTTATTGCCGATCTGCCCGCCTTCCGCCCCGCCGATCGTGATGCCCGGCACATTACGTAGCGCGTCGGTGAACGAACTCACGGCCTGCGATTGCAGCACGGCCTTCGGCACGACGGTGACCGCCTGCGGAATGTCGCGTAGCGCAGTCGGCACTTTCGCACCGACAGTCGACGTTTCCGGCTGGAAGTCGGTGGAATTGTCGGCGGCGCCCGTCACCTTGACGGCGGGCAGTGTGGCATTGTCGGTGGGCTGGCTGGCGGCGGGCTGGCTGGCGGGAGGCGTGGACGATGCGGCTTGTGCAATCTGTACTGCTGGTGCGGCAGCCGTCGTCGTTTGAGCGTAGAGCGGCGTCGCAAAGACGGCCATGACGGCCGCTGCGAGTGGCGTGGTTCGATGCATCGCGATTCCCTGTCGTTGTGACTGATCTTCTTCTTGGTGCAACGGGCGGTGCCGCCCGTCCGGTTCGCGTGTGCGCGCGAACCGCCCCGCCGGGTGGAAACATCTTCCGGCCCATCTAAATGCGAATCGATATCATTACATGAACGGTAATGGTTCGCAATAATGCAGGGAGCGCGGTGTGGTCATTCCGCGTCAGTCGTGGTCCGAATCGTGAGTATCCCGGCCGCCGCTGGAATCATGCGCGCACAGTGCTGCTTCAACACTTCGCCGAATCGAAGCGGACCGTCAACAAAAAAACGGGCGATGTCTTTCGACACCGCCCGCCTGAACCTTCACGCCACTCTTTGCCTTAGCGGACCTTCCCGGCCTTCCACGCCGCCAGCAACTGATCGTATTTGACCGTCTCGCCTTTCGGCTTTTCGTTGGCGAGTTTCTTCCACGGCGCATGTTGATCGGACAGCCACTTGGCCGGATCGCTTTCCGCATTCAGCTCCGGCGCGCACACTTTCATGCCGGCGCGTTGCAGGCGGCCCAGCACCTGGTCCATCTCTTTGGCAAGGTTGTCCATCGCGGCTTGCGGCGTCTTCTCACCTGCAGCCGCCGTCGCGACGTTCTTCCACCAGAGCTGCGCCATCTTCGGATAGTCAGGCACGTTGTTGCCCGTCGGCGTCCACGCAACACGCGCCGGGCTGCGATAGAACTCGATCAAGCCGCCGTACTTGTCTGCGTTCTTCGTGAAGTAATCGCTATGAATGTCGGAATCGCGAATAAACGTGAGACCCACGATCGACTTCTTCAACGACACCGACTTCGACGTCACGAATTGCGCGTAAAGCCATGCGGCTGCGCGCTGATTCGCGGGCGTCGACTTGAAGAAAGTCCATGAGCCGACGTCCTGATAGCCGTTCTGCATGCCGTCCTTCCAGTATGGGCCATGCGGTGACGGCGCCATGCGCCACTTCGGTGTGCCGTCCGGGTTCGTGACGCTACCAGGCTTGAGCATCGACGCCGTGAACGCGGTGTACCAGAAGATCTGCTGCGCGATCTTACCTTGCGCGGGAACCGGGCCCGCCTCGCTAAACGTCATGCCGGACGCTTCAGGCGGTGCATATTTCTTCAGCCAGTCGACGTATTTGGTCGTCGCGTAAACTGCGGCCGGGCTGTTGGTGCCGCCGCCGCGCGACACGGAAGCGCCCACGGGATGACAACCGTCCGGCGTCACGCGAATGCCCCACTCGTCGACGGGCATGCCGTTTGGAATGCCTTTGTCTGCTTCGCCCGCCATCGAGAGCCACGCGTCGGTGAAGCGCCATCCCAGCGACGGGTCTTTCTTGCCGTAGTCCATATGGCCGAAGACTTTTTCACCATCGATCGTCTTGACCTCGTTCGTGAAGAAGTCGGCGATATCTTCATACGCGGACCAGTTCACCGGCACGCCGAGATCGTAGCCGTACTTGGCCTTGAACTTGTCCTGCAGATCCTTGCGCGCGAACCAGTCGGCACGGAACCAGTAGAGGTTCGCGAATTGCTGGTCGGGCAGCTGATAGAGCTTTTTATCGGGCGCAGTCGTAAAGCTCGTGCCGATAAAGTCTTTGATGTCGAGGCCCGGATTCGTATATTCCTTGCCTTCGCCCGCCATGTAATCCGAGAGCGGCATGATCACGCCGTAGCGATAGTGCGTGCCGATAAGGTCGGAATCGGAAATCCAGCCGTCGTAAATGCTTTGTCCCGACTGCATCGACGTTTGCAGTTTTTCGACGACGTCGCCTTCCTGAATGATGTCGTGCTTGACCTGAATGCCCGTAATTTCAGTGAATGCTTTGGCAAGCGTCTTCGATTCATACATGTGTGTGTCGATCGTTTCCGACACCACATGAATTTCCTTGACGCCTTGCGATTTGAGCTTCGCAGAAGTATCGATGAACCATTTCATTTCATCCATCTGCTGCTGTTTGGTCAGCGTGCTCGGCTGAAATTCACTATCGACCCATTTCTGCGCTTCGGGCACGCCCGCAAGCGCGGCGTGACTCGCAAAAGCCCCCGCGACCACTCCTGCTACGGCGAGCGCGACGATCCGTCTCCTCTGTTGCATGGTCTTCTCCTGTGTCTCCACACCCCTTTTGGATCATCTGCCGATTGCCGCCCGGGGCATCAACGGAACCGGTTTGTTCTTAAGCGTTAGCCTTTCCACATGATCGCGAGCAGCACCACGACCGATGCCGCAAAGCCGGGCCATGCGCTCGCGCCTTCGCCGCTGACGGCGATCCACGCCAGATTTACGTAGGCAGCCGTCAACAGGCCGATAAAGAGCCGGTCGCCGCGCGTCGTTGCAATGGGCAGAAATCCTTTGCGCTCGATGGTCGGCATGCGCATTTCCCATACGGTCATGCCCGCCAGCATGACGGCGACACAGCCAAAGAAGATGGCTACTTCGGGTGTCCAGTACATCCACGTGAACATCACACTCTCCCCATCGCAAAGCCTTTGGCGATGTAGTTGCGCACGAAATAGATCACGAGTGCGCCCGGAATGATCGTCAGGACGCCCGCTGCGGACAGCACGCCCCAATCCATGCCCGCCGCCGACACGGTGCGCGTCATTACAGCCGCGATCGGCTTGGCATTGACGGTGGTGAGCGTGCGCGCGAGCAGCAGTTCGACCCAGCTGAACATGAAGCAAAAGAACGCCGTCACGCCGACGCCCGACTTGATCAAGGGAAGAAAAATCTTGATGAAGAAGGTCGGAAACGAATAACCGTCGATATAGGCGGTCTCGTCGATTTCACGTGATACGCCCGACATGAAGCCTTCGAGAATCCACACGGCGAGCGGCACGTTGAACAGCATGTGCGCGAGTGCCACGGCAACGTAGGTGTCCATCAGCCCGACACTCGAATAGAGCTGAAAGAACGGCAACAGGAACACGGCGGGCGGCGTCATCCGGTTGGTGAGCAGCCAGAAGAACATATGCTTGTCACCGAGAAAGCGATAGCGGGAAAACGCATACGCAGCCGGCAATGCGACCAGCACCGACATCACCGTATTCATCAGCACGTAGACGATCGAATTGATGTAGCCCCAGTACCACGACGGATCGGTGAAGATGACCTTGTAGTTGTCGAACGTGACGTGCTGCGGCCATGTGGCGAATGCCGACATGGTTTCCTCATTCGTACGCAGCGAGATCGACAGCATCCAGTACAGCGGAAGCAGCGCAAACGCGATATAGACGATCAATACGAGCGCGCGCGTCCAGCGGCGGTTATCACGCATTGTCTTCTCCCGTCGTGGCAGGACCGCCCTTGCCCACTCGCTCCATCCAGTTGTAGAGAATGAAGCAGAGCAGCAGGATGATCAGGAAGTAGATCAACGAGAAAGCGGCCGCAGGTCCGAGATCGAACTGACCCACGGCCTTTTGCGTCAGGTACTGGCTAAGGAATGTGGTGGAGTCGCCGGGGCCGCCGCCCGTGAGCACGAACGGTTCTGTATAGATCATGAAGCTGTCCATGAATCGCAACAGCACGGCGATCATCAGCACGCCGCGCATCTTGGGCAACTCGATATGGCGAAATACGGCAAAGCGGCTCGCGCCGTCGATTTCCGCAGCCTGATAGAACGCATCGGGAATCGCGCGCAAGCCTGCGTAGCAGAGCAATGCGACGAGCGGCGTCCAGTGCCAGATGTCCATCACCAGCACGGTCACCCACGCATCGGTGGGACTTGCCGTGTAGTTGTATTCCACGCCGATCCGATTGAGCACATAGCCGAGCAAACCGATGTCGGGCCGGCCGAAGATCTGCCAGATCGTGCCGACCACGTTCCATGGAATCAGCAGCGGCATTGCAAGCACGACGAGGGCAGCCGATGCGCGCCATCCCGATGCGGGCATCGCGAGTGCGAGTCCGACGCCGAGCGGGATTTCGAACAGCAGCACGCAGGCCGAAAAGATGATCTGCCTGCCCAGCGCGCCGCGCAGATCCGGATCGGTCATGATGTTGCGAAACCATTCGGTGCCGACGAACACATGCTGCGTCGGGCTGATGATGTCCTGCACCGAATAGTTGACGACCGTC
The DNA here is from genome assembly GCA_001319865.1 of Burkholderia sp. E7m39. Taxonomy (GTDB): domain Bacteria; phylum Pseudomonadota; class Gammaproteobacteria; order Burkholderiales; family Burkholderiaceae; genus Paraburkholderia; species Paraburkholderia bengalensis. Next base: position 29,421 of record BBSL01000414.1, on the reverse strand, counting down.
ATCAACGGCAGAATCGCTGAAAACGCAACGCAGATGAATACCGGCACGACGAGCAGCCACGCCTTCTGGTTGAGCGGCTTGTTCATCGCGCGCCTCCCGCGGCACGCACCGCAATGCGTTCGTCGTTGCTGAAATAAACGGTTTCGGGCGCGGCGACGCGCAACCACACGGGGCCATCCACGACGCGCAAGTTCGGCTCCATTTTCGCGTTGAACACGTGGCCTTCGCAGCTCGCCGTGACGAGCTGGTAATTGCCGAGTTGCTGCGCGCGCGTGACTTCTGCCCTCACGGCGCCCGCTTCGCCGTCATTGGCAAGCCGCACGAACTCCGGCCGGATTCCGAGCTTGAGATCGCCGTTCGTATTCTTGAGCGTCGCGAGCGTCGCGGAGTCGACCGCAATGCGCTGCGCACCGAGCTTGATGCCGTCGCCGTCGAGACTCACGGGGCACAGATTCATGCCAGGACTGCCGATGAAATAGCCGACAAACGCGTGATCGGGCCTGAGGAAGAGCGCTTCGGGACCGCCCTTTTGCACCACGCGCCCGTTCGTCATCACCACCACTTCGTCGGCGAAAGTCAGTGCTTCGACCTGGTCATGCGTGACGTAGATCAGCGTGAGTTTCAATTGCTGATGGATCTTCTTCAACTGACGCCGCAGCATCCACTTCATATGCGGATCGATGACGGTCAAGGGTTCGTCGAACAGGATCGCCGCGACGTCCTTGCGCACGAGCCCACGGCCGAGTGAAATCTTCTGCTTCGCATCCGCCGACAGATTGCTCGCCTTGCGCGGCAATTCGCGCGCCATGTCGAGAATGTCGGCGACTTCGTGCACGCGCGTGCGCACTTCCGCTGCGGGGAGTCCGCGATTGCGCAGCGGAAACGCCAGGTTGTCGAACACGCTCATCGTGTCGTAGATCACGGGGAACTGAAACACCTGGGCAATGTTGCGTTCGCGCGCGCTTTTCGTCGTGACGTCGTGCCCATTGAACAGAACCTTGCCTTCCGACGGTTTGATCAAGCCCGAGACGATGTTCAGCAGCGTCGATTTCCCGCACCCCGAAGGACCGAGCAGCGCATACGCGCCGCCGTCTTCCCAGACCATGCTCATCGGCTGCAGCGCGTAATCGTCCAGCGACGCGGGATTCGGGCCATACGCATGCCCCAGGTTCTGAAACTCAATGCGCGCCATATGCCACCTCCTGCACCTTCGGACGCGCGACAAGGTTCGAGTCCGCGCCGAACACGAACAGTTCATCGGGATCGACATAGACATCGAGCTGCGTGCCAAGCTCGATTTGATGCACACCTTGCAACTGCGCGACGAGATCGATGCCGCCGTGGCGCGTATGCAGGTGCAGGTAGGTCTCGGAGCCGCTCAGCTCGGCCAGTTCGAGCAGGCAAGGCACGGCGATCGAATGCGCGTTGCGCGGCGCGAGCCGCAAGTGGCCGGGCCGTATGCCGATGCGGCACGTGCCCGCGCCGACAGCGTCAGCCGCCGCGCGGCGCACGGGCACGTCGAAACCGATAGGCAGACGTGCGTCGCCGTTTTCAAGCAGTTCGCTCGTCAGCATGTTCATCGGCGGATCATTGAAGACGGCAGCCACGTCGACGTTGGCGGGCGCGTTGTAGACGTCGAGCGTCGGGCCGAACTGCAGCACGCGGCCCTTGTCGACCACGGCCGTGTAGCCGCCGAGCAGCAGCGCTTCGAGCGGCTCCGTGGTCGCGTAGACCACAGTGGTCTTGCCGTCGGCAAAGAGTGTCGTGAGTTCGGCGCGCAATTCTTCGCGCAGCTTGTAGTCGAGGTTCACGAGCGGCTCGTCGAGCAGCACCAGCGATGTGCGTTTGACGAGCGCGCGCGCCAGCGCGCAGCGCTGCTGCTGGCCGCCCGACAGTTCGCCGGGCCGCCGCTCGAGCAGATGATCGATATGCAGCTTCGCAGCGACTTCATGCACGCGGCGGCGGATTTCCCCGGCGTCCGTCTTTTGCAGTCTGAGCGGCGATGCGATGTTCTCGAACACCGTCATCGCGGGATAGTTGATGAACTGCTGATAAACCATCGCGAGGTTGCGCTGACGCACACTCACGCCCGTCACATCCTGGCCGTCGACGATCACGCGGCCGGTAGTCGGCCTGTCGAGTCCTGCCATGACGCGCATCAACGTGGTCTTGCCTGCCTGGGTCGGACCCAGCAACACATTGATCGCCCCCGGGACGAGACGCAGATCGACGCCGTACAGATGCGTCATCCCGCCCGAAACGACGGTGACCCGCTCCAGTTCCAAGACCAAATTGCTCTCCTTGTTCGATGCTTCTGATGCAGCTTCGCTTTCTTTTGCTTGTTGTTCGTTCGACCGCGGCTTCGATGCGAAGGCGCACGCCGGGTTACGGCTACAGCAGTGACTGGACTACGCGTTCGCAATCGCCGGACTGCGCAATGCGCGGTCGGTTCGCATACGAGAGGCAGGGCAAGGGATGGCGCCGCGCGAGCGCCGGGAATGCTGTCGTCGATCCATTGTCCCGATTGTTTTTTATTCGGGTACTTCAAAAACGGGCCCACCGGCCAATGTTCAAAAATGAAATCAAAACAACAGTAACAATGTTCTCTTTTGTTCGTTTACGTTTAAATCGGGGTTAACCATACAAAAGATAAACATTCATCATCTACGGCACTTACGACCAGTAGAACAATACATTACGCATTCGCGCTCATTTACTTACATGGAGAAAGTAGGCAGTCAGCGTAACAGAAGAAAAGCACCGCGCAGTCACGGTGAAATCATCGATCGGCGGCGGCATGCACGCGTCTTCTGACACTCGCTCCAGGCGATGCGCGATCGCGCTCGCCCGCGAGTGACAGGCACCTGGCAACGCGCAGCGCTAGCGCATGTGAGGCGCGTACCAGTGATGCATCTGCGTCGCCGCTCACGCTTCGCACGCGAGCGCAATTCACGAAGTACTCCATTCCCGGCATCGCTCGAAAAACACCCTGTTTCATGGGGCTTTTTCCCGCCGATGTCCGTTTTTTGAAGGCGATGTCGATGCGCATTCACGCATACGGGTAAACGTTAATTTGTGGGCGCCGGTCAGCCCCGTTTACTGAATGAAAGCCAGGTCGTCCGAACTACTTTGATCAGACATGATCGAGGGGTCCGGACGTTGTTCGTTCGTACCGGAGGTGTAGCATGGCGAAGCTGTCCAGCAGTGCAATCGATGAACTCAAAGCTCTCACGCGAGGCCAGGTCGTATTGCCCGGCGATCCATCGTTCGATGAAGCACGCAGTATCTGGAATGCGATGATCGACCGTCGTCCCGCGATCATCGTTCGCTGCGCAGGCACGGCCGATGTCCGGCGCGCCGTCAATTTCGCGCGCGACAACCAGTTGCTGCTCGCCGTGCGCGGCGGCGGCCACAACATCGCGGGCAGCGGCGTATGCGAAGACGGCATGCTGATCGACCTGTCGCAGATGAAGTCCGCGCGCATCGATCCCATCGCGCGCCGTGCGTATGTCGAACCGGGCTGCCTGCTGCGCGACTTCGATCACGAAGCGCAAGCCTTCGGCCTTGCCACGCCGCTCGGCATCAACTCCACCACGGGTGTCGCCGGCCTCACGCTTGGCGGGGGCTTCGGCTGGATCAGCCGGCGCTTCGGGTTGACGGTGGACAATCTGATTTCCGCCGACATCGTCACGGCCGACGGCGAACTGCTCCGTTGCAGCGCGGACGCACACGAAGATCTGTTCTGGGCGATTCGCGGCGGCGGCGGCAACTTTGGCGTCGTCACGATGTTCGAATTCCAGTTGCACGAAGTCGGCCCTGAAGTGTTCGGCGGTCTCGTCGTGTTGCCGATGGATCAGGCGCGGGACGCGCTCGTCAAATACCGCGCCGCCGTCGATGCCTGGCCGGACGAACTGGCCGTGTGGGCGGTAGCGCGCTTTGCACCGCCGCTGCCATTTCTGCCCGCCGACGTCCACGGCAAGCCGATCCTCGCATTTGCCGTCTGCTACACGGGCCCGGCGGCGAACCGGGAGAGCATCGCCGACGAAGTGCGCAAGTTCGGCACGCCCTATGGCGAGCACCTGGGACCGATGCCGTACACCGCATGGCAACAGGCCTTCGATCCCCTGCTCACGCCCGGCGCGCGCAATTACTGGAAGTCGCACAATCTGGCCACGATAGACGACGGTCTGATCGATGCCTTCGTCGACGCAATCGGCAATCTGCCGTCGCCTCAATGCGAGATCTTCTTCGGCGCGATTGGCGGGCAGACGGCTCGCGTCGCGCCCGACGCGATGGCCTATTCGAATCGCGACGCGAAGTACGTGATGAACGTGCATGGCCGCTGGACGGAAGCCGCCGACGACGAGCGCTGCATTGCGTGGGCACGTGCGTTCTTCAATGCATCGGCGCCGTTCGCGCTCGGCAGCGTCTATGTGAACTTCATGACGGAAGACGAAGCCGCGCGCGTGGACGCGGCATACGGTCCGAACTATGCGCGGCTCGTGGCCGTCAAGGACCGGTACGATCCGCACAATCTGTTCCGTCATAACCAGAACATCAAGCCGTCGGCGATGGCTTGAACAACCTGTCTGCACGCCCGCATGATGACAATGCGTTGCGTGCAGTCCCAGGGCAAGGCCGAATAGCAATCGCGCTTCTCACGCTATTCGGCCTTGTCGTCTCACCGCCGCCTTCTATAGGCGGCCGCTGTGTCGCGCCGTGCGCGCATGCAGCATCCGACGTCACAACATCGTGCCCACTTCAGACGCCCGTTTTTCCGCGCAACGGTCCATGCCCCGCATGCGCGTCGCGTTGCTGACCGTCATGGCGATGTTCGCCTTCGCCGGCAACTCGCTGCTGTGCCGCGTCGCGCTGAAAGGCACGTCGATCGATCCCGCTACGTTCACCACGGTGCGCATCGCGTCGGCGGCGATCGTGTTGTGGCTCATCCTGCAGTGGCGCCGCGCCGCGCAGCCCGTTGCCGGCAACTGGATCTCGGCGCTCGCCCTGTTCACCTACGCGGCCGCCTTTTCGTTCGCGTATGTGTCGCTGGCCGCGGGCACGGGCGCGCTGTTGTTGTTCGGCGCGGTGCAGGCAACGATGATCGGCTATGCATTGTTGCGCGGCGAGCGTCTGCACATATTTCAATGGCTTGGTCTTGGATGCGCGCTTGCTGGCCTCGTCGCACTCGTGCTGCCGGGCCTGAGCGCGCCGCCGCTGTTCGCGTCGATACTGATGTTGTGTGCGGGCGTTGCGTGGGGAGTCTATTCGCTGCGCGGCAAACGCGCCGCCGATCCGACAGCCATCACGGCAGGCAACTTCATTCGCGCGATGCCCTTCGCGGCGCTCGTCAGCATGGCGATGTTCATGCGCGTGTCGATCGATAAAACCGGCCTGCTGTTCGCCGCGATTTCCGGTGCGCTCACGTCGGGCGTCGGCTATGCGATCTGGTACGCCGCGTTGAAAGACCTCAAGGCGTCCACGGCGGCCACTGTGCAACTGAGCGTGCCGCTGATCGCCGCCACGGGCGGCATCGTCTTGCTCGGCGAAGCGCTGACCGCGCGCCTCGCGTTGAGCGCAGTCGCGATACTCGGCGGAATCGCGCTCGTCATTGCGCGCCGATGAACAGGCGCCGCTCAACGTAAATCGGCTCGTCGCGTCGATCTTCGCGCAGCGCGACTTTCCCGCCCAGGGCGCGATCGTGGCCGCCTGCGGGATACCCGTTGTGAAGCGCACTTCAAGCCTGGCGTTTGCCCAGATCTTCATGCTGCTCGCGGGTTGACGCCTGCGCACGGGCATAGACGATGCCACCTGCAGCGATTTCATCGGCAGAGGCACCACGCCTTCGTTGCTGCGCTGCGCTATGCGTTGGCATCCCGGATGCTTCTGCCGGAAGGATAAGTGAACCGTCACAAGGAGCCGCCATGGACACAATCGGATTGTCGCAACGCATCGAGGAACTCGAACTGGCCCTTGCAGGCACGTTCCCATCGCCGAAAGCGCCCGCCGTGAGCGCCTGGCAGGAAGGCGCGACGACGTACCTGACGGTTTCGTGGGTCGTCGGCACGGGGCGCGATACGACGCTGGACGCGCGCTGCGTCGCGTCGCTCAAGCTCCCGGACGCGCAGATCGATCGCTATGCCGCGCTCGATACCAACAAACGGCGCATCGTGCAGAGCCGGCTGAAGGACCTCGTGCGCCAGCACGTCGATGCGATGCGGGCGCAGCCCGGTGCGCAGGACAGCTGTTCCGTCGAACTGGAAGCGGACGATGCGCTGTTCGACGTGCCCGACGAGCCGTACGAGACGCTCTGACGACGGGCACGTCGCCGCGCTGTACCCGCGCTGTACCCGCGCCTTCCCGCCCGATGGCCGGGGCAATAGACTATGCTATCGCGCAAGCCGATGCGCTCCCGCCGCCGCGTCCGCAGCCGTCAACCCAAGCCTATTGCCCATGAATTCCACTACCGACGATTCCCCGCGCCCCGCCATGCGCGCGCTCACGCCGCTCGAAGCCCGCGTGCTGGGTGTGCTGTTCGAGAAGCAGCACACGGTTCCCGACACTTATCCGCTCTCGCTCAACTCGCTCGCTGCGGGCTGCAACCAGAAGACTTCACGCTCGCCCGTGATGAACGTCAGCGAAACCGAGATTCTCGACGCGATCAACAGTCTCAAGCGCCTGTCGCTGGTACTCGAAGGCAGCAGCAGCCGCGTGCCGCGCTACGAGCACAACATGGAGCGCGTACTGGGCCTGCCGCGGCAGTCCGCGGCGCTGCTGACCGCGCTGCTGCTGCGTGGCGCACAGACAGCGGCCGAACTGCGTCTCGCGACCTCGCGGCTGCACAGTTTCGCCGACACGTCGTCGGTCGAGGCGTTCCTCGAAGAACTCGCGGGCAACGAACCGCCGCGTGTCGTCAAGCTTGCGCGCACGCCGGGCGAGCGCGAAAGCCGCTGGATGCATCTGCTGTGCGGCGAGCCCGCCGCCGATCAGCTGCGCGGCGACGGCACGGCGCTGGCCGACGAGTCGTTGCCGCCGGGCGAACTGGAAGCGCTGCGCGCGCAGCAGCGCGAGCTTGCCGGACGCGTCGAGCGGCTCGAGGCGCTCGTGGCGCACCTGGCGGGAGAACTTGGCGTGTCGCTCGACGAACTGAAGGGACGCCTGTAAGGGGCACGCACAAAAGGACACGCCCATGTTCGTCGTCTACTGGCTCGAACAACAAGGCTCGCCGACGGCAACCGCGCGCTTCGCACGGTTCGCCGACGGCGAGATGACGCAGGCGCTCGCGTTCACCGAGACGCTGCGCAAGCAGCAGGCGGCCGGCGACGACGTCAGCTTCGTCACGCTCTGCAGCGAGAACCCGCGCTCCGTCGGCAAGGCGGGCGTGTCGGACGCGCCCGCTGATTACGCCTGGAAAAAGCGCCGCCCCTGACTATCGCCCGCGCGGCCGGCACTCCTGCGCCCGCTTTCACGCACAATTTGCAACACAATCGTGCCCGGACAATGCACAAACTCGAATCCCTGTAAAACATTCAGGATTCCGTAAATAAAAGTCAGCGTTTGTTGTCGAATGCGCGTTCTACGGTTCCCGACGGCCGCCGCGCGGGTCATCTCTCCGCCCGCGGCTCCCCCAACCACACGAGGAATGACGACATGACACACGCGCGATCGAAGTGCCGCGCACTCAGGCTGCCGCGCGCGAGCCTTGCCATGCTGCTGGCGATCGGCGGCTGCACGTCGGTGCCCTGGCAGATGACGCCCGAAGACCGTTCGCTCGCGCATGCGCCGCAGGCGACGGCTGCGCCGCCTCACGCCGCGCCGCGCGCGACGGCCAGCACCGACAAGTCGCCCGCTGCCGTCAAGGACAGCTACTACCGCGTGAAGCCCGGCGACACGCTCTATCGCATCGCCACCGATCACGGCCAGCGCAGCGAGGACATCGTCAAATGGAACAATTTGCCCGACGCCAATCACATCGAAACGGGTGGCGTGTTGCGGGTGACGCCGCCCGCCGATGCACCGGCGGCTAACAAGAACGCCCCGCCCGCGCCCGCCACACGCGACGACGCCAACGCCAGAAGCAGCAAAAACGGCAAGAACGACAAGAATGTCAAGGCGAAGGCCGCCCAAGCCGACTCATCCCGCTTCGGCTGGCCCGCGAACGGCACGCTGAGCGCCGTGTATGGCCAGGGCAAATCGAAAGGCATGGTGATCGCCGCCAAGGCGGCCGCGCCCGTCAAAGCGGCCGCTGCCGGACGCATCGTGTTTGCGGGCGACGCCGGCAAGCCGTACGGGAAGCTGATCGTGATCAAGCACGACGACACGCTGGTGACGGCCTACGGGCACAACGGCAAGCTGCTGGTGAAGGAAGGCGCGACCGTCAGGCGCGGCGAAACGATCGCCGAGATGGCGGAAACCGCTCACGGCGAAGGCGCATTGCGATTCGAAGTGCGCAAGAACGGCAAGCCCGTCGACCCCGCGCCCTACCTGCCGCGCGTCGGTTCGTGACGCTCGCGCGCGCATCAAAAAGCCGCAAACGGCGCGCTGCCGTTTGCGGCTTCTTCGTTGCAGCGCGTGTTAGCGCAGCGCGTTCGCTTCCAGCAGCGGATCGAGGCGCCCCGCTGTCTCCAGTGCGTTCAAATCGTCGAATCCGCCCACGTGCGTTTCACCGACAAAAATCTGCGGCACCGTCCGGCGACCCGTGCGTTCTATTAGCGCGAGCGCCGTCGGCCGATCGTTCTGTACGTTGATTTCCTTGTACGACAGACCTTTGTTCGCGAGCAGCGCCTTCGCGGCGAGACAGTACGGGCAGGTCGGCGTCGTGTAGATCGTAATAGCGGACATGGGTGTCTCCGTGTGGATGAAGATGGGTGGCTTAGGGTGGCGTCAGAGCTTGCCCGACATTTGAGCGTGGCTCGCGAGCGGCAGCCCCAATGCCGCCGCGACGACGACAACCTGATACACACGTTTCATGTTGAGCACCTCTGACAAAGTTGCCGTCGGCGACGGGTTGGCTCAACTGTAAATGCGCATCACGCCGGCGTGAATACCGGCGCGTCTCATGGAGATGCTCGATCGGCTCACCGGCTCGCTGCGCGAGCGCGGTCGCAGCGCGCGGGCAATCGCCGCGAGCCTTATGCGACAAGGGTGGAGAGGCGAAGCGCGGATGCGCGTCAGCGCGCGCGTGGCGCACTGCACGTTTTCTGGAATTCTCTATTTCGCGGCGGCGCCTGCCGCTTCGTCGTCGACGGCCTCTTCGGCCACTGCATCCTGCGCGGTCTGCAGATGTCCGCCCGATGCGCGCCAGCGGGCCGGCGTGATGCCGATCTGCTTCTTGAACACACGCTGAAACGCCGCTTCGGACTGGTAGCCGACCGTCTCGCCGATATCGCCGACAGGCGTCGACGATTCGAGCAGCATGCGCCCCGCGATCGTCATGCGGACTTCGGTGAGGACATCGGTGGCCGAGCGGCCGATCGCTTCCTGGAACTGCCGCACAAAGGTCGCGCGCGACATGTTGCACAGCGCCGCGAACTGGTCCAGCGTCCACGGCTTGCCGGGCGACTCGAACATCGCCGACACGGCCGCCTGCAGGCGCGGACGGCCCGCCAGCGCCAGCAGGCCGTGCGGCGGCTGGGCCGACTCGCTTGCAAAGCGCAGCGTCAATGCGAAGAGCGCCGCCGACAGATGGTTCACGAGCGTTTCGCTGCCAGGCGATTCGTCGACGGCTTCCTCGCGCATCAGCTCGATCAGGCGCGCGAGCCGCGAGCCCGCGACGCTGTCGGGCAAGTCCGGCTCGTCGCCGTTGCGTGCCGGCGGCCCGTCGGGCCCTGCATGCGCGCCGCTGCGCACCACGAGCCGCGCGGGCAAATGATCGCGCAGCAGCCGGTCCGGCACGGCGCCCAGCAGAAAGCGGCCGCACAGGATATCGGCGGACTCGCCCGTGCCGCCGTTTTCCGACACCGTCAGCGTGATGTTGCGGCGCTGCGTGGCGGGAACCGGCTTCTCGCCGCTGCCGTCGTGAATGCGATGCGGGCTGCCCGTAGGAAATACGATGATGTCGCCCGCCTGCAAGCGCTGCGGCGGCCCGTTGCCGTCTTCGAGCACCGCGCGGCCCGACAGCAGCACGTGATACGGCACTTCGCGCACGCCCGCCGGGCCTTCGTCGATCGCCCACGGCGCGCCGAAATGACAGCGGACATCGACGCGCCCGCTCACGGGCATCAGCGACAGGAAACGGCTTAGCAGGTCCATTTGAGCCGAAAGAGCATGTTTTTGAATCGTTCGAGGATTAGCACGGCGCGCGGCCGACCGTACAGTGACACCGTGCAATGCAAACCGATTCTACTGGACGGCAGCGGCGCGCGCGGTGCAGGTGTCTGACTCCGCCCCCCTTCGTCCGAAAGGAAAATCATGAAGACGCTTAATATCGATGTCGCAGTGATTGGCTCAGGCAGCGCCGGCCTGCCGGCATTTCGCGCCGCGAAGGCGGCGGGCGCGAGTGTCGTGCTGATCGAAGGCGGCGCATACGGAACCACCTGTGCGCGCGTCGGCTGTATGCCGTCGAAGCTGCTGATCGCCGCCGCCGAGGCCGCGCATGCTGCACGCAACGCCGCGCCGTTCGGCGTGCATGTCGACGGCGGCGTGCGGATCGATGGACGCGAAGTGATGGCGCGAGTCAAGCGCGAACGCGACCGCTTCGTCGGCTTCGTCGTCGAATCGACGGAGAGCATTCCCGCCGAAGAGCGTCTGATCGGCTACGCGAAGTTCATCGACGACAACGTACTGGAAGTCGGCGACCACACCCGCGTGCACGCGAAGAGCATTGTCATCGCGACGGGCTCGTCGCCGTATGTCCCCGCGATGTACCAGGCGCTCGGCGAGCGCGCCGTCGTCAACGACGACGTCTTTGCATGGGACGACCTGCCGCGCAAGGTCGCCGTGGTCGGCGCGGGCGTGATCGGGCTGGAACTCGGCCAGGCGCTGGCGTGGCTGGGCGTCGACGTGACGATGCTCGGCGCACGCGGCCGCGTCGGCCCGTTGAGCGACCCCGCGATCAAGGATTACGCACGCCGGGTGTTCAGCGACTCGTTCCGTTTCGAGCCGGACGCGCAAGTGGAAGCGGCGACGCGTGAAGGCGACAGCGTGCATCTGCGCTATCGCGACAGCGCGGGCAATCTGCGCGACGACACGTTCGACTACGTCGTTGTGACGGCGGGCCGCCGGCCGAACATGGACAAGCTCGCGCTGCACAACACGACGCTCGAACTCGACTCGCGTGGCGTGCCCGTGTTCGATCCCGTGACGTTGCAAGCGGGCAATCACGCCGTGTTCATCGCGGGCGATGCGAACAACGTGCTGCCGCTGCTGCACGAAGCCGCCGACGAAGGCCGCATGGCGGGCCACAACGCCGCGCAGTATCGCAATGCGAGCCCCGCGTTGGCGCCGCTCGTGCGCCGCGCGCCGATCTCGCTGGTGTTTTCGGAGCCGGGCATCGCGATGGTGGGCGCGCGTCACGCGGATCTCGCAGCCGGCTCGTTCGTGACGGGCGAAGTGAGCTTCGAGGATCAGGGCCGCAGCCGCGTGATGCTGCGCAATCGCGGGCTGATGCACGTGTACGTCGACGCCGCGTCGCGCCGTTTCGTCGGCGCCGAGTGGATCGGGCCGGACGCCGAACATATCGCGCATCTGTTGTCGTGGGCGCTGCAGATGAACCTCACCGTCGACGCGATGCTCGCGATGCCCTTCTATCATCCCGTAGTGGAAGAAGGGTTGCGCACGGCGTTGCGCAATGCCGCGGCGCAATTGACGGCTGCGTGAGGTTTGTCAACCGTTGCGAGGCTGGCGGGTTGCGGGGTAGAAGACCGCCAGCGTTGCAGACGAAACGACATTCACGTTCCTTCGGCGTGGGGCGGCAAGTACTCGATATGCGCTTCTTCATTCAACCGGACGCTAAGGCGAGCGCTCGAAAAAAAACGCGGCCAAGGCCGCGTTCAAGCGTGTTGTCCGCTGCGTGCAGACAGGATGAAACAAACCAAGTGTAGAACATTGCGCGAAACGAAAAACCCCGCAAGCCGAAATTCACTATCGTCATTCTCGCAATATTCCTTTAGCGAGGACGATCGAAAGAAATAATTGCGCTTATTGCGCGCATTTTTCGTCCGCAAAAAAACAATGAACAGCGGCATGCCTGAATACAAACGATGGATCGCAAAACAGTTTGTACGAGGCCGGAATAATCACGATGTGACCTGTTGTGAATTTCACTCACGCCGCTTATTGGCGTTTTTTACATTTCCTGCTTGCGCCCTTAGGCTCTCGTTCAATCGAGAATTACCACACAGGCAGGAGAATAGAAGAATGAAGCGCAATGCCCTTTCAATGATTTCACTGGCCGCGCTGGGCACGGTCGCGAGTGCCGCACACGCTCAATCCAGTGTCACGCTGTACGGCACGATCGACACGAGCATCACGTACGTCAACAAGGCTGCCGGCGACAATCATTTGTGGTCGCTCGGCAATACCAGCGCAGGCAATCTGTCAGGCACGCGTTGGGGCCTCAAAGGAAGCGAAGATCTTGGCGGCGGATTGAAAGCGATCTTTCAGCTCGAAAGCGGCTTCGATCCGAGCAACGGCAAGTTGGGCCAAGGCAGCCGGCTGTTCGGCCGTCAGGCATTCGTCGGCCTCGCGCAGGACCAATACGGCTCCATCACGCTTGGGCGTCAGTACGATCCCCTCGTCGATCTCGTGCAAGGCATCACCGCCGACAACTACTTCGGCAGCGCATTCGCGACGGCAGGCGACGTCGACAACTACGACAACAGCTTCCGCGTGAACAATGCGGTCAAGTACACATCGCCTGTGTTCTCGGGCCTGCAGTTCGAAGCAATGTACTCGCTCGGCGGCGTGGCGGGCAGCACAGGCGCCGAGCAGTCGTATTCGGCTGCCGTTGCGTACAACAACGGTCCCATCGGTCTCGCGGCGGGCTACTACTACGCGACGAACAGCCCCGCATCGGATGGCCTTCGCACGACATGGAACAGCACGTCGGACGGCACGTTCGACGGCCCTGTCAATCTCGGCTATCAGACGGCACACTCGATCGGCATCGCGCGCGTCGCGGGCCAATACACGGCGGGTCCGTTCACGTTCGGCCTCGGTTACAGCAACGCGCAGTATCGCCGCGACGACAGCTCCGTGTTCGGCTCGAACGAACGCTACAACACGGGCCAAGGCTTCCTGAACTATCAGGCGACGACGGCCGTGCTGCTCGGCGTCGGCTATAGCTACACGCACTCGAACGGCGACACGTCGGCGACCTATCATCAGGTCTCGCTCGGCGCAGACTACTCGCTGTCCAAGCGCACCGACCTGTACATGACGGCCGCATGGCAGCACGCAAGCGGCCAGACCCGTGATGCGACCACGAACACGATCACCGACGCGCAGGCTTCCATCGGTTCGTATGGGTACGCGGGCACGAGCCATCAGGAAATGGTCAATCTGGGCATCCGTCACAAGTTCTGACACGAAGCGGCGGCGAGCGGCGCGAAGCGCCGTTTTCTCCAACGATCGACAACCGATAATGGCTCGGTCAATCTATCGATAATGGCTCTTTCTTCGAGCCATTATCGGCCGTAGTCTCCGTGGTGTGGGCCGTATGGCCCGGCACATACGGAGATCGACGGATGAACACGACAGTCTTTCTGGCGGGCGCCGCGGGTGCAGTCGGCAGCGCGCTCGTGCCGCTGCTGGTCGAAGCGGGCTATACCGTCTATGGCAGCACGCGCCGTCCGGAGCGCGCGGCGTCAATCGAGCGCGCGGGTGCGACGCCCGTGATCGTCGACGTTTTCGACGCCCGCGCACTCAACGACGCACTGCAACGGATCGCCCCCGCAAGCGTGATCCATCAGCTGACCGACCTGCCGCCCGCGCTCGATCCCGCCAGGATGCCGCAAGCAATTATCGGCAACGCGCGAATCCGCGACGAAGGCACGCGCAATCTGCTCGCAGCGGCGTTGGCGGCGGGCAGCACGCGCTTCATCGCGCAAAGCATCGCGTGGGCGTACCGCGAAGGGCCGCAGCCCTACGACGAAACCGATCCGCTCGATACGGGCGCCGAGGGCAATCGCCTCGTCACGGTACGCGGCGTCGCGTCGCTCGAAACTCAGGTGTTGAACGCACCGCTGATCGGCACGGTGCTGCGCTATGGGCAACTGTATGGTCCGGACACGGGCACGGATGCGCCCGGCGGCGCGAGTCCGTTGCATGTCGCGGCGGCTGCGCACGCCGCGCTGCTCGCGTTGCATCGTTCGCAAGGCGGGGCGTTCAACATCGCCGAAGACAACACCGTCGTGTCGACTGCCAAAGCGAAGCGCGAGCTCGGCTGGTCGCCGCACTGGCGGCATGCAGCAAGTTCATCCGCGGGAGTCACGCGATGAACGCCGCTCGAACGATGGCGGGCGCGAACATCATGCATGCGCAGCACGCACAGCACGTACCGCACGCGCAATACGCGCAACTCGCCCGGCGCGCGCGAACCTTTGCGACGCTCGCGCTCGTCGCGCTTGCGCCGCTTGCTGCGCTACCGACGCGCACCGCGATCCCGTGGCTCGATGCCCTGTGCAGCACGCCGCTCTTCAGCAGCGCGCCATCGTCTAGCGATGCCGCCGCACGCCCGACGTCGACCTCGCGCACGCTATCGTGCGAGCCGCTGCCCAACGTGCCTGGCAAGTCCGTGACGACGGTGCTGGTCGACTTTCCGCCACATGCCTTCACAGGCGCGCATCGGCATCCGGGCTCGGTGACGGCCTTCGTCATCTCGGGCGCGCTGCGTTCGCAACTCGACAGCGGCCCCGTTATCGACTATCGCGGCGGGCAGACGTGGTTCGAGCCGCCCGGCACGCTGCACGACTTCGTCGAAAATACCGACGCCACGCAGCCTGCGCAGCTGCTCGCTGTCTTCGTCACGGATGCGAATTGCGGGCCGCTCGTGCTGCCGCCCTGAACGACGCGCGCGGTCACGTCCTGTACAGCATCTTCTGCAGCACGCGGGCGAGCGCACGTGCGCCCGCGTCGATCTCGTCGACGCCGACGCACGCAAAGCCCAGCACCAGACCCGCAGGCGCCGCGCGCCCGACGGCATACGCCGACAGCGGCCGCGTCTCGACGCCCGCTTCGGCCGCGAGCCGCGCGGCGAGCGCATCGTCGGTGCCGGTGGGCAGAAATGCGGGCGCATCCAGTCCGGCGACGATGGGCGGCAACGCGAGCAACCCCGTCCAGTGCCGCCGCGCCGCTTCAGCGAGCGCTTGCGCGCGCTCGGCGTACAACTCGCGCATGCGCCGCACGTGACGGCCCGCATGGCCTTCCGCGATGAACGCGTGCAACGTCGCCTGCTGATCGAGCGGCGCGTGCCGGCTCGTCAACGAAAGGGCCGCGACGAACGGCTCGACGAGCCGCTCCGGCAGCACGGCATACGCAATGCGCAACGCCGGAAACAGCAGCTTGCTGAACGTGCCGCAGTAGATCACATGGCCCGCTTCGTCGAGACTCTTGAGCGCGGCGAGGGGCCGCCCCTCGAAGCGGTACTCGCTGTCGTAATCGTCCTCGATGACGAGCGCGCCGCTTGCGCGCGCCCAGTCGAGCAATGCGAGCCGCCGTTCCAGCGACAGCGCGGGACCGAGGGGCGCCTGCCGCCCCGCTGTCACGTACGCGAGACGCGCATGCGGCGCGAGCCGCCGGCCAGCCGCCACGTCGATCCCATTCGTGTCGACGGGGACGGCGGCGATGCGCGCGCCTGCCGCCTCCAGCACGCGCTGCGCGCCCTGGTAGCCGGGATCTTCCATCCAGGCGGCGTCGCCGGGATCGAGCCACAAGCGTGCGGACAGATCGAGCACCTGCTGCACGCTGCCGACGACGGCGACATGATCCGCCGTGCACGCAATGCCACGCGTCACGCGCACATGCTCCGCGATCGCCTCACGCAACGGACGGTAGCCCTGCGCCTCGCCGTCCGTGAGGATCGAGCGGTCGGACAGGCGCGAGCGGCGCGCGGCGACGCGCGCCCATAGCGCGAACGGAAACGCGGCCAGGTCAGGGTGGCTCGGACGAAACGCGCGCGCCGGAAACGAGCGGCCTTCGAGCGCGAACGCGCTGCGGGCGAGCAGCCGGCCGCGCTCGGACAGGCCGATGCCCGCCCCGTGCGCGTCGCCCGAGTCGACGCGTGACCGCGCACGCTTGCGCGCCAGGCGCGCCGCGTCGGGTGCGGGAGGCGATTCGAAGCGCCCATCCGGCAATTCGCTCGCAACGAAGCTGCCTCGCCCGACTGCTCCCGTCAGATAGCCTTCCGCCGCGAGTTGCGCGAACACGTCGAGCACGGTCCCACGCGACACGCCGTGGCGCGCGGCCAGATCGCGCGTTGCCGGCAACCGGGCGCCCGGCCCGAGCCGCCCAGCGAGAATCGCCGCGCGCAGTTCGCCATAGAGCCAGCGCTGCAAAGGCATGCCGTCGGGCCGCGCGTTGAGCGCGAGGTCGATTTCAGTGGCGCGGCGCATGTCGGTTTCCCCCCAAATGGCTCATCGACTGACCGATCATTGCTTCATTCGACCAGGCCAATTTCCGCATTATGCCGGCTCTGCTCTGTCATGCGGCCCGAAGGGGTGACGCGCGTCGCTTGCTACACTGGCACGAACGCGCGGCGCACGTCGGGCCACTTTTTGGTCCGGGCCTGGGTTTTGCTTGAGCTTGCCTGACTGAGCTTGCTTGACACCGTTGCCGGCCTGCACCGAGCGCCTGAGCATGCGGCCTGCAAAGCCGTCGCGCTCTTGCGGACAAACTTGCCATGCGCTGCGCCAGCGCATCCTTTCGACGAACTCATGAAACTTCCGCTCCCTCCGCAACGGCACGCCGCCAACCGCGTTTATCCTCCCGGAACGCCCGGTCTGCACGGTCTCACGTCGGTGATCACGTTCGTCGTGGTCGTCTGCGGGCTGTACTTCGCACGGGAAGTGCTGATTCCCATCACGCTCGCCGTGCTGCTGAGCTTTCTGCTCGCGCCGCTCGTCGGCCTGCTGCGGCGCCTTCATTTCGGCCAGTTGCCGTCGATCTTCGTCGCCGTGCTCACGGCCGTCGTCGTGCTGCTCGCCGTCAGCACGCTGATCGGCGCGCAGGTTGCGCAGCTCGCCGGCTCGCTGCCGCAATATCAGGCGGCCATCGAGCGCAAGGTCGAGGCCGTGCAGAACAAAACCGTGGGACGCGCCGATGCGCTGCTCACGCGCGCCGCCGCCGCGCTCGCGCGCGTCGCGCCGGAGCGGCCCGCGCCGCCGCACGAAGCCGGGCGCTCGCAGAAGCCGACCGTCGCGGCGCCGCTGCCCGTCGAAGTGCACGAGCCCATTCCGTCGCCGCTGGAACTCGCGCAGCGCGTGTTTTCGCCCGTGGTCGGCCCGCTGGAGACGATGTTCATCGTGCTCGTCGTGACGATCTTCATCCTGCTGCAGCGCGAAGACCTGCGCGACCGTCTGATACGCCTGTTCGGCGCGCGCGATCTGCACCGCACCACCACTGCAATCAACGATGCCGCAAGCCGCCTGTCGCGCTACTTCGTCGCGCAGCTCGGCGTGAACCTGGGCGCGGGCGCGACGATCGCGATCGGGCTCGCGATCATCGGCGTGCCGGGCGCGCTGCTGTTCGGTGTACTGACAGCGCTGTTGCGATTCGTGCCGTATATCGGCACGTGGATCGCCGGGCTGCTCGCGGTCATCCTCGCTGCGGCGATCCAGCCGCAATGGACGATGGCCGTATGGACGATCGTGCTGTTCGTGAGCATCGATGTGGTTGCCGGTCAGGTCGTCGAGCCATTGTTGTATGGACATAGTTCGGGACTCTCGCCGCTCGCTGTCGTCGTCGCGGCGATTTTCTGGAGCTGGCTGTGGGGGCCCATCGGCCTCGTGCTGTCGACGCCGCTCACGCTGTGTCTCGTCACGCTCGGCCGCTACGCGGAGCGCCTGAAGTTCCTCACCGTGCTGCTCGGCGATCAACCCGCGCTCACGCCCGCGCAGAACTTCTATCAGCGTCTGCTCGCCGATGATCCGCACGAAGCCATCGTGCAGGCGGACCGCTTTCTCAGGGAGATGCCGCTCACGCGCTATTACGACGACGTCGCGCGCGAAGGCCTGCGGCTTGCGCGCAACGACACGCTGCGCGGCGTGTTCGCGCCCGAGCAACTGGCGCGCATGAACGAGACCCTGCTCGATATCGTCGAGAATCTGGAACAGGCAGAGGCCTTGCCCGAAGACAAGCCCGATCCGAATGCGACCGACGCGCCGCCTGCCGTGCTGCCCGAAGAGGCGGCAGCGCAGCGCATTGTCTGCGTGGCGGGCCGCGGCGCGTTCGACGACGTGGCGGCCGCGATTGCCGTGCAACTGCTGACGCGCCGCGGCTTCACGCCCGTGTCCGCGAACTATGCGCAATTCCGGCGCGGCCAGACGGACACACAAGGCATCGACGGCGCGGCGATCGTCTGCGTCGTGACGCTCGACGCGCCCGAAGCGCCGCCGTACCTGCGTAATCTGCTGCGGCGCATCCGCGAGCGCGTGCACGGCGCGCAGTTGATCGTCGGGATCGGCGGGCAAACGGAGCGCGTCGACGAAGTGGGTGCGCTGAGCGGCACGCACAACGCGAATGCGTTCGGCGATCTCGTCAATCAATGCGTGCAGGCGGCATGCGCGATGTCCGCGCCGCCGCTCGTCGAGAAAGCGCCGCGGCACATCGGCGCGTGAATGCATCAGGCGCTTCATACGTTGGTCGCGGCAGCCGCACCCTTGCGCGGCAAAGCAACACGGCGGTGATAATCTGAATGAAAGCGGCTGAATGAAAGCGGCTTGAATGAAAGCGCGCGCGATCCCATGCGCGGCTCTTGCTCCATTTTTCTCCCCTTGCCGCCGGGAGGCTCATGTCCGCGACCGCCCCGAACTGCAGGCAGCACATCCGGCTGTGCACCGCGCATGACGGCGCGCGCATCGCCTATGCGAGCTGCGGCAGCGGACCGCCCATCGTCAAGGCGGCGAACTGGCTGAGCCATCTGGAGTTCGATCTCACGAGCCCCGTCTGGAGCCACATGATCGCGGAAATGTGCCGCGAACATACGTTGATCCGCTACGACCAGCGCGGCTGCGGGCTCTCGGATCACGACGTCGCCGATATTTCGTTCGATGCGTGGAAGCAGGATCTGATCGCCGTCATCGACGCGAGCGGCGTCGACCGCTTTGCGCTGCTCGGCATTTCGCAAGGCGCGTCGATTGCCATTACGTATGCCGTCGCGTTTCCGCAGCGCGTCACGCATCTGATCTTGTACGGCGGCTATGCGCGCGGCAGACTGGTCCGCTCGCGCACCGAAGAGGCGCGCGACGAAGCCGAAACGCTCGCGAAGCTCGCCGAAATCGGCTGGGGCCAGCACAACCCGGCGTTCCGGCAGTTCTTCACGACGCAGTTCATCCCCGGCGGCACGGCCGAGCAGCACCGCTGGTTCAACGAACTCGAACGCATCACGACCACGCCGCAGAACGCCGCGCGGATTATGCGCGTGTTCAACAGCATCGACGTGGTCGATCTGCTCGCGCACGTGCAATGCCCGACGCTCGTGCTGCATGCCGTGCGGGACGCGCGCGTGCCCTTCGAGGAAGGCCGTCTGCTTGCGAGCCTGATACCCAACGCGCGTTTCGTGCCGCTCGAAAGCGACAATCATCTGACGCTCGAATGCGAAGACGCGTGGCAGCGTTGGCGCGACGAAGTGCGCGCGTTCCTGCCCGCGCCCGTCCGTGCCGACCCCGCGTTCGCGTCGCTGACGCGGCGTGAGCGCGAGATCGTCGAACTGATCGCGGGGGGCCGCGACAATGCGCAGATCGCCGCGCAGCTCGGCCTTGCCGAGAAGACTGTGCGCAATCACATCACGAGCATCTTCGCGAAGCTCGAAGTGGAAAGCCGCGCCCAGGCGATCGTGATGGCACGCAAAGCGGGGTTCGACGCACCTGCTGCCTGAGGCGCGATTTGCGGTTCTTCACATCGCGTAGCGTGACGCCACTCCAGCCCTACGCGGCTTTTTCCCGGATTTTCCCGGCTTTTTTCACGGCCTGCGGCCGTTCCCTGGCGCGCACTGGGACTCACGCCTCATGTCCGCAGCGGCAGGCTTGCGCAGAATCCAATCCAGCGTATCGCAACGGTGCGGGCAAATCACCGGCGCGCAGCGCGTTGAGTCGGCGCCGCTTTCGCTCGTTCTCTTTTCGGCGCTACCCCATTGCCATCCCAGGGCGCCACTGCGCCGCCCCAAGCCGACAGGAGTTCGAAGATGCAAGTTGCACCGTATCAACTGCCTTCCCATCGTTACGCGAAATGCGTCGAGGTGTCCAAGCGCATCCGCTGGGACATCGACCGCGACGTGATTCGCGGACGCACGCTCGACACCCATCAGACATTCCTGCCGGACGGCCTTTCGCAGGTCTATCGCCTGCCGTTTCTGAATGAAGCCGAACGCCGCTTCTATTCGCAGGTCCAGGGGCGCACGTACGCCAACATGTTCAAACTCGTCGAACGCTTCATCGGCGCGAAGATGCTCGAGCTTGGACGCGATCACGCGCTGGGCGACCAGATCGCGCTCGAAGCCGTCGTGCGACTGACCGACGAGGAGCTGAAGCATCAGGAACTGTTCCGCCGCATCGAGCTGCTGGCGGGCGCGGACATGCCCGCCGGCTATGTCTTCCTGCCCGATGCCGATGAAGTCGCGGGATTCGTGCTGTGCAAATCGACATGGGCCATTCTTGCGCTGACGTGCCACATCGAAATCTTCTCGCAGGTGCACTACCGTCAGAGCATTGAAGCCGACGACACGCTCTCGCCGCTTTTCAAGGACGTGTTCATGTATCACTGGAAGGAAGAATCGCAGCACGCGATCATCGACGAGCTGGAATGGATGCGCGAGGACGCAAAGCTCGACAAGCCCGCGCGCGATGCAGCCGTAAACGACCTGATTGCCCTGGTGGCAGGCGTCGACGGCGTCGTGCAGATGCAGGCGAAGCAGGACGCCGCCTATTTCTGCGAGCATGTGGACCGCGCGTGGCAGCACGCGGAAATCGCCGACGTGCAGGCGGCGATGCTCGACGCCTACCGCTGGCAGTACATTGTCTCGGGCGTGGAGGAGCCGCGCTTCGCCGCGCTGCTTGCGAGCGTGATCGATGAAGCGCAGCACCGGCGCATCGGCGCAGCGCTGGCGCCCATCATGAAGCGGGCGCTCGACAGGCAGACGCTTCCATTGATCTGAATCCGCCAAGGCGTCACGACATCACCTTCGCAGGCGGCGAGCGCGACAGGCGCTCGCCGCTTTTTTCGCGCGAATTCCTCCGAAGGATTGCCCTGCTTGGTTCACCGCCGATATGCGACACTACGCATCCACCCGCACGCACGCGCGCGCGCGCAACGAGCGTATGAAGGTTCCCTACCGATACCTGTCCGCATTGGCCGTGAATATCGCGCTGCCGTGGCTCGCGTACCGGCTCGCGCTGCCGTATTGGGGCGTGACGGGCGCGCTGGCGGCGTCGGCGGCGCCGTTGCTCGCGTGGATCGTCTGGGACCTGTATCACGCGCGGCATTTCGATGCGCTCAGCGCGATCGTGCTCGCTGGCATCGTGCCGCTGCTCGCGTGGGCGCTGATCGATCGTGACGCGCAGCGCGCGCTGGAAGACCCCATGGTGTCGGGTGTCATCGGCGTCACGTTTCTGCTGTCGCTGTTGCTGAAGAAGCCGCTCGTGTATTACCTCGGGCGCTCGACGGCATCGCGCGAATCGCGTGACCGCGTCGCGGAGTTCGAACGCCACTATCTCGAGCGCCCGCAACTCGTGGCGCAGATTCGTCGGATGACAGTGGTCTGGGGCATTGGACTGACGGCGGAAAATGTCGCGCGCTATTGGGCCGTGTCGACGCTGAGCGACGCGCAACTGGCGCTGCATATCTCGACGGCGCTGCGCTGGGCTGTGTACGGCGCGCTCACGCTATGGACGATCCGCACACGCCGACGTCTCAAACGAATGGACGCTGACAGCAAAATGGAGTCTGCATGAGCAAGCAGCTATGGATCGCCGATGTGCGTATGCCCGATGGCACGCGCGTCGACGTGTCGATCGTCGACGGCCGCATCGATGCGATTGGCGCTGATCTGCAGGCCAAAACCGATGCGACGCGCGTGCAGGGAGACGGCGCGCTGCTGCTGCCCGGCTTCGTCGAAGGCCATACGCATCTCGACAAGACGATGTGGGGCATGCGCTGGTATCGCAACGAAGTGGGACCGAAGCTCACCGATCGCATCGAAAACGAGCGGCACTTTCGTGCGCAGAGCGGCCACGATGCGGCCGCCGCCTCGCTCGCGCTGGCGCGGGCTTTTCTGCAGGCGGGCACGACGCGTCTGCGCACGCACGTCGATATCGATACCGACGCACGCCTCAAACACCTCGAAGGCGTGCTGCGCACGCGCGACACGTTGCGCAACGTGCTCGACATGCAGATCGTGGCGTTTCCGCAGTCGGGCATGCTGGAGCGCGACGGCACCATCACGCTGCTCGACGAAGCGCTACGAGCGGGCGCCGACGTGCTGGGCGCGCTGGACCCGGCGTTGATCGACGGCGACCCGGTCGCGTCGCTGAATGCGACTTTCGATCTGGCGACGCGCCACGCGAAGCCGATCGACATCCACCTGCACGAACCCGCCGAAATCGGTGCGTTCACGCTCAAGCTGCTGCTCGATCGCGTCGAGGCGCTCGGCATGCAAGGGCGCGTCGTGGTCAGCCACGCGTTCTGTCTCGGCGCGCTGGCGCCGCGCGAGCGTGATCCGCTGCTCGAACGGCTTGCGCTACTGAACGTCGCGCTGCTCACCACGGCGCCCGCTTCCGTGCCTGTGCCGCCGCTTGCTGCGTGCATCGAAAAAAGCGTCACGCTGTTCGGCGGCAACGACGGTATCCGCGATACGTGGAATCCGTACGGCTCACCCGATATGCTCGAACGCGCGATGCTGATCGGCATGCGCTACGACCTGCGGCGCGACGATGCGCTGGCGCTCGCATTCGATTGCGTCAGTCGAGCAGCCGCGCGCGGATGCCAGTTCGCCGACTACGGTTTGCATGCGGGCGCGCGCGCGGACCTCGTGCTCGTCGATGCGCAAACGCTCGCGCATGCCGTTGCGGCCCGGCCCGTGCGCAAGCTGGTCGTGGCGAATGGATGCATCGTTGCGCGTGAAGGGGTGCTGACGCTCGATGCGTGAGCCGCTCGCGACGCACACGTGAAAAAAGCCCCGGTACATCAACCATGCCGGGGCGAACTTCGCGCTGCCCGTGCAGTGCCGCGCGTACGGCTCAGAACATCGACATCACGGGCGCAACGGCGGCGGGATCACTGATGCTCGGCTTGCCCGTTTCGACGTGACCGGCGAGGCGGCGCTGAAACGACGCGTCGTCGTTGTTGCTCACCGTCAGGTCATACCAGTGATGGCTCGCGGCGAGCACCCACGCTTCTTCGATCGTCACGCCCGGCGGCACGATCACGGGACGCGGATGCGCGCCGTACGCGTTATCGACTACGGAAAGACGCGCGATACCGTGAACGCATCGGCAAGCGCGTAATGGAACGGAATGTCCGAGCGCAGGTGATAGCCCATCGTCATGTCTGTCTTGTTCGCGGGCCACTGATCGTAGCGGCCGCCGTCGATCGCGGCGTGCGTCTTGTACCACGAGTGATCGAGATCGCCGACACATTGTGCGCTCGACGTTTGCGTATCGAGGTGAAACGGCAGCACAGGTTTGGTCGCATCGGCTTTCGACGGCTGATACCAGACGGGCTTGCCATTTGGCAGCGGAATCGGGAAGCGGTCGTTGTAGCCGCGCACGCCGCGCATATGGCCGAAGTAATGATCGAACGAACGGTTCTCCTGCATGAACACGACAATGTGCTCGACGTCACGGATCGACCCCGTGCGCGAGTTCGCGGGCACAGCGAGCGCATTGCGGATCGATTCCGGCAGCATCGTCACGGCGGCGGCAGCGCCTGCCGATGTTGCGGCGGTCTTCAGAAAACGGCGACGGCTATTGGATGTCATGGTGTCGTTACCTTCTTCTTGGGGAAAGAGTACAGAAAGGGCACAAAGGGACCACACGCGCTTCGCGCGCGTTGTTATCCACTGCGAAAGTCGTTCAATGACTGTCGTCGCCGGGGGCGTGATGAAGCACGGGCGCGATCTGCTGGCTGTCGGCGGCAAGGCTTGCCTGCGCGTCCACAATGGCGGCGTTCCCGGGTGGGTTATCGATGCCTGCGCCCACGCGCGTCGCGGGCGCATTGAACATGCTGGCCACACTGCCCGCCTGCGCGGATGGCGGCGGCGATTGAGTGGGCGCAATGGCGGGGCTTTGCATACCGGGCGCGGCGCCCGGCTGGGACGGTGACGGCGCCGTGCTCGCGCCGCTCGCGGCATCGTCCGGTCCGCATGCGGCCAGCGTGAGCAATGCGCGCACAACGATCGCGCCAACGCACGGTGAAGAGAGAGGAAGTCCGTTCATTCGAGCATCCTGTTCCAGCACTTCGGCACATGACGGCGCGCTAAGAAAATGACGCGCCGCCGCTGGAAACGCAGTCTGAAGTCGAATGAAGAACTTATTGTGAAACGTTTGCGAAGGAAGAGAAATACCTTGAAATCACTGTTATTGGAAAGTGATTAGAAAGCGAAAAGAAACACGAAAGTCACAGCGAATGGAAGCTTCAAAGCAGCTCGGCATTGAATGCCGTGCCTCTTTCCATCTGCCTCGATAAAACCGCATCGTCGACGGGCGCTTTTTCGCATCGGGCATTGGCCTGCGTGGCGATCGGCTTGCCGCGCGTGAATTCCACGCAAGATCTTGCAAGCACATCGGTCGGATCGACGAGACGCGCAGTGCGTCCATTACGCGTGACGGAGACGGCTTGCGGGAAAAGCAGTGGCAATTCAGTGCACGCCAAAAGAACGACTTCGATGTGCTGCGAGAGAAGACTGTCGAGTGCCGCCATGATGTCGTCGACGCACTCTCCGCTCGTAAAGCCCGCTTTCACGCCGCGCGCGCCGTAGATGGCGTTCGTCACGCGCGCCTGCATCGCGAGGGACGGCACGACCTGGGTCATTCCGCGTGCTTCGAGCGCCGCGCGATACAGTCCGCTTGCAATCGTGCCGTCCGTCGCGAGCAGGCCGACACGGTCGACATGGGGAAATGCGGCGCATAAGTAGTCGGCCGTCACGCTCATCATGTTGACGATGGGCACACGCAAGCGTGCTTCGATCGGCGCGATGAACGCATGCGCGGTATTGCACGGTATCGCGATCAGGTCGGCTCCTCCGTCTTCGAGTTTCTTGCACGTCGCGTAAAGCGCGAGCGTCGGATCGGCGCCGTCGCCCGTCAGATGATCCGTGCGGTCGGGAATCTGCGGGTTCTGCTCGACGATCATCTTGATGTGATCCTGATCGCGCGCGGCGGGCGTGCCGCGCACGACCTTGTGCATGAAGTCGACCGTCGCCGCGGGCCCCACTCCGCCAACCACGCCGAGCTTGATCGCCCGTGCGGGCTTGCGATGGTCGGCGGCGAGCAGATGTTGCGCGTACACCGAATACGCGTCGACGACGGGCACAGGCAGCGTGCCGAGTCTATGCAGCGACAGCGCGCTGTCGGTGCTGCCCGGCATCAGCACGTCGATGCCCTGCGCGATCAGCGATTGGCACGCCGCACGCAACACGTCGCGGTCCGCGC
The DNA here is from genome assembly GCA_001319865.1 of Burkholderia sp. E7m39. Lineage (GTDB taxonomy): Bacteria > Pseudomonadota > Gammaproteobacteria > Burkholderiales > Burkholderiaceae > Paraburkholderia > Paraburkholderia bengalensis. Next base: position 3,622 of record BBSL01000414.1, on the reverse strand, counting down.
CGCTCACGCCGACGCTCGCCACATCGATACGCACGCGCTCGCCATATCGTTCGAACAGGCGCTGCTCATGCAGCAGCGGCGAAGTCAGCACGCCGACGCGGCACGATAGCGGAAAGCGTTGCCGCAGATGCGCAAAGAGCGCCGCGATCATGTCGACGATGGCGACCGTCGTGTTCTGCTGCATTTCGTCGATGAACAGATGGCTGTCGAAGCACGGCAGCGCGACGGCCGTCACGCCGCGCCGCTCGACATCGCGGATCGAATCGAACACGCGCAGCTTGTGTTCGGCCGAGCCCGCAATGCGCGCATGCGGCGCGCGGCTCCCGTCATTCGCAAAGCATTCGACGGCAATATCCAATGGCTGAAATGTTCTCGCGGCGGCATTTGCATAATGCATTTTGCGCAGCACATCCACGCTGGCTAAACGCGCCTCGCCGCACACAATGCCGAGCGCGCGCCGCGCCGTTACGGTCGATGTATTCATTATTTCCTCGCTTGCTGCTTTTATTGGAAGCGCGGATTCCGGCAACTCCGCCGCGGACTGCCGGCGCCTTACATCGAATCCGTTTTTCGCGGCGCCGTTCGGAATATAAATCCGAATGCCGATTAATGTCGCATGATAAGGCGGGCAGTCGGCTGATAAGCAACATGATCCGGCTTATTTGCGTTCTTCAACGGCGCGCAATCGCGTTTAGCTCGCTGGTTAACCCTGACGCGCAGCGCAATTGTCAATTCGCGGCTCCGTGGGTTCGCTTATGCGTTCGCTTGTGTGCTGTGCCGGGTCCATCCCTTGCTGTCCCAGTGCCTCGGGGAGTGAGGAGACCACCACCAATGGCAACGAGAATTCCACAGGACAGCGAAGACGAACTGGAGTGGCGGCCCATCGGCACGCGGATGACCGATAACCGGCGCGTACTTGTTGTCGACGACTACCCCGATGCCGCCGACGCATTGCAGCTTCTGCTGTTTGCCAACGGTTTCGAGTGCCGCGCGATGCACGGTGCCGAAGACGTGTGCGAACTCGCGTCCGAATGGCAGCCGTTTGCCGTTGTGCTCGACATCGCGATGCCGGGCGTCGACGGGCTCGAACTTGCGCGCCGTCTGCGCGCATCGGAATCGACTTCGCACATGCTTTTAATCGCGTGTACCGGCTACGCATCGCAGCGCGACCGCGAACGGGCGCGCGCAGCCGGCTTCGACGCGCACTGCGCGAAACCGCTTACGCCGCAACGCCTGCTCGAACTCCTGAAGCGCGCGGCTTCGGACAACGCTTAACGCTTCGCCGCGTGTAATTCGTACACACCGTCAGCGAGCTTGCGGTCGCGTCCATACCGTGAAGGACGCTTCGCGAGATTGCGCATAGCCGTGCATGAAGGCGAGCTTGGCGGGCACGCGAACTGCTATTACGTCGTCAGTCCTTGCTGCACAAGGTTTCGCGACCTGCGGCAGCGGCGGCCACAGCACCAGGGAGGGGCTGTCCGCCGGACTTGGCGTGCCAAACAGGAGAACGATGATGCATAGAAGAAATTTCATAGTCAGCACGAGCGCGATGCTCGCTGCGGGTGGCCTTGCACTTACCGGTTGCACAATGACGCCGTCGCATTCGACGACGAACGCGAGCAACGCCGACAAACGCCGCGCGATCGATTCGAGCGTCGATGAGACGCTCTCGCGTCTGTATGCGACGGCGCACGGGTCACGCGAACTCGCGTCCAAGGCGCGCGGCGTACTCGTCTTCCCGTCTGTCGTGCAGGCAGGTTTCTGGATCGGCGGTCAGTATGGTCAGGGCGCGCTGCGCGTCGGCGGTCAGACGGTCGGCTACTACAGCACGGCAGCGGGCTCGTTCGGTTTGCAGATTGGCGCGCAATCGAAGGGCGTGATCTTTCTCTTCATGACGCAAGACGCGCTGGACCAGTTCCGCAATAGCAACGGCTGGTCAGTCGGCGGCGATGCGACGGTGGCGCTCGTCAAGGTCGGCGCGAACGGCAACATCGATTCGACCACGGCCACCAAGCCCGTGCAGGCGTTCGTGCTCACCAACGCGGGTTTGATGGCGGGCGTCTCGCTCGAAGGCGCAAAGATTTCGCGGCTCGACATCTAGCCTTCGGCTCATGCATCGATGCGCGCGCAGCTCCGCGTTGCATCGATGCAAACCAGTTGCGAACGCGCGTGCGCCTCGTGCGCACGCGCGAGCGACTGCGCCGTGCCGTGTAAATACCGGCACATGTCCCATCGCGAATTACACTCGCGCGGCTGCGCCAACTTGCCTCATCCGCGTTCACCAAGTTGACGCATTTCATCCTCTACAGTGCTTCATGCACAGCGGCAAAGCTCCTTGCATAGGTCTGAACAAAGCCGTCTCCCGCGCCGCAGCGGCATTGGGTTAACACACGGCCCGTGGCACACCGCTTGCTGTCAATCCAAGCTGTCCGTCCCTCGCCTTCCGCCGACCCGGTCCGCCTCCCGGATCACGCGAGCCTTTACGGCGGCATTTCAAGCGTCTCTTTCAATCGACCACCTGGAACCTGGAGTCAATACCTTGACGCTGAACGTTCTTCTCGTCGCCTCGGAGGCGATGCCGCTTGCGAAATCCGGCGGCCTTGGCGATATGGTGAGTGCGTACGCCGCCGCGTTGCGCGACGCGGGCGTCGATGCGACCATTCTGCTGCCCGCGTACCCGGCGGCGCTCGAACGCGCCGTGGGCATCACGCCGCTGTGCCGCATCGGCGGATTGCCGGGCGGCGACGCCCGGCTTTTGCGCGCCCACATGCCCGATACGGGCGTGCCCGTTCTGCTGCTGCAGATGGATCATCTGTACAAGCGCGACAATCTCTATCAGGACGACCAGGGCCGCGACTATCCGGACAATGCAATCCGTTTCGCGTCGCTTGCCGCAGCCGCCACGCGCATTGCGCGCGGCGTGCGCGGCGTGCACAAGCCCGACATCGTGCACGCGCACGACTGGCATGCGGGCCTCACGCCGCTGTTGATGAAGCTCGCAGGCGTGTCGGCGAAAAGCGTGTTCACCGTGCACAACCTCGCGTTTCAGGGCAACTATCCGCTCGCTCTCGGCAGCTGGATGGGCGTGCCGCCCGAACTGCTCGTGCCGGCGTTGACCGACCCGCGCAGCATCGAGTTCTACGGCGCGCTGAGCATGATGAAAGCGGGCATCGTCCACGCGCATCAGGTCGTGACCGTCAGCGAAAACTACGCGCGCGAAATCCTGACGCCGCGCTTCGGTCATCTGATGGAAGGCGTGTTGCAGGCGTGCTCGCACAAGCTGTCGGGCATCACCAACGGTATCGACGGCATCACGTGGAATCCTTCCGCCGATCCGCAGATCGCGCGTCCTTATTCCGTCGACGACGTGCGCGGCAAGCAGGCGTGCAAGCGCGAATTGCAGCAGATCTTCGGCCTGACCGTCGATCCGTTCGCACCGCTCGTCGCGATCGGCAGCCGGTTGACGTCGCAGAAGCTCGCGGACGTCGTCGCGGAAGCGCTGCCCACGATGCTCGCGCGGCATCCGCGCTTGCAGGTGGCGATTCTCGGCAAGGGCGAGGCGTATCTGGAGACGGCCATGCGCGATCTTGCGGCCGCGTGGCCGCAGCGCGTCGGCGTGCAC